>NZ_JBQFZL010000008.1:0-168919 GCF_056542225.1 Ruegeria sp. AE3 | reverse complement strand
TGATGACGCGAATGCTGTCGACCCGCTGGTCTCGATATTGGTTGTGACGTGGCCGGTCTGGCCGTCATTGTTCAGATCAACACCATAAAAGGCCTCGACATCCACGACATTGGCTATGCCGGTCCCGCTAACATATTGGCCTGTGGCATCCGTGGTCCATTCGGCATACGATCCGTTCGCATTTTGCCACAGCACCTTGTAGCCACCACCCGATGCTTCGGCCTGAAGTGCCTGCCAGCCTGCAAGCGAGTTTTGCCCAATAGACTGACCACCGTAAATCAAAGCAATGTTCGAACTGCCGCCATCCAGCACATAAAGCCCTTGGCTGGCATGTTGTAACGTTGTTCCCTGAGTATCGATATCTGAAAGCTGCATCGCAGACTTGATATTCGACCGGGAATACTGCTGTAGCCCGTCAAGAAACTGGACCAACTCTACGTCGTCTGCAATCGTGAAGGTTGTTCGCGTGATGACGTCCAAAAACTCGTATAAGACGCCGTTTTCAAAGAATAAATAGTTACTTATCGCGCTGACAAATCTGACAGTGTCTGTGCCGGTTCCACCTGTAAACGTGCCTGCGTTGCTTCGCACGACAGCCAGATCATTGCCTTGGTCCCCAAAGACTTGGTCAGCGCCGGTACCTTGGGCCACAAAAATGATATCGTTGCCTTGGCCGCCATAGATGGTGTTGTTGTTGCTTCCGTTGGACAGCGAGTGAATGGTGTCGTTTCCGTCGTTCCCACGCAAGACGTTCTGCGCAGTGTTTCCGATAATGATATCAGCGCCCGACCCGCCCGACGCGTTTTCAATCACAACGCCGTGCGCGATTGTGAAACCACCTTTTACCCCAGCGGCAAAGGAAACCGCCCCACCGCCCGTGACGGAATAATCCAAGGTGGCAGCCCTTAGGTCGATCTGTGCGTTCGAACTGCCTACATGCTGGATCGTGTCAATTCCACCAGTATCCCAAATGGCTTGGTACCCTGTTCCTGCGACGTTTGCAGAGGGAAGCGTGTAGGTGTTGCCCCCGGAATTGTGCGATGTATTCGCCCCATACATGGCCTGCAACGCGGCAATATCCAAAGCCCCAAGCCCCGTTGAACCACCGTACGTTGCGTTAAAGTACAGCGCCCCGTTTTGTGAAGTCCATCCATCGTTATACGACATCACAGTATAGACGCCCTGATTGAGGTTCGCTGCGCCAAACGAGTCGAATGGCGACGTTACACCGTTCAACACGGTTGTTCCCAATCCGGTGTCATGAGGATGGCCCAACCCGAGGGCGTGACCTAATTCATGGACCAAAGTGGTAAAGAAATACCCGCCCGGATCACCGTTTCCGTTGAAAGAAGCAGTCCAGTATGACGTGTTGAACGCACCATAGGACGTCCCGTTCGATGGCGAATAATGAAATCCGAGAGTTCGCGGGTTATCAAAGAATGAAGAAGGCGCAATAACCTCAACCAAGTCGGCGAAACCGGAGGTGACTTCGACAAAATTAATGTTTGCAACGGCTTCTATTGCGGCCAGCGCCGCACGAAACTCCGCCTTATACTCCGATGACCAAGCGAGTGTATCGGAGAAATGCCCGAAACTGTAGGAAATCACTGTCGTGGTCGACGGATTCCCGTCACCATATGCATAGGTACCCTGGATAGAGCTGAGAGGAGAACTTACGGAAGGTCTGGGGATTGTTGTAACAGTGGCCATTATTCTGTCTTAGAAATTAGGTGTTATTGATTGCGCTGAAACTGTTCGAACAAAGTGTTCTTTTTGGGGCAAACGCGTACCGGAGTGCCTCCTGCAAACTACAATATTAACGGCAATTCAAGAGTTACCTTCTCGAAGGCCAGACGCATTTTTATTAAGCGCATACATGAAAAAGATTATTGCCAATAAACCGGCCGGATAGCGCACATAGTTCGACTTAATGCACGCAAAATTGATTTTCATGGCGGTCCATACCTGCGACAGTTTTGAGCACCTGTAGTGACAGAAGCAAAGGCGTGCGGATTTCTTCTTTAGTCCCGAACGGCAATTCTTCTCAGATCCCAAAAGTTTGGCTCGAACAAGGTGCCTTTCGTTCCGGGTTTCGAACCCAAGGGCGCGCCAGCACAAAGGGCCCAAATACCCGGAGGGTAAGGGCCCCTAGCTGCGACGCCCAATACCGCCGCTCATGTGCGAAGCAAAGCCTTGCCATGGGTCAGACCGTTCACCTTCTCCAGGATGGAGTCCGCGTCAATGCTATGGTGCCGATAGAGGTCGCCGATTGTCCCTGTCTGGCCAAAATGTTCGACCCCTAATGGGATGGTCTGATGTCCCTGTACGGCACCCAGCCAAGACAATGTCGCGGGGTGTCCGTCAATCACGGTAACCAGCTTGCAGTGGCGCGGCAGACCGGACATCAAAGTTTCGATGTGGGACCGAGCCGTCTGATTGCCGCGCGAACGCGCCCGTTGCGCTGCCGTCCACCCGGCGTTTAGCCGATCTGCTGAAGTCACCGCCAGCACTCCGATGTCTTTGCGTCCTTCGCCCATCACGCCAGCGGCTTTGATCGCTTCGGGTGCAACGGCCCCTTGATAAGCGATTACGACCTCGCAATTCGGGCCCGGCCTCCGCAACCAGTATGCACCATCAATGGCACCTTGACGGAACTCATCGTCCACGCGTTTGCCAAGCTGTTCAATCGGGTTTGTCGTCAAGCGCAGATAAACCGAACCGCCTGTTTCGTCACGCAGCCAGGTGCGTTCGTCCGGCTGCCCTTCGCCGTCGCGCTGAAGATAATCAAAGGCCCATTCCATGATCACGGCCAGTTCATCGGCAAAGGCTGGCTCAAAGGCCGCCAGACCGTCCTGGCTCATCCCGATCAACGGTGTGCCAATGGATTGATGTGCGCCGCCTTCTGGGGCCAGCGTAATGCCCGAAGGCGTGCCGACCAGCATAAAGCGCGCATCCTGATAACAAGCATAATTGAGTGCATCGAGGCCGCGGCTGACAAAGGGGTCATACACAGTACCGATCGGGATAAGCCGCTTGCCGAACAGGGAATGCGAAAGGCCCGCAACGCCCAAAAGCAACATGAGGTTCATCTCGGCAATACCAAGCTCGATATGTTGCCCTTCAGGAGTAAATTCCCATTTTGCCGTCGAGGGGATACGGTGTTCAATAAAAGCGTCGGCTTGCTCGGATCTGGCAAACAGTTTGCGCCGGTTTACCCACGGGCCAAGGTTTGTTGTGCCTGTGACATCAGGAGACGTCGTCAGGATACGCTCGGCCAATTGACTGTCGCCCTTCGACAAGTCATCCAAAATCTTGCCGAAAGCCATTTGGGTCGAGATTTCGCGGCTTGTGTCGATGTCAATAGATGGAACATCCAGCTTGTCATCGAAATAGCGTCGCGGACCTTTGGCAAAGAAGGAAACTTTCGACAGAAAGTCTTTCAGCGCTTCCGGGTCCTGCACTGCCGCAAGTGGCTCCCATTCCTCACCGGCAGGCACGCCCATGTGTTCTTGCCACGCGACGAACTGGCTGTTGTTCATCAGCCCACCGTGGTTGTCCTTGTGGCCCGCAATTGGCGTACCCCATCCCTTGATCGTGTAGGCCAAGAAACAAGTAGGGCGGTCATGTTCGATGGCAGCAAAGGTTTGGGCCATGGTCTCAACGCAGTTGCCGCCGAGGTTTTCCATCAATGCAGCGAGTTCGGCATCTGTGCGCCGCTCGATCAGCGCCGTCACATCCCCCTGATCCCCAAGATCGTCCATGAGGCGCTTTCGCCAAACCTCGCCGCCCATGAACGTCAGGGCCGAGTATTCCTGGTTCGAGCAGGCATCAATCCAGTCTCGCAGCCGATCGCCGCCAGGTTCTTTGAAGGCCGCACGCTGCAACACGCCGTGCTTCACGCGCACAACATCCCATCCGAAGGCATCAAAGATTTTCTCAATCCGTTCGAACAATCCTTCACGAACGATGCCATCAAGTGACTGCCGGTTGTAGTCGATAATCCACCACGTGTTGCGCAGGCCATTTTTCCAGCCTTCCTGCAATGCCTCGTATACGTTGCCTTCATCCAGCTCAGCGTCGCCTACAAGCGCCACCATTCGCCCCATCGGGGCATCTGCCCCCCAGTTTTTGGCCTTGACGTAGTCCTGAATGATCGAAGCAAACGAGGTGATCGCGACACCCAAACCTACCGAACCTGTCGCGAAGTCGACATCATCGATGTCCTTTGTCCGGCTGGGATAGCTTTGCACGCCACCAAACCCGCGAAAGTTTTCCATCTTCTCGCGGGTCTGGTTGCCCATGAGGTACTGCATCGCGTGGAAAATCGGTGACGCATGCGGTTTTACCGCAACCCGATCTTCGGGCCGTAAAGCCGAAAAGTAGAGCGCAGTCATGATCGAAACCATCGACGCAGACGACGCTTGATGACCACCGACCTTTATCCCATCAACCTTGGGCCGGATATGGTTGGCATGGTGGATCATCCAATGCGACAGCCACAGCAGACGCTGTTCAACGATTTTCAACTGGTTGGGATCATACGGCATGGTGGTCTCCGGGACTCAGGCGGCACTGCGGGCAGGGTAGGGCAAAGCTTGCTCTAAATCTGCAAGGATATCTTCAACGTCTTCCAACCCGACGGAAAGTCGGATCAGGCCATCGCTGATTCCATGTTCTGCTCGTTCTTCCGCAGTATACGTCGAATGGGTCATGGATGCCGGGTGCTGGATTAGGGTTTCTGCGTCCCCCAAGGACACGGCGCGCTGGATCATGTTCAGGCGGTTCATGAACTTGATGCCACCGGACAGGCCAGACTTGATTTCAAAGGCGATCATGGCCCCCGGCTGCGACATCTGGCGTCGTGCGACATCGTGCTGGGCAAAACTCTCAAGCCCCGGGAAATACACCTCACTGACGGCAGGGTGTGCCTGAAGGTAATCGGCAACAACCTTGGCGGACGCACAGTGGCGATCCAGTCGCAGGTTCAGTGTCTTCAGCCCGCGCAGGATCAGCATTGCGTTGAATGGTGCCATCACTGCGCCTGTCATGTCCTTCATGCCGACAAGCCGGATCTCAGAAATCTGCTCGGCGGTTCCGACCACAAGACCCGCGACCACATCGCCATGCCCGCCCAGATATTTGGTGGCGGAGTGAAGGACGATGTCCGCGCCGTGCTCGATCGGGCGGGTCAGATAGGGGCTGGCATATGTATTGTCGACTACAACCTGCGCACCAACAGAATGCGCGATCTCTGAACTGGCGGCGATATCCACCAAGCGCATGTTTGGATTGGCTGGGGTTTCGAAGTAGACGACACGGGTTTTTTCGGAAACAGCGGCTTTCAGGTTCGCGGTGTCCGTCATGTCAACATGGGTAATAGTGACACCCCATTTTGCCAGACCGTGGCGCATGAAAGCGAATGTGCAGCCATAGAGTGTTTTGTCGACAATGACTTCGTCACCTGGCGACAACAGGGTCCAAAGTACGGCGGTAATTGCGCCCATCCCACTGGAGAGCGCGAGCCCAGCCTCGGCACCTTCCAGCACGGCAATACGCTTTTCAAGAAGGTCACAAGTAGGGTTCGATATCCGGCTATAGATATGACCTGCGCGCTCGCCAGCAAACATTTCACCGCCTGCCTCTGCGGTTTCGAAGGAGAAGGTTGAGGTCAAGTGGAGGGGCGGGGTCAGTGCACCATCATTTTCAAATGGGTTGTAGGCATGATGAATGGCGCGAGTGGCAAATCCGGTTGTGTGGGTCACGGTGGGCTCCTGATCTAAGTCGTTATCACTTTGCGCCTTTACTTTGAGCAATGGGTTGCGAATAATGCCACGTTGAGGACCTACATTGGCATATTATGCTAAAAAATGGAGATAAGATGGACGCCAAGGACAGGCAAATCATTCGAGCGTTACAGCGGGATGGGCGTATGACGAACCAGGATCTTGCTGATGAGGTCAATCTGTCTCCTTCACCGTGTTTGCGGCGGGTCAAAAACCTTGAGGCCAGCGGTGTCATCAAGGGATACAGTGCCGATGTGGACGCTGCTGCATACGGGATGGCTATAACCGTCTTTGTCCGCATCCGGCTTGAGCGGCACAATGAAACAGATGTGCAGAAATTCGAAAAACGCGTTCGGATGATCGATGAAGTTCTAGAATGCCACGTGCTGACCGGCGCAATGGATTACCAGTTGCGGGTATTGGTATCGGACCTCGAAGCATACGAAGACTTTATTCGAAACCGAATTCACCCGATCGGCGGGATAGCTTCGATCGACACCAGCTTTGTTTATGGAACAGTCAAGAAAACAGCGGTGTTTCCAGCCTGAGATGGTTTGAGTTCTCGAAAGTGACCCTTAGCATTGAGTTCTAGATTGTTAGGATGCGGAAGAACCAGTTTCGAGTTTCCGTGACTGTGAGTATTACCTCGGTTAGGTAAAATTCGCCGACTGGATGCGTCTCCGTAAAAGTAACATAATCATCATTACGCGAGCTTCCTGCAAATCAAAGGTGAATTAACCCAACACTGCCCGGACGCTCCACCTACAATTCGCATTACTTCAAAATCTCAAGGTCGGGTCACAACAAAATCCGGCACGATCGCTGCCTGTTTGATCGCTTCCTCGACATCATGCCCGGCGAAGAATCCAAAATCCGAGACAAGTGCCGAAGCCACTCCGGCATGACGCGCGCCCAGAATGTCAGTATGCAAACTGTCACCCACCATCAGAACGCGGGATTTGTTGACAGGCCCAAGTCGCTGAAAAGCAAGATCATAGATATTGCCGAATGGCTTTCCATAAAATTGCGGGGCTACACCTGTCCGGTCGGCCAAACGGTGTGCGAAAAGACCTGGTTCTTTGGAAAAGCCGTACTCGCGCGGGGCAACGATATCCGGGTTGCCCACCAATACCGGGCGGGGGCGGCTTAGCAATGCCGCCTCCAACATCGCCTGCCGGGCTTCGGTCCAGGCGGCTGACCCGATCATCAGAAAACCATCAACAGATTCGTAGGGCTGCGGGTCATCCTCCAGATAGGTTAATTTCAAACCTTCCAAGTCGCGAAGACCGGCGCTGGGTGTCGCCATCAAACCCCAATGCAGCCCACGTTGGCCATTCAGCCCGGACAGCAACGTAGCCCGACTGGTGATCACATCCTGCGGCGCGAAGTCATATCCCAGTCTGGTGTATTTCTCCAACAGCGTGGCGTGGGGAAACCCAGCGGCATTCGACACCACCAAGACACGTTTGCCCGCAGCCTTCAGTGACTTGATCCGTTCGGGCGTTTCGGGGATCGCCGTGTCGCCTATATTAAGAACCCCGAACGCATCCAGAAGAAACACGTCAAACTCATCCTTAATTTCGGAAAGAGTCTCGATACGACGATAGCTCACGTCGTTCGGTTCAATATCTGGAAGGCGGTGCCGGACGGCTTCGTAAGCCTTGAAAGCCTCTTGCGCTGAGAATCCGGTCAAATGATCGCTCCTCGTACTTTTGCCGAAACCCACTCGCTGATCATGACCGCAAAAAGAATTACAATTAGGATCAGGCTCACTTGCGGCCACGCCAGAACGTTAAGCGAGGCCGAAAGCTGCAACCCGATGCCACCGGCGCCAACCAGCCCAAGCACTGTGGACTCGCGAATGTTGATATCCCAACGAAAGACTGCAATTCCGGCAAATGCTGGCAGGATTTGCGGAACGATCCCATACGCCATGACTTGCCACCGCGAAGCACCGGTGGCTGTGATCGCCTCGACCTGACCGTGATCAATCTCTTCAATCGCTTCGTAAAGAAGTTTAGCGCAGAACCCGATTGAACGGATGGCGATTGCTATGACACCTGCGAACACGCCCGGTCCAATTATAGCGATCAATAGCAGCGCCCAGATCAGCGAGTTGATTGAGCGGGTCGAGACAATGACCAACAAGGCAATGGGGCGGATGAACAACGCCGACGGAGTAGTGTTGCGGGCCGCCAAAAAGGCAACAGGTACAGCCAAGCACAGAGCGATGATCGTGCCCAGAGTAGCAATGTTCAGGGTATCCCAGATCGGGCGACCCAACTGGGTGATATAGTCCCATTTGGGCGGCGTTGCTCGGGTCCATATATCGTTGGCGATACGGGGCGCGTCCCAGACAAAAAACCAGGTTGTCGATTCTGAAATGAGCTGCCAACAGTAGACAAAAATCGCTACGCCCAAAAGCCAGCCAAACCAGCGAACCAGGCTTTGGCCCGTCGTCCGCCTGCGCCAGATTTTTGTATCGTCGCGTTCAAGAACAGGCATTACTGAACCCTCGCGCGGATAATCCCCGAAAGGTATTCAAGGGCCATGACGATCCCGATGATAAGGATCAGAATGGCGGCTGCCGTGTCATATTCATATCGATCAAAAGCAGTGTTCAGTGTCGCGCCAATGCCGCCTGCCCCCACCAGCCCGAGAATAGCGCTTTCCCGGAAATTGATATCGATCCGGTACATGGAAAGACCCACAAGCCTAGGCATGATCTGAGGCTGAACCCCGTAGTTGATCCATTGCAGCCATCTTGCACCAGAGGCCTGGATCGCCTCTGCCTGAACTTTGTCCATCGCCTCGATATCTTCAGCCAAGAGCTTGGAAAGAAATCCAATTGTCGCGAAGGACAGCGTCAGAAATCCTGCCAGCGGGCCAAATCCGAAAATGGCCACAAGCAAAATAGCAACGATAATTTCCTGCAGCGCCCGGCTTAACGCGACAATGCCGCGGCAAATTATATAGATTGGCAACGGGGCGATATTACGTGCAGCCCCCAATCCAATCGGGATCGAAATCAGGATACCAACAACCGACGCGGCCACGGTCATCACAATGCTTTCCAGAAGGCCGGCCCAGATATCTGACCACCGTGAAATGAAATCCGGGCTGGTAAAGGCAAGGACGAACGCCCATCCCCTGTCCAGTCCCTCATAGACCCTTCCCCAATCAACATCGATGGTCATGAAAGCCGCGATCAGGTAAGCGAAAAACCCAAGTATCAATGCCCTGCGCAGCAACGTGTTTTTGATAAAGGCCGGTTTGCGCCAACCTTTTCCCAGCATGTCGTCAAGTTCTCGATGGCTCATTCTGCGGCCTCGACATCTTCATCCTCATCCACTTTTTCGATGGTCGCTTCCCAGTCTTCCTCGCCGTAAATCTCGGTCAGCTTTTCCGGGGTGAGCCCTGTTGGGAGACCATCAAAAACGATTTCGCCAAAGCGGAGGCCTACGACACGGGGAACAAACATCTGGGCTAGTGCCACGTCATGGATGTTGATAATGGCCGCCAGCCCGCGTTCCTGACACAGTTCGGTGATCAACCGCATGATCTGACGACTGGTCTTCGGATCCAGCGACGCGGTCGGTTCATCGACCAGCAACAACTTTGGGTTCTGGATCAGAGCGCGGCAGATACCGACCCTTTGGCGTTGACCACCTGATAACTCGTCCGCGCGTTTGTCAGCCATATGCAACAGTCCCACGCGGTCCAGAAGGCGGAAAGCCTCGTCCACATCGGACTGCGGATACCGCCGCAGAAAGCTGCGCCAGAAACCGACATACCCTAACCGACCGGACAATACGTTTTCCATCACGGTGAGGCGTTCGACTAGGGCATATTCCTGAAAGATCATACCCATTTCGCGGCGTGCTTTCCGCAACGCACCCGAGCCGAGTTTGGTCAGATCCATGTCGTCCAGAAGAACACCGCCGCTTGTGGGCTCAACCAAACGGTTTATGCAGCGGATCATGGTCGATTTACCCGCGCCCGAGGGTCCGATCAGTGCAAGCACCTGCCCTTTGGGAACCTCAAGATCGACGGCCTTCAGTGCCTGATCTCCGGTCTTGTAGGTTTTTGTTAGCTTTTGAAGACGCAGCATAAATTGCCCCCGATTAGGGTGATTAGCGGGCCTATTCAGGCCCGCCGGATTGACCAAGGCTTATTGGCAGGCGTAGGAGACGCCGTTTGCCGCGTCAATTTTCCGAATGACGTCCCAAAAGTCCTTGTAGTTCATATCGATAAACTGGGCCTCGTTGGACTTGGAGAACTCTGCCTGTAACGCGGTTCCTTCCCAATCAAACGTGAAGAAGGCCTCTTTAATCTTGTCCTGAAGCTCGGGCGGAAGGTTGTAAACAGTGCCGAAACCAGTAGTCGGGAAGGTTTGAGACTTGTAGATCGACACAACTTGATCAGCACTGATAACATCTCGTGCGATCATACGCTGCATCACAGAATTGGCGACAGCACCTGCAGGATAATCCTTGTTGGCCACACCGAGAACAGTATTGTCGTGCTTGCCTGAGAAGACTGGTTCAAAATCACGATCTGCAAGCATGTCATACTCACCCTTCAGGATAGCAGATGGCGCTTTGAAACCCGAATTCGACGTGGGCGACGAGAAAGCAAGCTTACCGCCCTTGATGTCTTCTACCGACTCCACACCTGATCCTGGAAATGTGATCAATTCCATCTCGTAGCCGAAATGTCCATCTTCCGACGCCATAATTGTAAATGGGCGGAAACCGGCACAATTCACTGCCAAAGGGTTAGATCCAGTGTTGAAACCCGAAATATGCAAACGTCCAGAGCGCATAGCCTCAATTTGCGCCGCGTTCGATTGAACTGGAAATATCTGGGCATTTTTGCCAGTTACACTTTCAAGATGGTCAATGAACTCAACCCAAGCATCCCGGTAGACCGCCGGATCCTCAACCGGTGTATACGCAAAAATCAAGGTGTCAGGATCAATCCACTCATTGGGATCAGTGGGGATATCCGCAATCAAATCCCCATCCACGTCGCAAAATCGCTCGTCCAGATCACCCCTCGGGCAATCTTGCGCCGAAGCTGTGCCGGAAAGCGACATAAGCGAAATTGCCGATGCCCCAATCAATAATCTGATGTCTATCTTCATGTTTTCCTCCCAGTCATGCGCGGTCTTTTTGCAGTCCGCTGTTCGTCATTCGTTTCAGTGTTTACGGGGCGACGAGAACATCAACCTCGGCACCGTTGATCGCGTTAAGCAATTCTCCTGTTGGTTTCGTGTCGGAAACTATGGAATCCAGGCTGGTCAGGTCTCCGACCTGAGACAGGCCTTTACGGCCAAATTTCCCTGAATCGATTAAAAGATGTCGATTTGCTGCGCGCGTCAGCATCATTCTTTTGACAGCCGCAAAACCGCGCACGGTTTCTGAAGGGCCTTCAACCGAAAAACCCGACGAGCCGATCATGCATCTGTCGACATTGAACCGAGACAGGAATTCCAGCGTTTCGGTTCCAATCGTCGCAGATTCGGTTGCCAGATATTCTCCTGGACAAAGCAAAACCTCGGCAGCCCCATGGCCGAGGGTCATTGCCACCGGAATAGAATTCGTAATCACTGTGCAAGGAGTGCCGAGATAGGCCAATGCACGGGCCATTTCGATTGTGGTCGAACCGGAATCGATCATGACCGTTTCACCATCGCGTACCAACCCCGCCGCGCTGATACCTATGCGTTCGCGTTCCTCAATCCGCGCGTTGGCTCGCTCGTCCAGACCTGGATAATGCCCTTGTGCCGGGGCAGATGCCCCTCCGTGCGCGCGTGCGATCAGGCCGTCATTCGACAGGGCGTCAAAATCCCTGCGCACCGTCTCGTTAGAGACGTTGAAACGCTGGGCCAATTCATTGATGCGAACGTGCGGGCGAAGCTTCAACTCCAGCAGTATTTGCTGGCGCCGGTCGGATTTCTTTACCCTACCCCGACCCTTTTCAATCGTTTTGGCACGTATTTTCGTTTTGGACATCCAACAACCCAATCAGGTTTCAAGCCCCACCTTTGTGGGATTTCGGGCATAATGCAATAATTTTTGTTGCATAACCCTCAGTAGGTTGTGACAATTCGGAAGAGTCTAAAGCGCAAGGCAAGAATGTGTGAATTGAACCGTTTCAAAGTGAAAACCCAAAGACCACCATTAACGACTGAAGGTTATTCTGGGTGCGCTTTTGATACCGTGTCATTGAGGGCAGCATGAGCGACGGCAACATAACAGACCAGATTGCAGCACTTCCGATGCGCTGGGACAGGGATGGAAAGCTGCGTGTTCTGATGGTGACTTCGCGCGATACAGGACGGTGGGTCATCCCAAAAGGTTGGTTGATGGAAGGAAAGAAACCCTGGCATGCCGCCGAAATTGAAGCACTGGAAGAAGCAGGTGCAGTCGGGGCAATCTCGAAACAGCCAGTTGGTCATTTTTTCTATGACAAACGCTTTGAGGGCGCGAATAGCGTTCGTTGCCGCGTAACCCTCTATCCCATGGTCGTTGAAAAACTGAAACGGCGTTGGAAAGAACGGGACGAACGGACACGTCACTGGTTTTCACCAGGGAAAGCGGCAAAGCTGGTGGAAGAAAGAGATCTCTCAAGTATTCTGAAAAATCTGACGGGCAATCAGAACGCCCAGTCTGTCATTAACAAGCTTCGAAAAGCTGGATGAGAAAGCGCCTGACAAAACAAAAAATACTGGGCGCAAAATAACCAAAGGGAGGAATGATAATGAAAAAACTTACATCCACGGCCGTCGGGTCGCTGATTGCAATAGCCGCGTCTGTGTCGGCAGCGCAGGCAGACAAGCTGACACTCTATTGCTCCGCGCAGGAAGACTGGTGCCAACTCATGGCGCGTAGCTTCGAAGATGCGACGGGCATCGACGTCAACATGACGCGTAAGTCGTCAGGTGAAACTTTTGCTCAAATCCGTGCCGAAAGCTCAAACCCGAAAGGAGACGTGTGGTGGGGCGGCACGGGTGACCCGCATTTGCAGGCCGCTGAAGAGGGCCTGACAATGGAATACATGTCGCCAATGCGCGACCAGCTTCATGATTGGGCGATTTCCCAGGCCGAGAGTGCCGGAAACAGAACGATAGGTATCTATTCCGGCGCACTTGGGTATGGCTATAACGCAGACCTGCTGGCGGCCAACAACCTGCCTGAACCCGCCTGTTGGAAAGACCTGCTAAAGCCTGAATACAAGGGCCACGTTCAGATGGCCAACCCGAACTCGTCTGGTACGGCCTATACGACGCTGGCCTCGATGGTGCAGATCTTTGGCGAGGATGAAGGTTTTGAGTTCATGAAAGGCCTGCATTCGAATATCAACCAGTATACCAAATCCGGATCGGCACCAATCAAAGCAGCTGGTCGTGGCGAGAACACGATTGGCATCGTCTTCATGCATGATGCGGTAAAGCAGGCCGTATCGGGTTTCCCGATCAAGGTCGTCGCGCCGTGCGAGGGTACGGGATACGAAATTGGCTCGATGTCCATAATTGAAGGCGCCCGCAACGAGGAAGAGGCTAAGAAGTTCTATGACTGGGCACTGTCGCCCGAGGCGCAGAACCTTGCTCTTCAGGTCAGCGCGTTTCAGGTGCCATCGAACAAGAGCGCGGAAACATCGGAAAGCGCGCCTGACATGAGCCAGATCAAGCTGATTGACTATGACTTCAAAAAGTATGGTTCCTCAGACGAACGGAAACGTCTGTTGCAGAAATGGGACGAAGAGGTTTCGGTTCTGCCGCAGTAAATGACTGACCAGACTTCAAAAAAGACCCGCCCGGTTCTGATCTTTTGGGTCATCGCCGGGTGGGTCGGGTTTTGCCTGCTGCCGTGGTATATGGTCGACGGCGGCCTGTGGTCATTCGAATGGCTTTTTGACGGCTACCCGTTTGACGAAGATTATGCCCCCGCTGCATTCCTGATCGCACAGGGTGAGAAGCTTTGGCTTGCCCCGCTGTTGATCGCCCTGACCTTACCCCTTCTGGTGTTGAAACGAGCGAAATCTGACCCGCTCTATGCCCGTGTTCTGATCCTTTCCGGTGCACTCGGCTTCGGCTGGTTGATTGCACAGGGCTTTGGGATTGGCATCAGGGGTTTCAATTTCAATTGGTTGGCAGCCTATTTTGGTGAACTTGGCGATCGCCAGTTCGGCATGGGCTATGGTGCAATGATTTGCGCATCAAGCTTTCTGTTCCTGTTGACCCAAGGCATTGCGGCAAGAGGTGCCATCAACGGTGACGTCTTTGTTGTCAGTGCGATTGGCGGTGTGATTACTATCGTCACCGTCTTTGTCTTTTTTCCGATCGCCAAGATGCTGTTCGCTGCTTTCGTCACTGAAGATGGCGCATATTCGATTGCTGTCTTCTTCTCAAAGTTCTTTGATGGCCGGCTTTGGGGGTTGGGGTGTTTTTATGGTGCCAGGTGCGGCGCGGCATGGAACTCGCTGTTTCTTGCCATCTTGGTTGGCTTCGTCACGACTGCCCTGGGTTTGTGCTTTGCACTGGTCGTGACCCGCTCGGGTTTCCGCTACAAGCGCATGCTGCGGGCTTTGACTGTTCTTCCGATCATCACCCCGCCATTTGTGATTGGGCTCGCGCTGATCCTGCTTTTTGGCCTGTCAGGCTCAGTCACACGGTTCGTCGCCGATCTGTTCGGCACGCAGCCAACGCGCTGGCTGTACGGAATGCCAGGCATATTCATCGCACAGGCCCTTGCGTTCACACCCATTGCATTCCTCGTTCTAATCGGCGTGGTGGAAGGCGTCTCGCCATCTATGGAGGAAGCGGCACAGACTCTCCGCGCCAGCAGGTGGCAAACGTTCAAGACAGTGTCCCTGCCTCTGATGCGCCCCGGACTTGCCAATGCATTTCTTTTGGGCTTCATCGAAAGTATGGCCGACTTCGGAAACCCACTTGTTCTGGGTGGGAATTTCGACGTTCTATCGACCGAGATTTTCTTTGCCATCGTAGGGGCGCAATACGACCAAGGACGGGCCGCCGTTCTGGCCATGGTATTGCTGTTTTTCACCCTTTCGGCCTTTTACGCACAGCGTGTTTGGCTGGGTAAGAAAAGCTATACAACCGTAACAGGCAAAGGCGACGCAGGCGTGCACCCTTTGATGCCGACAGGCCTTTCTGTTCCCGTGCTGGTATTCGCCCTTGGCTGGGCGGTGTTCACGATCATTGTCTATGCAATGATCATCTACGGCAGTGTGGTCGAGCTTTGGGGTGTCAATAACTCCCTGACCCTAAAGCACTACGTCACTGCATTCTCTGTTCGATTTGAAGAAGAGGGCATTCGTTGGACCGGCGCTGCTTGGGACAGCTTCTGGACCACCATAACCATTGCGGCAATTGCTGCACCTCTGACGGCGGCGGTTGGGCTGGTAACGGCTTACCTGTTGACCCGGCAGAGCTTTGCAGGAAAGAACACTTTCGAGTTTGGAACCATGCTGTCCTTTGCTATCCCCGGTACGGTGATTGGTGTCAGCTATATTCTTGCCTTCAACGTTCCGCCAATCGAAATAACCGGCACAGGCGTTATCCTTGTTATCAGCTTCATATTCCGCAACATGCCGGTTGGGGTCCGTGCGGGCATCGCCAGCATGTCGCAACTTGACCGCAGTCTTGATGAATCGTCGCTGACCCTTGGTGCAAACTCGTGGCAGACATTTCGTCGTATCATTCTGCCGCTGCTACGCCCCGCGATACTGGCCGCACTTGTTTACAGTTTTGTCCGTGCGATGACGGCGATCTCGGCTGTGATCTTTCTGGTCAGTGCCGAATACGACATGGCAACCAGCTATATTATCGGGCGGGTCGAGAATAACGACTATGGTCTAGCCATTGCGTATTCGACGACGCTTATCTTCGTGATGCTGGCAGTTGTTGCGTTGATGCAGCTGATCGTTGGTCGCACTCAGATCGGGCGTCGAATGACGCAGTCACGCACCAATGTTTAGGAGATTTTGACATGAGCCTGCAATCCAAGGCCGCGCCGGTACGGTTCGAGAACGTGTCGAAAGTGTTCGGCAAAAACGTTGTGGCTGTTGATAACATTAACCTTCATGTCGAAGCGGGAAAACTGGTCACGCTGCTTGGTCCGTCAGGCTGTGGGAAAACAACGACGTTGCGCATGATCGCCGGGTTAGAAATGGCAAGCTCTGGCAAGATTATGATTGGCGACCGGGACGTCACCAAACTGCCCGCAACAGATCGCGACGTATCAATGGTGTTTCAATCATACGCGCTGTTTCCCCACATGAGCGTGCTGGAGAACGTGATGTACGGCCTCACATTCTCGGGCTTTGCCAAGGATGAGGCTCGCAGCCGCGCCTTGCATGGCTTGCAATTGGTAGGGCTCAAGGGGTTCGACAATCGCCTTCCCTCCGAACTCTCGGGTGGTCAGCAACAACGTGTCGCCGTCGCGCGAGCGCTGGTTCTTGAACCACAGGTTCTGCTGTTTGACGAGCCGCTATCCAACCTCGATGCCAAGCTGCGACGCCAGGTGCGCGAGGATATCCGGGCCATCCAGCAAGACCTTGGATTAACGGTTGTCTATGTCACCCACGATCAGGAAGAGGCCCTGGCCGTCTCTGACGAGATCGTCGTGATGCGGAACGCCGCGATCGCTCAGATGGGTACACCTCGCGAGCTTTATGACGCCCCGAATGACCGGTTTGTTGCCGATTTCATAGGCGAGGCAAACCTGCTCAACTGTCAAATCATTGCAACCGACGATGATACGGCAACAATCGAGATCGAAGGTTACCGCCACACTCTGCCGCGTCGGGGTTTGACCAATGGGGCCGCGACCATCGCTGTACGACCCTCGCGCCTTGTGATTGGTTCTGATGACGGCATCGCCGCTACAGTGGCCAAGGCAACCTATGTTGGCGTGCGGATGGAATACACGCTGACCGGCGCATTTGGTCAGGTTTTTGCGGTCCACGATGATGTTGATGCACCGCTTGTACCGGGTACCGAAATCAGGATGGGGTTTGCGGGCAAAGGACCGGTACTTCTGCCTGACTAGATGCCGAATTTACTGATCATCACTCACCCCGAGGTCGTTATTGATCCGGATACCCCCATTACGGAATGGGGTCTGAGCACGACAGGTCGCTGGCGCGCCGCATCCTTTGCCGCCAGTGAAGCTATGGCCAATGTCAGCCATATCTGGGCCAGCAGCGAACGAAAGGCTCGCGACACTGGTGAGATTCTGGCTGCGCCCTTGGGGTTGCCCTTATATTTCCACCCGGATCTTGGCGAGAATGATCGGAGTGCCACAGGTTTCCTGCCACGGGAAAAGTTCGAGGCGGCCGCCGACGCATTCTTTGCCCAGCCGGACATTAGCTTTCGCGGTTGGGAAACTGCGGCCGATGCTCAGAGGCGCATTCGTCGTGCAGTGTCGGAGATCATTCGTGCCCATGGAGCCGGAGACCTCGCAATCGTTACACATGGCGCGGTCGGTACATTGTTGTGGTGTGAACTTTCTGGAAATCCGATTAACCGCCAGTACGATCAACCGTCACAAGGCCATTATTGGCAGGCAAGCCTGACAAATCTACGACCTTATTCCACTTGGTTATCAATGGCCTAGACGTTAAGCACCCCAAGCGTTCTCTGCGATTTCCAGCAAGCTTTCAAATACATCTGGCGTTCCGACGATCACACGCCCACCGTCGCGGATCATCGCGTCGGCGTCTTGATCTTCGACAACACCACCCGCTTCCGTAACCAACAATTGCCCAGCCAGACAATCCCAAGCGTTCATGTGTTCTTCCACATAACCCAGAAGTCGCCCGGCTGCGACATAGGCCAATGACAATGCACCACTGGCGTTTCTGTGAAACATGGAACCGCGCTCGATCAGCGCTGCGACCACCGGCACGACGTGGCGAGTTTCGATCCGGTTCGAATACCCCACAGAAACCGTCCCGTCCTGAAGAGCAACCCCAGAGGCCACGTGTATCGGTGAACCGTTCAGTGTCGCGCCCTCTCCACGTGTTGCCACAAAGGTTTCGTCCATATTCGGATCCCGGATCACACCGACCGCAGTGCGCCCTTCGGTGACACCGGCCAGAACAATCGTCCATACCGGTATGCCATTGACGAAATTCGTAGTTCCATCAATTGGATCAATCACCCAGTCAAACCCGCTCTCACCGGTGGCAGTGCCGTGTTCTTCGCCAAATATCCCGTCTTGCGGCCAGGCATCCATGATCTTTTGGCGAATGAAGGTTTCGACGTTTTTGTCCGCCTCACTCACCCAGTCCTGAGCACCTTTTTGATCGATGACCAGATTACTCCTGTCCAAGAAGTATTTCTCTGCAATCACCCCAGCTTCTTCACAGACCGCGATGGCAAAATCTCTGCGTTCCGAAAGACGATTCATGGCCTGTCCTTTTGTGTTTGTGTATCTAGGGCCAACATTGCGGTCCAAGCGGAAGGCTTGCAATGACTGAGTTGCAGCACCGTTCAATTCAATTCATGCCGCTTCGAGGTTGCCGAGCAATATGGACGTCATATCGGCGGTTATCACCCCGTCTATGGCAACAACATCCATTCCAGTCTGATAATCAACGTTGCTTTTTGTAATTCCCGACAAGTCCGCATCTGAATCCAAAAAGACCCATTGAGGTTCATGCGCAGTGGTTTGCCCAACGGCCACCTGCAAGATCGCCAGTGCATCCAGGGCATTGATGGTTCCATCTTGATTGATATCCGCCGCGATCAAGTTCTCCGCATCGGCAGGTCCCCATGTCGGATCGAGGCCAACCGAAATGCGTAACACTTGCAAGGCATCCAGGGCGTCGATCTCTTTGCTCGCCGTTGAATAATGTTTGACGACGTCCAGTCTTCCGGGGAAAGTGCCATCCGGAAGGTCCAAATCAAATTGCCCCTGATCGTCAGCCGTGACAGATACCGTGCCACCACCGTCAGGAGTGAACTTGATCTCTGCATCCGACAATCCGGGATTTGCAGATTGGCTGTCCACAGTGATTGGCCCAAGCACGCCATCCGAACTGTCGGGCGTCAAACCGCCGAAATCACCAAATTCAACCGGAATGTAATCGGGGCCTTCAAACCCGGCCCCGAAAATATCGGTACTGGTCAGCGATCCACCCGAAGCAGACTGAACCTGCACCACCTCGCCCCGATACTCTATCCGCGCCCCTTGAGTGGTGCTGGTAAAGGTCAGTTGCTGAGGGGACCGCAACAGCAAATAGTCGAACATGTCCAGACGGTCCACACCCGGTTGAAAATCCGTGATCGTGGTCAGACCGCTGCCCGACTGCATCACGAAAATGTCGGCCCCTGCCCCACCTGACATAGTCGTAGCACCTGTTCCGGCTATCAGTATGTCATCGCCATCTCCGCCAATCAGGGTGGTATCCAGAATACTGCCGCTCAGCATGTCGTCTGAGGTCGTCCCCGACACTGTTCCAAACCCTTTGTCCACGATCCCCAGATCATCGACAGGAACCGAAATTACAGTGACTCCAGCGTCTTGTTGCGACGTAACCAGAATCTGCAACTCATTGCCGACATGTGCAATGCTCAGCGATTCAACATTCTGCAATCCACTAGTCAAAGTGTCGGCGAAACTGTCCAGATAGACCAGCTGGCCTTCCGGAGTCAGCGTGAACAATGTAAGCCCATCGTCGCCGCCACCCGCCACGACGAATACGCGCCCGTTGATGTCCACGACCTCAAGGTCCTGCACTGATTCAAAGCGGGTCGTGAGCGAATCCAGAATATGGTCTGTGGCGCTCAGGCTGCCGTCAGCGTTCAATTGAAGCACACTGAGCGAGTTGCTGCCTGCACCCGCCACGATTACCCAGGGCTTGCCGTAGGCCTCGATCGTTTCGATGGCTGTCGGAGTCGAGATTCCAAGGGTTCCGAGGGCTGAACTGTTGTCAATCTCGGTCAACTGACCGGAAATGCTGTCGACCCGAAAAGTTGAGACTGTATTGCTGACCGCATCACTTGAGATCAGGAAATGGTCTGTTCCTGCGCGCAACGTCTGCATCGCGCCACTAGAGCCAGCAACAAGGCCAGCAAGGCTCAGCGTTCCGTCCTGATTAACAAGATATGTCCCGATTTGACCCGTTTCTTCATGAGCCATTGCTAGAACATCCATGGGCCCGATCGACACTTGAACAATGGCCGAGATATCTCCGCCTCCCGTCAGAGATCCGGTTTCAGTAAGGGTGTCCAGGGTGCCATCCGGGTTTAGGTCATATCCGACCAACCCGACCGCCATATTCACATCCAGTACAAGTTGTTCGGTTCCCGCCAGCGTTATTGGTGTACCACTGCGACCAACGTGAAACGTGATTGTGCCGCTGTAATATTCCGTGTCGACCAGTTGAGGCATCGCGCCCTCGACCAGCCTCCAGACCGCGACGCCGCCGCCCGGTCCGGCGACGGTATAAAGATACGTGGTTCCGTTAAGCGTTTTTAAAGCCGTATCGCCGATACCTGAATCGAGCGCCGCGCTCCCCGTTGCCACCACACCTTCGAATTGAAGCATCACAGCCACACCTCCTGCGCCACCCCTGGCCTTGACCAAAAGATGACCTGATGCACGGACCGAAACAAAAGCGGAATTGTGGTGAAAACGAGAAGTTCGGTTTCAGATTAACTCAATTTTTCACTTTCGATCGCAACAGTAACCAGCGGGAAAGACAGATGAGCCAGCCGTTATCAGCGCGACATGTCTTCCTTTTCGGTGATCGCGGAAACCACATGTGAGGGTAAGATGACCAAAGCACCAGAGTTCAACAACCGTCCGGCGGCTGAACCTTCGGAAACGGACCGCAAGCAACACATTCGTCAGTGGATCGATGGAAAACTTGGTCGCTGGGCAGGGCGCGGCGCTGCCGGTGGGTTGATTTCAACTTTGATGGCCTTGCCCGCGTTATCACAAGTCACAATTGAAGAACTGTATGCTTTTCAATTCGCGGAAACCATTCCAGGCGTTCGCTCTGTCAAGTTGTTGAAGAATGGCGATGTTCTTCTAAAAATGGCCGATGGCCGCACAATGATTGTGGCGGCTGAAAACGTCCAGATCCTGGACAGCGGTGCCATCATGATCGCTGAGAATGTGGTTCAGGAGATTGCCCAGTTCAGCGCTGTGGAAGCAGGCGCGTCCGCAGGCGGCATCAGTGGGGCCGGCGCGGCGTTGGGCGGATTGGGTCTGGCCGGGGCGGCTGCGGCCGCAGGAGGTGGCGGCGGTGGCGGTGAAGACAGCCCCGTCGTATCCGAACCCATGCCGACATACACAAGCCTCAACCTCGCAGAGCTGCAATCCACTGCACTGAACAATGTCAGCACCAACGCCATCGCTCCCGAAGGGACTGCGACTATCGAAGTCACAATAGGGTCACTGGTCAAAACCGTGACACCCAACCCCGATGGCAGCTGGAGCATCTCTCTGACAGCCGCCGAGGCCAGCGCGCTTCCACAGGGGGTGTCGACGGTGACCATCAGGAACCTGGATGGGTCGGGGGCTGAGCTGTCGACACAATCCGTTCAGTTTGACATCGATACGGTCCCGCCAAGCCTGTCAATCACCGGATTTTCTGACGGGCCGGTACTCAACCTGGCCGAACAGGCCACCGACCTGACGGTCACCGGTGTAACTGATGCTGAAGACGGGCAAATCGTAACGGTTTCACTGAACGGGCAAAGCTATTCCGGTACGGTTTCCGGTGGACAGTGGAGCGTAACCGTCCCGGCGGCTGACCTTAGCGCCTTGCCTGACGGCGCAATCGTAAATGTAACGGCAGACGTGACTGACGCGGCTGGAAACCCGGCCGCACAGGCCAGCGGAAGCGTTGATACGGATTTCACCGCGCCAAGTGTTTCTCTGGATCTAGTTGCGGGTGGATCAATTGACCTGATTGATGTGGCTGGTGACTTAACCTTAACGGGTTCCACCACGGCCGAGGACGAGCAAACCATCATCGTCACGTTCGACGGTCAGGTGTACACTGGTACTGCGACAGGCGGAAACTGGACTGTCACGATCCCCAATTCCGACCTCGGCAGTCTGTCCACCGGAACACCTGCTGCAATTGTTGTGGCGGTCGAGGATATCGCTGGCAACCCGGCCGCGCCGATTCTTGTTACTGTACCTGTGGACCTGACCGGCCCCTCAATTTCGATATCTCCGCTTTCCGTCGGCGCTGTTCTCAGCACCGCTGAAGCCGGGTCTAGCTTGGCTATAAGCGGGACAACCGCCAATGTCGAAGATGGTCAGCAAGTCACCGTCACACTGGATGGCCAAACATATACCTCAACAGTGACGGGCGGAACATGGACTGTAACAGTCCCAGCGGGTGATCTGGCATCTTTGGCCGACGGAGGCAGCTTTCAAATCACTGCAGACGTCAGCGACGCAAACGGGCTGGCAGCCCCTCAGGCTGATGTGACACTATTGAAAGACGTCACAGCACCAACCCTCAGCATCGACACATTCTCGACCGGCGCATTCATGAATGCTGCCGAACAGGCGGTGGACCTGACAATATCGGGCGCAACGTCGGCCGAAGACGGTCAAGTCGTGACCGTCACTTTGAACGGTCAATCTTACAGTGCTACAGCAGCCGGAGGGTCTTGGAGTTCAGTTGTCCCCGCTGCCGACCTTGCGGCCCTCTCTGACGCCGCCACCATAACGGTCACGGCTGATGTTTCCGACGAAGCAGGAAATCCGGCATCACAGGCCAGCAATAGTTTCACGACCGATTTCACACCGCCTACCCTGGGAATAACCGGTATTTCTGACGGCACTGTCATGAACGCTGCTGAGCAAGGTACCGACCTGATTGTCTCGGGAACCTCTGACGCTCAGGATGGAACGGTCATTACCGTGGAGGTCGCACGCACAGACGGAACTGTAGATGTAAGCGGTACCGCAACGGTAACCGGTGGTGTCTGGACCTATACGGCAACAGTTGCCGAGCTGTCAGGCCTCCAGGATGCGAGCACCTACCACGTCACGGCTTCTGTTTCCGACGCGGCTGGGAATGGCAACCAAACCTCGAAAAGTTTTACAACCGATTTTACGGCGCCAGCAATCACGACCGACAGTTTGCCGGTTGGCTCCGTATTGGATGTAACGGAAAAAGCTACAGACCTGACAATTTCAGGCACGACGACCTCGGAAGATGGCCAAACAGTGTCTGTCACGTTTGGCGGGCAAACTTATACCGGTATTGCATCGGGCGGAACCTGGGCGATCACTGTGCCAGCCAGCGACCTAGGCGCGCTGTCCGATGGAACAAACCACACCATCACCGCAACAGTTGACGATATCGCCGGCAACAGCTCGGTTGCGGCAAGCAGTTCGGTAACGACGGACTTTCGGCCTGTTCTGATGCTGGACGATATCGGCGTGAACAACACGGTGGCCCTTGCCGACGCTAAGGTGTCAGGCATTACTGTCAGCGGTTCCTCTGCCGGGCTTTCAAACGGCCAAGTCGTGGAAGTCTTGCTGAACGGCAGTCCCGTCGGTAGCGCGACAGTAACCGCGGACGGATCCTGGACACTGGCTGTCGCGTCGTCAGATTTCGCCGCCATAGAGGCTGGGGATGATCTTATTATCTCTGCCCAGGCAACTGTTGCAGGGGGACCTGATCCCTTACCTGTATCGGATCAGGCGGTTGCTCATGAGCCTGCTGCCTACGTGATCTCTGAGGTCGGACGCAGTGGGTCAACCGTTACGTTTGCCATTTATGCCGATGCAAATCGTGACATCTCTGGTGGCCTGGCTTTTACAGCGGAGCTTGAGTTCGACTCAGCCGTTGCCACATTCGACATCGGATCAGACACGGAACACAGTGCGTTTGATTTGTTCCTGGCAAACCCAGGCACAGGTGACATCATCAACTTCGCTGGGGCGGCGACTGTTTTTTCTGATTTGTCCCAACCTCTTGTCACCTTCACGATGACAGTACAGGACGCTGCTCAACCCATTGAGTTAACGATAAAATCACCTGAAGGTGGCCCTGTTGCAATTCAGTTTGGCACCAATGGCAATGACATCCTAACCGCGGCAAACACGGATACAATCATTCGTGGCGGTGGTGGCGATGATAGTATTGACATCACCGAAGCTGGGCGGGACGTCGTTGTCTTTGAAGCCGACCCTAATAACAATGGCGTAGACAGCATAACCGGCTTCACAATTGGGTCTGCAGCAGATGTAACCGACGCCCTAATGTTCAGCGGACTGAATGTCGCCACGCTCCGCGGTGATGGTACGGGTTTCGAACTGCTTTCTGTCGGTGGCACATTGGGCATAGACACTGGATTTGTAGGCCTCGATACCGTTCTTGCGGACCTCAATGCCGTTACACTCGAAACGGCTGTAGAAAGCCTTGCCGGGGCATCTACAGGTGATGAGCTCTATGTGATGGCAACGGACGGAACGGACAGTGTTCTGATCAAAGTTGATTTCGTGACACCAGGCGACGCCAACGTCGAAACCCTCGCCACTTTCCATGGTTTGGGCGATCTCAGCGGCTTGACCGCGGACAACATCATACACACCGACCCAACCGGCGCGACCGCCTGACGCGGCTTCGAAACAAATTGGCGCCCATCATTTTCCTGAGGCAGTTATGGCACAGAATGGCTTAACCCCAATCACACGATTACGACATGGTCATCGGTTCTGGAAACGTTACACGTCGTTCGAATTCGCGCGCGATAAGGTCGACTGCCCGGTGGCAGAGGCAGAGATCCTTCAGGCAGCAGCCACTTTTCCAATCGCATTTTTGAAATCCGACCGGGGATTTTACCCCGTCGCAATCTTATCGGTGACACCAGACAAACCGACGCCATTCGTGTCAGCGGAAGGGGATTGGCGTGCAAGCTATGTTCCTTCTGCACTGCGATGTGCACCGTTTCAATTCCTGCCACCTGAACTTCACGATAAAATCGGTGAGGGGGAGTTTGACTTGCTTGTCAACGAAAGCTTGGACTTGGTTACCGACAACCCCGAAGATGAGCCGTTCTTTGACAAAACCGGAGAGTTGGGGCCGGAACTGCAAAAAGTCCAAGCGTTCTTTCGCACTCTCACAGCATCACTGGAGAACACAAATCAGTTGTGCCGTACGATAGCCGGTATGGGGCTTCTTTCTCCACTCGCCTGCGCACAAACGGACGAAAGCCTCGACGGTTACTTTGGTGTCAACGTGGTTGCCTTGCAGCAAGTTCCTTCAGCGCATCTTTCATTGCTCGCCATGAACGGTGGCCTGCGCCTCATATATGCCCACCTAGTTTCCTTGACCCATTTTTCGTGGCTAACGACCGCTCAATTGCGCGCCGAACAAATGGTCAAAAGGTCGTCGCCAAGCGTACGATCTGATGCTTCGGATTTTCTAGAAGCGCTGGCCGCCGCCCAACAAAAAGAAAGCCTGCTGGACCATCGGTGGCAGGAGGGTCAGTATGCGATTTAAAAAGTATTCACTGCATCTTGTCACGCTCAGTCTGCTTTTGGTCTCGATTTCTGCCTGCACCCGCCCGCCCGATTTGACGCCAGTTACGATGTCCTTTGCAGCCCAAACAGCCGGCGCCAGGGCAACAAAACCATCAGAAACACTAAGCCACAGCGCCTTCGGGCAGCGGGTGAAAAAGGCGGTCGAGAACAGCCCCAACCTGGCGCAAGTCAAATCCAGAATGGGCATCGCGAAAGCCAAACAAGACGCAGCTGAAGGCGCTTTTCTCCCGGAGGTTTCGCTGGGGCTAAACGCACGATCTGAAAGGATTGCCTCAGATGTAGCGGATGTATCGCCGTATGTGAGGGTCTCACAATTGGTCTATGACGGAGGGGCGTCCTCAGGGGATCTGACCGCTGCGCGGGCACGTGTCTTGGAAAGCAGAGGCGATCAGATTCAAACAGCCTCATCCACTGCTCTCGCAGCTATCGAGACCTATGTATTTGTCCTGGATCAACGAAAGATTCGAAGCATCGCAGCACAGAATATTCTGACACATGAAGAGCTTGTTCGCCAGATAACCGACCGAACAGAAAACGGTGTCGGTTCGAGTGCCGACGTTCTGGCAGCCCGGTCGCGCATGTCCGATGCGCGCACAAAGCTGGCTGATGCGCATGCGCGAACAGACCGCGCCGAAGCGCGATTCCGCGAGGTATTCGGGGATGAGCCCGGCGCTCTTTCTGCACCAGTTCCGGCACCTGGACTGGAAAGAAGTGACATGCAGATCATAATGAACAGCCCTCAGGTTCGGCGGTCCGATGCAAGCCTGCTTGCTGCCAAGGCAGAATGGTCCGCAGCGCAAGCGCGTCGCAGCCCTGATGTCAGGGTCGCCGCATTCGCGAACCAGAATAACAATCGTGACGCGAACTTTGGAGTGGATTTTTCTTTCAATTACGAGCTGGACAGCACCGGCCAGCGCCGCGCTGCAATAGCAGCGGCGGAATCGCTGGTCAAAGAGACCGAGTTTGCGCGCGAGCAGCTTATCCGCGAAATAACGCGAGAATTGGGTTTTATCCGTTCGGATCAAAAAGCGGGTGCCGATCGGTTACAAGAAGCCCGGATTGCCGTGGAGGCTAACGCGGAAAATGTCGCTGCTTCCCGCGAACAATTTTCGATCGGTCGCCGTGGCCTCATTGAAATTCTGGATGCGCAGCGGGACTACGTTAATGCTCAGGAACGTTTGATCCTTGCGGAACAGAGCTACTTTCTGACCAATTATGCAGCCCTAAGCCTGACCGGCGACATACTCGACCTGCTCGGCGTTTCATTGGGCGACTGGGGCAATACGCAATGAACGCATCTGACCCTGCCCCCAATGCTTCGCTGCTTACACCGTTTGAAGCCTGTCTGTTGAATATCTCGTCGGCACTTGAACGGCCATTGAGTCTCGCGGCGCTGCACGCGGCGCAAAGTGGCGCGGACGGGGATCTGACAATACGGGACATTCTCACCCTCGCGCAAAAGGCGGGTATGCAGGCGGGGTATGGGGCAAAGCGCCTTTCCGATTTGGATAACAATCTGACACCCACCCTGTTGCTGTTGGCAGAGGGTAAAGCCGTTGTCTTTCACGGACGAAGGCAGAAAGGTACTTTATTGGTCTTCGACCCAGAGCTAGGTGAAGGTGTCGGTGAGATTTCCGAAGACAGGCTGGCAACCTGCTATACCGGTTATGCAATCCTGTTCCGGCGCCATCACGACGGTGAAACATTGGGGGTGCCCGGTTCACATGGCGGTCACTGGTTCTGGAACGCACTAACCGCAAACCGGTGGTCATACATTCAGGTCGCGCTAGCAGCGGCGCTGGCAAATCTTCTTGGTTTGTCCACGTCCGTATTCATCATGGTGGTCTATGACCGGGTATTGCCCAACGAAGCAACGGAGTCGCTGATCGCTTTGACCGTGGGTGTGGCGTTGGCACTGTGTTTTGACTTTACCCTCAAGTTGCTGCGGGCGGGGTTTATCGACAAGGCCGGGCAGAAAGCCGACTTGTTGATGGGCCGGCGCATTTTCGACCAGTTGCTGAACATCCAGATGAAATCGCGCACGGGGTCTACCGGTGCCATGACCAGCACCATTCGCGAATTTGAAACTCTGCGAGAGTTCTTTACATCCGCGACGCTGGTGGCCGTTGTCGACCTGCCGTTCATTGGATTGTTTATCCTGGCGATCTTTCTGGTAGGCGGACAACTGGCTTTGATCCCTGCACTGGCCGTACCGGTGGTGCTCCTGACAGGTTTGGCGGTGCAACCAATTTTATCAAGAATGGCAGAACGAAGCTTGTCCGACGGGCAGTCCAAGCAATCAGTTCTGGTTGAGGCTGTCTCGGGACTTGAAACCATTAAAACAACGGCAGCAGGCCGAAAAATGCGCGCACGATGGGAACAGGCCATCGAACAGCAATCAGCGCATGGTGCGCGAAGCCGGACTGTCACGCAATTTGCCCTGAACCTGACCGGTTTCACCCAACAGGCCGCGCAAGTGCTTGTTGTATTTCTTGGTGTTTTTCTGATCACTGACGGGCAGGCCAGCATGGGTGCCCTGGTCGCTTCGGTAATGTTGACTGGACGGGCGTTGGCCCCTCTGGGTCAACTGGCGCAGACTTTGACGCGCGTAAACCAGGCCAGATGCGCCTATCGCAACCTCAATGCGCTAATGCACGCAGAAAGCGAACGCCCGGAGGGGCGCACATGGCTGACCCGATCTGATTTCAAAGGGGCAATTGCCTTTAATAACGTGTATTTTTCGTATTCTGACCAAAGCGAAGATACCCTGCGAGGCGTGTCTTTCACTATAAAGCCTGGTGAGAAAGTCGCAATTCTAGGTCAAATCGGATGCGGGAAAAGCACGATTGCGCGCCTGCTGTTGGGGCTTTACACGCCACGAGTAGGCTCGGTCATGATTGATGGGCTCGACATACGTCAGATCGACCCAGGTGACTTGCGGCGCAATATTGGATCTGTCCTGCAGGATGTCTGGCTTTTTTCGGGGTCTGTCCGGGAGAATATCGCCAGCGGTGCAGTCCGACCCAGAGATTGCGATATAGTCGAAGCCGGTCGTATTGCCGGTGTCGAAGAATTCGTGAACAGCCATCCGTCGGGCTATGACCTTCAACTCGCGGAACGCGGTGAGGGGCTTTCCGGGGGTCAACGGCAAGCAATCGCACTTGCAAGGGCACTTGTCGGGCGTCCTCCGGTTTTGCTTTTTGATGAGCCAACCAGTGCGATGGACGTCAAAACCGAAGCCCAACTGGTTCAACGCCTGAGTACGTCAACCTCCGGATCAACCCTGGTCATTGTAACGCACAGAACCAGCCTGCTGGAGCTTGTGGACAGGGTTATCGTTCTGGAAAACGGAAAAATCGCAGCTGATGGACCCAAGAGCTTGCTGACGCAGCACATGCGCCAGAAAGGGAGGCACTTGAATGTCGCAGCATCCTGATCTGGCGAAGTTGGCGCGCGAAATGCAGGGGCGCTCTCCCGTTCGTTGTTCATTGCTCTTGCTGTTGATCCTGTCCTGTATTGTCTCGGCCGGGTTGTGGGCGCATTTGACCGAGTTGGATGACGTAACACGCGTCAATGGGCGGATCGTGCCTTCGGGCGACATACAGGTGATCGATGCCGCCGAGCCCGGCGTGTTGCGGTCGCTTCATGTGCGCGAAGGCCAGTTGGTCGACAAAGGGGCATTGTTGATGGAATTGGACGCCACACAAATCGACAGCCAACTTAGCCAGGAACAACAGCGCGCTTTTGGGCTGCAAGCCCGTGCACAACGTCTGCAGGCAGAAATTGATGGAACACAATTAAGTTTCGATGCGCAGCTGATCGAAGGTGCACCCAGTGTCGTGCGTTCGGAAACTGCATTGTATCAGGGTCGGCAAGCAGAGCTGGCGGCAGAAATCGCAATTTTGGAACGTCAGCGTGAACAAAAGCAGCGAGAACACGAAGAAGGTTTAGTGGATCAGGTGACGGCAGAAGAAACCCTAAATGTACTTGGGGAGGAGCGTGCGATCATTGCTCCGCTTGTTGAGCGGCAAATGGAACCTGCGACAACATTGCTGGCGTTGCGGCGCAGCGAGGCTGATTGGCGCGGTCGCAAGGTCCGGGCCGAAGCCGTGACCAACAGGTTGCAAACTGGTTTGGATGAAATCGATGATCGGATTCTGGCTGCTCATAGCCGATTTCGAAGTGCGGCGCTTACTGAATTGGCAATTGTAACTGCGGAACTGGCGGCCTTGCAACCAGCCTTGCCTGCCCTACGCGACCGCGCTGCACGAGCGCAGGTTCGCTCTCCGGTTCGCGGTATCGTTAATCGCATCCACCGAACCACCATTGGAGGTTTGGCGCGAAGTGGCGAAGACCTTGTCGAGATTGTTCCCCTGGACGACACACTATTGGTCGAGGCTTACGTAAAGCCCGAAGATATTGCATTTTTGCGTGCTGGACAGCCCGTAAAGGTAAAGATCACGGCTTATGATTTTGCGCGATACGGGGCGCTGGATGGTGAAATCGTACGGATTGGCGCCGATACCGTCACACGTTCAGAGCGGAACGACGAAGAGGTGTTCGTTGTGGAAATTCGCACGAGCAACACCATGCTCGACGGAAGTGGTGTCGCGGTGGAAATCATACCCGGCATGATCGCAGAGGTTGACATTTTGTCAGGTAGAAAATCCGTATTGGAGTATCTGCTGGAACCTGTCGTGAAGATTAAAGATCAAGCTTTGCGTGAGTAAGTGAGAAGACTAAAATATCTTTTTTCAGATGCTTACAGCATTTTGCATCAACATCTCCTGACGCGGAGGGGAACAAAAGAAACTCAGGTTTACACTCTGGCCACCAGAGCGTCACTATTTCCAGTCGACATCCCCCAGGAAAATATACCCGGCACCGTAAATCGTTTTGATCAGGCGCGGATTCTTTGGATCTTCACCAAGTTTCGTACGCAACCTGGAGATTCTGACATCCATAGCACGATCAAAACTGTCGCCGGCCGCACCGCCCAAGGACTCCTGCATCTGCCCCCTGCTGATCAGCCGCTTGGGGCTTTCCAGAAACAGACGCAAAACCTCGCCTTCAGCATGGCTGAAAGGTGTTTCAGTCCCTGACCCGTCTTCCAGAACATACCGATCAAAATGCGCAATCCAGCCGTTGAATTCCGCCCTGTCCGATTGTGATGTCCGACCGCGCGGCGCGCGCAACCTGGCCCGCACCCGGGCAACGACTTCTGTCGGGTCAAACGGCTTGGTAATATAGTCATCCGCGCCCAACTCCAGCCCTGTCACACGGTCCTGAACCTGTGCCCGGCCGGAAATAATGATCACTGCTGCACCCTGTTCCAGCGCCAAGCGATGAACTAGCGCCAGCCCGTCGGTATCTGGTAAAGACAGGTCCACAAGGCAAACATCAGGGGTTACTCGATTAAGGGCTGCTTCAAACTCTCTGGCACGGGAAAAACTCTGCGTCCGGAAACCGGCATCCTCCAGTGCATCCGTCAGAATGCGCCGTATCTCGGGTTCGTCGTCGAGAATGGTCACCAGTGGTTGCGACATCAGGCGGCCTCGGTTTGGATCAGAGCAGACAATTGAGCCTGTGAGAACGGTTTACGCAAAACAGGTGCCAGGGCAAGCGCCCGTTGATGCAGCGGATCTGAATTTGGCAGAGATGTCATAAGGATAAGCGGCAACCCCGGTTTCAACTGTTCAAGGATGTCCAAGCCTGTACCGTGTCCTTCCAGACGGATATCCGACAAGACCAGCGAAATGTCCTTCACACTCGATATCAAGGCCAGTGCTTCATCAACTGAATTTGCTTCAATGACAGTAAAGCCCAAATCCACCAGCATGTCCCTAAACTGCCCGCGCAGGTCTTCGCTGTCTTCAACCAACAGTACCAATCCACCCTGAGCCGGAGGAGCGGGCCGAAAAGGCAAACGCATGACAACTGAGGCCCCAGATGGTGTATTTCTTAGATTCAGATCGCCACCGGCAAGCTTGACCGTATCATAAACCATCGGCAGCCCCAGTCCTGACCCGTCGCTCCCTTTTGTTGTGAAAAACGGGTTCAGTGCCTTTTCTAGCGCCTCGGGTGAAAACCCCGGCCCGGTGTCGGAAACCGTGACTTCGATCCAGATCTCACCTATGGCATGTGCACTGATTGTGATTTGACCCGTGCTCCCGCAGGCATCCCGGGCATTCAGGACCAAATTCAAAAGCGCATCCTGAACCATACCCGGATCAAGCATCAATGTTTGTTTTGGCAAGGTGTTTACGACGGACAGGCCCACACCGCGAGGCAGTGAGGGTGTCGCCAGAATCCTCAGGTCTTCCAACAATCCCCCGATGTCCGTTGCCTGCGGTTGCGGCGTTCGGTTTCCAGTCATGTCGGCGATCCGGTTCAGCAGCTGCCCGCCCCGGCGCGCGGTTTGTTGAGTTGCGGCCACAAGTTCCTGCGCGCCATCCGGCAAATCCATCTTGTCGAGGCGGGACTGCATCCCCAGGATGATAGTGAGCAGATTGGAAAAGTCATGGGCAAGCCCGCTGGTCATCTGGGCTGCCATCGCCCGGCGGCGGGTTTGCTGTAATGCAACGCGTGCCTGTGTCTCTTCGGTGATGTCCACCGACATCACGTACACACCCCCTGCCCCATCCGGCGTAAACGAAACCCGGATGCGTCGGGAATCCTGATCTTCGGTGAACTCGAAAACCGACGGCTCTCCGCTATAGGCCTTAAACAAATGGGCCTGAACCCGTTCAAAGGCGGTCGCACCCAGCGCTTCAGAAATGTGAAGCCCCAGAATATCGGACGGACGCCCAGGCATGACGGCGCTCAGGCGACGGTTCGAGTAATCGTATCGGCCGTCGCTGTCCAAATGCGCAATATGAGCCGGCATCATCTCGGTCACCATACGAGTACGGGCTTCGATTTCGGTCAATTCCCGCTTGGCCTCTTCCAGTGCCGCGATCGTGGCCGCAAGTTTGCGATTGGTTGCGGACAGTTCTTCCGCATGGCTCAGCAACTGTTCCGACAGTTCCTCTGACCGCGCGCGCAACAGGTTTTCCGCCCGCCGCGTTCCGGTGATATCGGTGTAGACCGCGACCCACCCGCCTTGTGGCAGCGGTGCGCCTTCAATTGAAACAACCTGCCCATTGGGACGCACGCGCTCCATGTAGTGAGGCTCAAACGCCAAGGCTTGCTGGACGCGCAGATTGACCATTTCCTCGACACTTTCATCGTCGCCATACTCACCGCGGCTGGCAAGAAAGTGGATCGTATCCCGAAACAAAGCACCCCTTTGAACAAGCTCGTCCGGCAAACCGAACATTTCCTGGAAGCGGCGATTGCTGAGCACCAGTTGCAATTTGCTGTCATAAATGGAAAGCGCCTGACCGATCAGGTTCAGCCCGGCGGTCGTCATCGCCTTGATACGCTTTTCCGTTATGTCCAAATTCGTCGTCTCCTCGGCTCATGCCTAGCATCTGAAACCATGCACGGGTAGTGGAATTGAGGGGAGGCGTTTCGGACCCTGTCTTCGTTCAATTGCTTTTTGCAATCCGGGAGTGCACAAAGCAAAATACTTCGACACACCCGCCCGTGACCGAGCATCCGGTACAGGCAGAATAGATGAACGTTGACAATAAACCGCGTTCTAAGATGTGTATCTGGGACAGGATTTTGCGCCTTCAGATGTGATCGAGTGCAAGGACAATGTGTGGTCCATATTTTTCATCCGGTGGCGCAACATCTGTCGGCCTAACCGTGCGAGATCTGTTGCAAAATCCGGATTCTCCGCGACATTCTCAAATTCGCCCTTACCTTGATGGTCGAACAGGATCGGGGGCAGGTCGGCAGCGAACTCGACCAGGGTGAACCGTTCATCCCGCAATATTCCCAAACACGAGTCGCTGTTACCGGTCCCCAATTCTTGCTGCCATAACGTCGGGTTTTCAGGTTCTGAGAAATCAAGTTCGCTGAAAGAATAGTCGCGCCAATCGTCTGGGATATTACCCCGCAACAATGGCAGCAAGGACCGTCCATCCATAGCGTTCGGAACAGCCTGTCCAATCCAGTCCAATATGGTTGGTGTGACATCCACAGACTCGGTTGGAACGGTGATCTTGCTTCCCGCCATAGCTTCATTCCCGGGCAAACGGATCATCAGCGGTGTGTGATACGCCGCATCGTAGACCGTCATCTTGCCCCAGCTGTGTCGATCCCCCAGCATTTCACCATGATCGGCGGTGATAACCAGCAGTGTATCGTCGTATTGCCCGCTGTCCTTCAGGTACTGGACAACACGACCGATGTGGTGATCAACCTCTGTTGCCAGGCCAAGATATATAGCACGCAAAGTGCGATTGTTTTCGTCCGTAGGTTCAACGTCATCAAAACCGTGAACGAATTTTTTCGCGCTATAGGTATCCAGCTTTGGTCCGAAGAACGGATGCAGCGCTTTTTCTGCTGCTGCGCTCGGCAAGCAGTGCGGCAGAGGGATGTCCGCCGGGTCATACATGTCATTGTAGGGGGCCGGTGCGACCAACGGCGGATGCGGGCGGATATAGGTCAAATGGGCGAACCAACCCTTTCCACGATGAGGCGCGATTCCGTCCAGAAAGGCATCGGTCAGAAAGGCTGTATCGCTGTCTTCTGCCCGATACAGCGCGGGATCATTCAGCCGCGGGTGTCCACCATCGGGCGAAACGGGCTTGTAGACGTCCCAGTACTTTTCGAATTGATACCCCTTTTTCATCAGATGGGCTTGCCATGGATATGATTCTTCAAGGCGCATTTCGACAACTTCAACGAACCCGGTCATCGACTGTTCGTAAGACTTGAGGTCAGGGTCATTGGGATCATGGACGCGCGGATCGGCGGAGGTATCTGTGTACCCAAACAACATTGGCAAGTAACCAGCTTTGCGCATTTCCGTGGCAATGTTCGGGGTATCGTGTCGCAACGGCGTTCCGTTTCTAACCGACCGATGATTCATCGCATATTGGCCGGTCAGAATCGATGCTCGCGAGGGACCGCAGGGATTGGTGACCGAGAAATGGCGGGTAAAGGTCACGGCCTCATCCATAAAAGCCCGCAAATTCGGAAGGTTCACATGGTCTGCCAAGGCCCCGGACAGGCAATCCGCTCTGAGTTGATCGATGATGACAAACAAGACGTTCTTGGTCTGATGCATACCGACTTCTCCGATTCCGCGCCGTAATAAAATAAACAACGCGGAATGTGTATTGCTTCCCGCCATAGCGCAACCGATTTGTCGGTCGGACAAAGGCGTATTATCCCGACAAAGTTGCTGTGCGATAACTTCTGGTAAGCACCTGTTCAGCATAGCTCCAATGCGACGGTCGGCGTGACGTCAAGGCCATCCGGCGCGGCAAAAAGATGTTCAATGGCACAAAGCCATTGCGGTCATTGAATGTTTCACTTCACATGACCTCATGACGCAGCCTTCGATAATCTCAGAACACGATTCCAGCGGTACTCGTGTACGCATATCCGGAGAGCTGCTCACGCAATCGCTGCAAACCGTTGAACAAGGTTTTGCCTCTGTCCGCCCAACCGGAGACAGGCTTGTTCTCGATCTGTCCGAGGTCGAAGCCCTGGATACCGGCGGTGCCTGGCTGATCGCGGACCTTGGCAAACGCTTCACGTCGCAAGGTGCAACACTTGAATTTCAAGGGGTGAAACCGGCACATGCCACTCTGATAGATACTGTAACCCGCAGCATACCCGACGAACCCGGTGAACTTGATAAACCGCGAAGTCTGTTGGATTTGATCGCACAAATGGGTCACATCACCGTAGGTGCCTGGCGGGATACGCTTTCCATCCTTGAATTTCTGGGTCTGACACTGCATCGGCTGTTTCGTACCATTGTTATGCCATGGCGACTGCGCAAGGCAGCGCTGGTCACACACATGGAAGAGACCGGGTTCAAAGCACTGCCAATCGTGGCCCTTATGGGATTTCTGATCGGTGTCGTACTGGCCTTTCAGGGCGCAACCCAGCTGAAGCAATTTGGAGCTGAGATATTCGTGGTCGAACTGATCTCGATCTCGGTTCTGCGTGAATTGGGCATATTGTTGACGGCAATTATTGTTGCCGGGCGCTCGGGTTCTGCATTCACCGCATCTATCGGTTCGATGAAAGTGCAGGAAGAAATCGACGCAATGCGAACGCTGGGTCTGGACCCGATCGAAGTTCTGGTCATTCCCCGCGTTTTGGCCTTGTTGATCATGCTGCCCATACTGGGTTTTGTCGCCGATATCGCGGGTCTGTTTGGTGGCGCATTGATGAGCTGGATCGACCTGGGGGTAAGCCCCGGCATGTTTCTTACTCGTTTGAAGGAAAACACCGACGTCTGGCAATTGGCGGTCGGTCTTATCAAAGCTCCGTTCTTTGCGCTCGTCATCGGCGTAATTGCCTGCTGGCAGGCAATGCAGGTCAAAGGGTCCGCCCAAAGTGTCGGTCAACGTACGACAGCATCAGTTGTTCAATCCATTTTCATGGTGATCGCAATCGACGCTTTGTTTTCGATCTTCTTCTCAGAGATCGGAATATGACATGACCGGGGATACACCACAGCCATCAGTCGCCACAACTAAAGACCGTGAGGCTGTCATTCGTGTAAGCGGGCTCCGAACTCAGTTCGGTACCCAGGTGGTACACGAAAACCTGAATCTTGATGTCTGGAAGGGAGAAGTTCTGGGAATCGTTGGCGGGTCGGGCACCGGTAAATCCGTATTACTCAGAACTATCGTAGGGCTGAACAAGCCCGCCGCCGGAGAAATCGAAGTGCTGGGCGTCGATGTTCTGAATGGCCCAGAGGATGACCGCCGCAGGATCGAACGCCGCTGGGGTGTTGCCTTTCAGGACGGGGCCTTGTTTTCGTCACTGACCGTGCTGCAAAACGTGATGGCTCCGTTGCGGGAACACACAGGTCTCAGCGAAAAACTAATGGAGTCTCTGGGTGCGTTGAAGATCAGCCTCGTGGGACTGCCACAGCTGAGTTGCGGCAAGTTTCCGTCAGAACTGTCGGGTGGCATGCGCAAGCGCGCTGCGCTGGCCCGGGCGCTGGCTCTTGACCCCGAGATCGTTTTTCTGGACGAACCAACCGCAGGATTGGACCCGATCGGCGCAGCGGCGTATGATGAACTGATCGGCGAATTACAGCAGGCACTTGGGTTGACCGTTTTCATGGTCACCCATGATCTGGACAGTCTTTACGCGATCTGCGACCGCGTTGCAGTGCTTGCAGAAAAGCGCGTGCTGGTTGAAGGTCCGATTGAGGATATGACCAAGGTCGACCATCCTTGGGTACAGGAATACTTCACAGGCCCCCGCGCCCGCGCGGCACAACAGAAGGGGCAAAACAGGTAAAGGCAATGGAAACCCGGGCGAACTATATCCTGATCGGCGCGTTTACCCTTGCAGGGTTGCTGGGCGCATTCGGCTTTTTCCTGTGGCTCGCCAAGTTTGAGATCACGCGCCAATACGCTTATTACGATGTACTTTTTGACAATGTCGCAGGTTTGTCGGCGGCCGGCGGCGTGAACTTCAACGGCTTGCCTGTCGGGCAGGTCGTTTCCTTGCAACTGGACGAAAATGACCCGTCAAAGGTTCGGGTGCGGATCGAAGTGGACGCAGACATTCCGATAACCAATGAGACAATCGCACAGCTTCAGTCACTTGGCGTAACCGGTGTTGGTTATGTTGAACTGACCGGCGGATCGGCTAACGCTGAACGATTGCCACAAAAGAGCATTATCAAGAGCAAACGCAGCGCAATTCAATCCCTGTTCGAAGGCGCGCCAAAAGTTCTGGATGAAGCCGTGACGCTTTTGGAAAACCTGAACAAAGTCGTCGATGATAAAAACCGGGAAGCTGTGAGCGGTATTCTGGACAATCTTGCTTCGGCCACAGGTAAACTGGACAAAACACTGACAAGTTTTGAATCCGTGGCAAATGACATCGGCAGCGCTGCGCAGGATATTGGCGCGTTTTCAAAGCGGCTGGACCCACTGATCGAAACTGCTCAAACAACGCTCAAAACTGGTGCGGAAACATTGGAAGCCGTCAAAACGGCTTCCGGGTCCGCCAAGACCGCGCTGGACGATGCTAAAACAACCCTTCAGACGGCTGACCGCATTTTGCAGCAGGACGTGAAGCCTTTCATCGAGCGAGGCTCGCAACTGGCTGAACGATTGACCGTTTTGTCTGATGAAGGCAGCGTTACCCTTGGAATTGTGAACGAAACCGTTCTGAACGCCAATACGGCGCTTGGCTCGATTACTACGGCGATGGAGTCCGCCAAGGGGGCGCTGGCTTCGGCAGAATCCGCTTTTGACTCTGCAAATCGTGTCATGGAGGAAGACGTGGCACCTGTTGCGGAAGATGTCCGGAAGGCGGCCAATCAGGTGACCGAAACCGTCGCGGGCATAACGGAAAAGATCGATCAGATCTCGGATGACGTCCTGAGCGCGTCAAATTCCGCGTCCGAATTGCTGGGAACCATCGACGACATCGTGCAGAGCAACCGCCGACAAGTGTCAGACTTCCTACGTGTCGGGTTGCCTCAGTTTGTTCGTTTTATCGAAGAATCCCAGCGTCTTGTTATCAGTCTGGATCGCCTCGTAGACAAAGTTGAACGCGATCCGGCACGTTTCCTTCTGGGCACCCAAGCATCGGAGTTCCGTCAATGATCAAGCCCGTACTTGCAATGTTGATGGTCGTGTTGTTTGGCGGCTGCGCTGGTCTGGGCACGTTGAAACAAGCGGCGAAACCGAATGACTTGTATCTGCTGACCCCTAAAAGCACTTTTTCCTCAGCACTGCCCAGGATTGAAAAGCAGATCGTCGTTCAGGAACCGACGGCAACTGCCGCAGTGAACACGGATCAGATTGCCATTCAACCTACCGCGTTGCAGGTTCAATATTTGCCCCGCGCCCGCTGGGTGGATCGCGCGCCCTTGATCGTTCAGACGCTGTTGGTCGAGAGCTTTGAGAACTCGGGCAAAGTCGCAGCCGTTGGACGCTCAACCGTTGGTCTGCGAGCCGATTACGTAATCGCCCCGGACCTTCGAGAGTTTCAGGGGGTCGTGATCGAAGACACCGAGAATGGAACCAAAATTCGCGTCGAAGTTCGTATTAACATCAAGGTGATCGACGAATACGAAGACAAAATCATTGCGTCCAGCTCGTTCCAGGAAAACGTCGTGGCGGCAAGCGATCAGACACCCGACCTGATCAATGCGTTTGACCTTGCTTTGGGGCGCGCGATGCGAGATTCTGTAGAATGGAGCATTCGCAAGATCAATACCCACGTGGCAAACAACCCGCGATCCATTCCCAGATAACGAAAGCTGCATAAGACGGCGGAAAAAGCGGGCAATTACAGCCGCGCTTTCACATGACCAAACATTGCTCTACCCAATGTGGTTTTCAGAATTGTGCAGCCGAAGCTCGATTCCAATCATCTGCAAATTCTTCGGGAATGTCGTCCTTTAACAAGGCGCCGTCCTCCAGATAGGTATAAAGTTCGGCATAGCTGCGCTCATGCTCGTCCGCAGTGCGGCGCAAGATATCACGGGGATGTAACTCGGATGCTTTTTCCTTGCCCATGGCGCCCAAAAGCTCGCGGAAACTTTCCAGCGTGGCATCGTGATAGCGATGAACACGCCGACGTTTCTGCGGCACATTCACGGCGCGCCCGCGGATGGGATCTTGTGTAGCCACCCCTGATGGACAACGGTTTGTGTTGCAATGCAATGCCTGGATGCAACCAACCGCAAACATCATCGCGCGCGCCGAGTTGCACATGTCTGCACCAAGCGCCAACTTCTCGACCATGTCATAACCGGTCGCCACTTTGCCGGAACAGATGATCCGAATCTTGTCACGCACTCCGACACCGCGCAAACAGTTGCTGACAAAGATCAAGGCTTCGTTCAGGGGCATACCCAACCGGTTGGTAAATTCCACCGGGGCTGCGCCTGTGCCCCCTTCTGCCCCGTCAATCGTGATGAAATCCGGCAAGATACCCGTTTCTAGCATTGCTTTGCAGATCGCCATGAACTCGGACGGCCTGCCGATGCACAGTTTGAAACCGACAGGTTTGCCACCTGACATTTCCCGCAGGTGCTGGACAAAATGCATCAAACCCGTGGGCCCATCGAATGCACTGTGGGTGGGCGGAGAAATCACATCCTGATGTTCTGGCACACCACGTATCTCGGCAATCTCAGCATCAACTTTGGCAGCAGGCAGAACACCGCCATGGGCGGGCTTTGCACCTTGTGACAGCTTGATCTCAATAGCCTTGACCACGTCCTTTCTTGCCTTTTCGGCAAACTTGTCCTTGTCAAATCCACCAGCCGGGGTCCGGCACCCGAAATAACCCGTCCCGATCTGCCAGATGATGTCTCCGCCTTCAGCCAGGTGATGCGGTGACAGACCGCCCTCTCCGGTGTTATGCGCGAACCCCCCATCCTTGGCTCCTCCGTTCAGCGCGCGGATGGCGTTGGCGCTGAGCGCGCCAAAGCTCATGGCAGACACATTAAGACGCGAGGCGCTGTATGGTTGCGTACATTGTGGACCGCCCAGCAATATGCGTTCTTCACTTTTGTCTACATGTTTGGGGGCAAGTGAGTGGTTGGCGCGATGATACCCGGTTTCGGTAATGTCGTATTGCGTACCGAACGCCTGTGTGTCCACCTGCCCCTTGGCCCGAGAATATACCAGCCCTCGGACAATTCTGTTGAAAGGCCGGCCACTTTCGTTGGTTTCAACGAAGTACTGGCGAATTTCCGGACTTACAAATTCCAACATGTACCGGAAATGGCCAAGAACCGGATAGTTGTTCAGGACGTTGTGCCTGGTCGTCAAAACATCATAAAGACCGATGATCGCGTACGGCACCAAAATGATCAGAAGCCAATGGGCAGGCGACCAGAAGAACCCAAGGATCAGAACCACTGGCAGACAGACACAGCTTAGAAAAAAGAAAATTCTGCGTACAATCATGTTCCAAACTCCTTGTGTTTTTATCGGGCTGATGAGCCATGCTGTCAGAACTCAACGTGAAACAGATTGAAATTTTATTTCAAGTGTCAGCGGTAAAATGTCTGCTGAGGGACGCAAATGTGAAATCATGTTACGAACGGACCAACTGTTGAACCCAGTGCAACCAGCGGATAAATCACGCGAACCGGACGACAAAGGGCCGATCCTTGGCAAACACACACTCCCACCTCTGGCGTGAACGAAAAAGCGTGATGTTTCTGTCCGTCTTCGTCGGTGGGGCGCTTGGGTCGTTGATGCGTGAGGCGTTTGCACTAGAAATCCCCGGCCTCAGCTTTCTAACTTCGACTTTCGGCATCAACGTGACCGCCTGTTTTGTTCTGGGCTGGCTGTATTCCGTGCGCCATAAGGTGCACGCGCATGTTCTGCATCTTGGCGCCGTCGGATTTTGCGGCGGATTGTCGACCTTCTCATCTTTTGTTGCTGATCTTGAACGTATGGCCGAAGGCGGCCTATGGGTAACGTCCCTGGCAATCGGGCTGGAAGTTTCATTTGGCCTTGCGGCCGCGCTGATTGGCGAAAGCCTTGGTCGTCATTTTCACTCTGAAAAGTCGCCGTCATGAGCGAATTGTATCTTCATTCCATGTTCGCGTTGGGTGGGGGTCTGGGGGCCGTGATGCGCCATTGGCTGGCGCTGAAAATTCGGCACGACTTGCCACTAGCAACCTTGCTCGTAAATGTATTGGGCAGCTTGTTGCTGGGGATCTGGGTGGGGTATTTGGGAGGTCCTGTAGACATAGCCGAGGACCAAAAACGCCTTGTTTTCGGGTTTTGCGGCGGTTTTACAACCTTTTCCAGCTTTGCCTACCAATCGCTCGAGCTTCACCGCGAACGCACATTGTTTTTGGCAGCAGGCAATATTCTGTTCAGCCTTGCTCTGTGCTGGTTCGCTTTCTGGCTTGGCCTGCTGTTAACGCGCTGAAGCGCACCAAGCTGGGCAATAAACTCGAACACTGATTTGCTTTTCTTTCCGACCTACGTTGGGTCCCAAGCCACGCCAACGCTTTGACAAATAAAGAGTTTGAAAAGACTTATCGCAGTAAGCTGAACTGCATCGAGTGTTCTGGCGTGTGAGCAATGGCCTGTGTCCTTGACCCGGACATGGGCCATTTCTTAATCGGATCAGACCCCATAACGGGCAAGAAACATATCCACGGCTTGTGTCGCCACTTCGGTGATTTCTTCTTTGCTGAACGAATTCTGAATTCCAAATGCGGCCCGGGTCCAGATTCTTACCTTGCAAAGCTCGGAGAACTGCTCAGCCGCGATATAAACATCTTCAATCGCCAACTCACCTTTGGCCACGGCTTTTTCAAGATATTCCGCCATTTGACGCTGGCCATTTTGCGGCCCCGCTTCGTAAAATGCGCGGCCAAGTTCCGGAAACCGGTCCCGTTCGGCAACACAAATCCGGAAAACTTGCTGCGCGAAATCTGAAACCAGAAACGCCGTCAATTGCGTGGCCGCGATCATCAGTACTTCGCGGGCGGGTTTGGTCTCGTCAATCATCGCGATGACCCGTTCAGCCATCAGGCAGCATTCCGTTTGCGCGACTTCCATGAACAAAAGACGCTTGTCCGGGAAATAGCTGTACAAGGTTGCTTTTGACACTCCAGCCGCGCGGGCAATATCGTCCACGCTTGCGCCCTCGAATCCATCCGCCATGAAAACCTCTCGGGCCCCGCGCAAAACCTGATCGAACTTTCGGCCTGTGCGCAGGATGGTGGCGGTCTGGGTCATGTCATCTCCTCGAGCAATACCTGATACAGTTTATAAACCGTTCGGTTCAGGTACAAGGATTCTCGTATTTCGCTAATATCTGGCAATGTTCTAATTGTGCCGCAGGTCTCTTGCGACGGTTTCAAACCGTGTTAGGACTTGGCCTATGGCCGATATCTTTTTGCGTACACTTCCCTTTTTTGCGATCATCGGCCTTGGCTTTTGGGCTGGGCGCACACGGTTCTTTACGGCCGAAGCAACCGCATATCTGACCAAGTTCGTATTCTTCTTCGCACTGTCGGCAATGCTTTTTCGATTTGCGGCGACCCTGCCCTTTGCAGAGATTTTTAACGCAAGACTGATCTTCGGTTACCTCATAGGCACCGCCGCTGTTTATGGCATAGCCACTTGCGTAGCGTGGATTCGCAGCCTTGATGTGCCGACTTCGGCGGTTGAAGCACAATGCGCTGCCATTGGAAACGTTGGCTTTCTTGGCCTGCCAATGCTCGCGGTGCTGTTCACCGAAGCAGCTATTGGCCCGGTCATGCTGGTTCTGACCGTAGATCTGGTTGTATTCTCGTCTCTGATCGTGATCCTGATCAACGGTGGGCGTGACGGAAGGCTGACGCCAGCCACTTTCAAACTGATTGGAATGGGTCTGCTCAAGAACCCCATGATTGTCTCGATCTCTGCCGGGCTCGTCTGGTCATCCCTGCAAATCCCGGTTCCCGATCCGCTGAACAGCTTTCTGACCATTCTCGGTGGTGCCGCTACCCCCGGAGCGCTTTTTGCAATCGGCGCGTCCCTGGCTGGCAAATCCGCAGAAAGAATTCAGATCGCAGCCTGGTTGAGTTTCTGCAAGCTGGTGCTCCACCCACTTTTCGTGGCAATCGCCCTGATCTGGCTGATCCCGGTCGAAACATTCCCGGCAAGCGTTGCAATTGCGGCGTCCGCTCTGCCCGTAGCAGGAAATGTCTATATGTTGGCCGCGCATTACGGCATTGCCCCACAGCGCGCCTCGGCTGCTATTTTGCTGTCGACGCTCGTCAGCATTGTCACAATACCGCTTGTTATTGCGACTCTAGGAACTCCCTGACTTTCACCTTTTTAAAAATACTCACTCCAAAGGCACTCGGACTTTACGCCGGGTCCGTGGATCGTTAGCCATGTTGCGACTCTAGAATAAGGACGATGCCTGATGGAAACCCTTTCGGAAAATGCCTGTTTCGGCGGAGTGCAAGGCGTGTATCGCCATGCTTCGTCGGCATGCCAATGCGACATGACCTTTGGCCTTTTTCTTCCGACCGAGGCGAAAGATGGCCTGGTTCCGATATTGTGGTATCTGTCTGGTCTGACCTGCACTCATGAAAACGCGATGACAAAAGCCGGCGCACAGGCGTGGGCTGCGGAACTGGGCATTGCAGTGGTGTTTCCCGACACTTCGCCACGCGGTGAAGGTGTTGTGGATCACGACGACTACGATTTGGGCCAGGGCGCTGGGTTCTACGTGAACGCCACGCAGGAGCCTTGGGCGCCGCATTTCAGGATGTGGGATTACATTGCCGACGAACTGCCCGCCTTGCTGTTCGAGAACTTTGCCATCGATAGCGAACGTCAGGCCATTTCCGGTCATTCCATGGGCGGGCATGGTGCATTGACACTGGCCATGAACCTTCCGGGACGGTACCGCTCGGTTTCGGCCTTTGCGCCCATCTCGAACCCGACGGGTGCAGACTGGGGGCGCAAACAGCTTGGCGCGTATCTGGGGGATGATAAATCCCTTTGGGCCAAACACGATGCTTCCTTGTTGATGAAAGAAACCGGTTTCGACGGTCCCGTCCTGATCGATACGGGCAGCAATGATCAGTTCATGGACCTGCTGCGCCCCGAAACGCTTGCCCAAGCCATCGCTGAGCGTCGCCAGCAAGCAACCTTCCGCCTCCAGCCAGGGTATGACCATTCGTACTTCTTCGTATCCACCTTCATGGAAGACCACATCGTTTTTCACGCCGAAGCGCTGTACGGAGACTGAGGTATGAGCAAATACGACTATGATCTGGTCATCATCGGATCCGGGCCTTCGGGGCGTTCCGCTGCCATTCAGGCTGGCAAGCTCAAGCGACGGGTTCTGGTGATCGACCGCAAAGACCGTTTTGGTGGAGTATCCGTTCACACCGGAACTATCCCATCCAAGACATTGCGTGAAACGGTTCTGAATCTGTCGGGCTGGCGCGAGCGCAGCTTTTATGGCCGTTCCTATCGGGTCAAGGACCAGATCCGCGCCGAAGATCTCAAAGCCCGCCTGCACATGACCCTTGATCACGAGGTCGACGTGCTGGAACATCAATTCAACCGGAACCATGTCGATACGTTGAACGGTCTGGCAAGATTCATTGGACCGCACGAAGTGGAAGTCGCCACTGATGCTGGCGAGACTACCCGAATAACAGCCGCCAAGTTTTTGATTGCGACAGGAACCAAGACTTATCGCCCCGATTACGTTCCGTTCAACGGCAAGACAGTGGTCGATGGCGACGAATTTCTGGAAATGGCAGAAATTCCGCGTTCACTGGTTGTTATCGGTGCCGGGGTCATTGGCGTCGAATACGCCACGATGTTCTCGGCGCTGGACGTTCGGGTTACGCTGATCGAGCCGCGGGATACGTTTCTGGATTTCATCGATAGCCGCTTGATCCATGATTTCACCCATCAAATCCGCGAAAACGGTGTTGATCTGCGGTTGGGATCGGCTGTCGAAAAGATTGAAGATGCGGGCGAGCACGTCGAAGTGACCCTAGAAAACGGGCGCCACGTGCGGGCGGAAATGCTGCTGTTTGCCGCCGGGCGCATGGGCGCAACATCGAAACTCAATCTGGATTCTGTCGGACTGGAAACCGATCACCGCAACCGGATCAAGGTAGACCGCAAGACATATCAGACCGCTGTTCCGCATATCTATGCGACCGGTGATGTGATCGGCCACCCTTCGCTGGCTTCTACTTCACTGCAGCAAGGGCGCGTGGCTGCCTGCCATGCGCTTGAGACACCTACACTGCCGGAAAGCCCATGGTACCCCTATGGCATCTACTCTGTTCCCGAAATTTCCACCTGCGGCATGTCAGAGGAAGAACTTCAGGAGCGCGGCATACCCTATGAGGTCGGCGTTGCCCGATTCCGCGAGACCTCACGCGGGCATATCATGGGTTTGGAACACGGCATGCTGAAAATGCTGTTTTCGCTGAAGACCCGCCGTGTCTTGGGCGTGCAGATTGTGGGCGAAGGTGCGACCGAACTGATCCACATTGCTCAGGCGGTGCTGAACCTGAAGGGCACTGTCGATTACTTCGTTCAAAACACGTTCAACTATCCAACTCTGGCCGAGGCTTACAAGATCGCCGGGCTGGATGCTTTCAACCGGATGCCGATCCCGGAGGAATTCAAGGTGCGGAAGAAACCTGCAGAACCGGAGAAAAAAGAGGCCAAAAAGGCGTGACAACGCTCTATGTCGATGGCGATGCCTGCCCTGTAAAGGCCGAGGCCGAACGGGTTGCTACGCGACACAAGGTGCCTATGGCACTGGTGTCGAATGGCGGTCTTCGACCGTCAGCAAACCCGCTTGTACAGGTCATCGTGGTCTCGGAAGGTGCTGATGAAGCGGACAAATGGATTGCAGAACGCTGTGGCGCAGGGGATGTAGTTGTGACCTCCGATATTCCTCTGGCCGCGAAATGCGTCGCAGCGGGTGCCCGAGTTTTGCGCCCGAACGGCGAAGCTTTTACGGCAGCGAACATAGGCCAGCAATTGGCAATGCGTGATTTGATGGCTGACCTGCGGGCCGCCAATCCGCTGGGGGCCGGAGGCGGCGGCCGACCATTCAGCAAAGCAGATCGTTCAAGGTTTCTGGATGCGTTAGAGCGGGAACTTCGCGCTGCGACCCGAGGGTAAGTGCAATCACCAGCAAGCTAAAATGCGAGCCTGCAACCAGAAACGCCCGTTTACAAGCCCGCTGAAAGAACGCAGGCTGCGAAAGACTTCTGATCAGGCTATTCGCAAACGGAGACCAAATTATGAAAGTACAGGGTGCTCATTACCGGTCAATTTGGTGGGACAAATCGGCAGGTGAGGTTCGGATTATCGACCAGCGATGGCTGCCCCATGACTTTCGGGTGGTTACCCTGAAAACGCTGGATGAATTTGCGACAGCGATCCGCGACATGTGGGTCAGGGGTGCGCCACTGATTGGTGCAACAGCCGCGTTTGGAATTGCCGAACAGATGTCCCGTGACAGCTCTGACGCTTCGTTCGACGCCGCATATGACGTATTGCACGCGACCCGGCCAACGGCTATCAACCTGCGATGGGCGTTAGACAGATGCCGCGACGCGCTGATGCCACTTGCCCCAAGTGATCGCGCTGAACGGGCCTGGGCACTGGCACAGGAAGTTGCAGACGAAGATGTCGAGATCAATGCATCGATAGGTCGCCATGGGCTGCAACTGATCAAAGATATTGCAGCCCGAAAGCCTGCAGGTGAACCGGTGCGGCTATTGACGCATTGCAACGCCGGATGGCTGGCAACGGTGGATTGGGGAACGGCGACAAGCCCAATGTATCATGCGCATGACGCGGGCATTCCGCTTCATGTCTGGGTGGATGAGACCCGACCGCGTAATCAGGGGGCGCTGACATCCTGGGAGCTTGGTGAACACGGCATTCCCCATCGTTACATCGTGGACAATGCAGGCGGTCACCTGATGCAACATGGTTTGGTTGACGCGGTCATCACCGGTACAGACCGGACTACGGCACAAGGCGATGTCTGCAATAAAATCGGCACCTACCTGAAGGCTTTGGCGGCGCGGGACAACGGGGTTCCGTTTTTTGTCGCCCTGCCCTCACCTACGATTGACTGGATGGTTCGGGATGGAGTGTCGGAAATACCGATCGAGGAACGTGATACAAAAGAAGTGACCCATGTCATGGGCGTGGACGGCCAAGGGGATATTGCCGATGTTCGCGTCACCCCGAACGGTACGGAGGGTGGCAATCCTGCCTTTGATGTCACACCAAACCGGCTGGTGACCGGGCTTATCACCGAGCGTGGCGTCTGTGCCGCCTCTGCCGAAGGCCTTGCCGGATTGTTTCCGGACCGAGCCGGCTAGATTTACACCCCACGCGGCATGACCGCTGGCACGCTCACATAGGTCGAGAGCGAAACGTCACCTCAGGCAGGGACTGCCAGACGGTTCTCTCGGATCGGTAGATGAACGATGGCGCTGAAAGCCCCTATTGCCACACCGATCCACCAGACAAGGGCATAGTCACCATATTGGTCATACATACGTCCCCCCAGCCAGACGCCCAGGAAACTGCCAACCTGATGGCTGAAGAAGATTATGCCATAGAGTGTTCCCATGTAACGCAGACCATAGAGGTGCGCGACAAGACCCGACGTAAGCGGAACGGTGGCCAGCCAAAGTGACCCCATCACCAGCGAGAATGTAATAACGGACAACGGCGTTATCGGGAAAATGATGAACAACGCCGCAGCAAGCGTCCGACCGGCATAGACCGAGGCCAGCAGATATTTCTTGGGAAAATGATTGCCAGCCCAGCCCGCCAAAAGGGTCCCGGCGATATTGGCCAAACCAATCAGTGAAATCGATACCGCGCCAAGTGCGGACGTGGATGTGATGCCGATGGAATGCAGCACGCTGCCGGGTTGGATCGGGCCGCACATTTCGGTCACGAATGCGGGGAAGTGAGCCGTGATAAATCCCAGCTGGTAACCGCAGCTGAAAAATCCAATAAATATCAAAGCGTAAGAGGGGTCTCGGAACGCCTTGCCCAGAATTTCGCCCATGCTTTCTTGCAACGCTGCCTTTGAACCTAGCTGAGGCGCCCGCATGAAGGGCAAGGTCAATACAAGCGCTAGAATCGCAGCCGCAAACACGACGAAGACCTGTTGCCAGGGCAGGAATGACAGCAACCACTCAGCTGCCGGCGCGCCCAAAACCTGTCCGAAACTGCCCGCCGCTGTAACGACGGCCAGCGACATGGACCGATTTTCATCAGAGGACGCACGACCGACCACAGCCAAAACCACGCCGAACCCGGTTCCGGCAATGCCAAACCCCACCAGCCACGCATAAACCTGATGCCCAAGCGGTGTGACGGACCAGGCCGACAGAACCAGACCGGCAGCATAGGTCAAGGCACCGAGGACAATGGCCTTTCGGTCTCCTGCTTTCTCAGCGATAGCTGCAAAGATCGGTTGACCGATGCCCCAAGCCAGATTCTGGATGGCGATCGCCAATGAGAAATCCGTGCGCAGCCAGCCAAATTCGCTGGCAATCGGAATCTGAAACACGCCGAAAGACGCGCGCACGGCAAAACTGACCGTTATGATGATGCATCCAACGATCAGGATCGGGTTCAACATGCGGGTGGATTGCGGCATAGCGACCTCGGGTAGTTTGGTCCGACGGACCGTACTGCATTTACGGATCGCGTCAATTCAACAGATTTGCGGTCACGAATAAGCAATTTTGATACGTCAGGGAAATGGCATCTTTTCAACGCGCTGGGTCACGGGTAAGGCTCTGGGTCATGACGGATCTGATTTCGCTTTACGAAGCCCGCGTTGCGGATGGAACTCTGACGCGCGACGACGCTCAAGAAGCCGTTTTGCCCCAGTTTGATCGCATCCGCGCGGCACTGGCCGAGCCGGTAAAACGAGGGTTTTTCCGCAAGGCTCCGCCAACGCCCAAAGGCCTGTACCTATGGGGCGGCGTCGGACGTGGTAAATCGATGCTGATGGACATGTTCGTCGACACGCTGGGTGAAGTCCCCGCACGGCGCGTTCACTTTCATGCCTTCATGCAGGAAATCCATGCCGGAATGCACAAGGCCCGAAAAGAGAACGTCGAAGATGCTCTGGCACCTGTGGCGAGAGAGGTTGTGAAATCCGTCCGCCTGCTGGCCTTCGACGAGATGCAGATCACTGACATTACGGATGCGATGATCGTTGGCCGCTTGTTTGACCTGCTGCACGAGGGTGGCGTTGTTGTTGTGACCACGTCGAACAGGCATCCGGACGAGCTGTATAAGGATGGGTTGAACCGGCAATTATTCTTGCCTTTTATTGCCCATATCAAAGACCAGTTGCAGGTATGGGAACTGGTATCGCCCACGGATTACCGTCAGAACAGACTAGAGGGTGCTCCGGTCTATTTTACACCCATCGGGCCCGAAGCGCGGCAGAAAATACGGGATGTCTGGAAAGATCTTGCAGGCGGTCCTGCCGATCCGTTGATATTGCAGGTCAAAGGCCGCGCTGTCGAACTGCCCGCATTTCGCAATGGTGTTGCACGGGCTTCGTTCTATGACCTGTGCGGCCGGATGCTGGGACCGGCAGACTATCTGGCTATCGCAGAAGCAATTAAAGTGCTGGTGCTTGAGGACATCCCCCGTCTGTCGAGAAATAACTTCAACGAAGCCAAGCGCTTTGTCATCCTGATTGATGCGCTCTACGAGGCAAAAGTTCGGTTGATCTGCTCGGCTGCGGCAGAGCCCGAGATGTTGTATGTCGAAGGTGAAGGCACCTTTGAGTTTGAGCGTACTGCGTCGCGCCTGCGGGAAATGCAGGACCAGAACTGGGGGAAGTAGGGGGCTCTGCCCCCGTCGCGCTGCGCACTCCTCCCCCGGAGTATTTGCGAAAAGATGAAGCTTAACCGTTTTCTCGCAGGATGTTTCCGGCAAGATAAAGGGAGCCGCAGATCAGGACACGCGCCTGTGGGTCTTGATCCGTGATTGCCTTCAACGCATCCGAAACGCTTGCAGCGACCGAAGAGGGCAAGCCAACTTTGGCGGCGGCGGCGGCGGTTTCATCGGCGCTGAGCGTGGCCGCCTCGCCCGGTATGGAGACGGCAGTCAGACTTGCAACCTGTCTGGACAGTGGCGCGAGATACCCAGTCACGTCTTTCGTGTTGAGCATACCGCAGATTAAATGTGTGGGACGTTGCGGCATTTTCGCCAGCACATCGGCCAGCGCGATACCTGCGGCCGCGTTATGCCCTCCATCCAGCCACAGTTCGACCTGAGGGGCTTGCTCGGTCAGCGGGCCGGTTTTGAGACGTTGCATACGCGCAGGCCAATCGGCATTGGATACGGCAGCCTCGTAGGCCGCATCACCCATTGAAAGATGACGCAGAACCGCTAAGGCGGCACCGGCATTCTGGAACTGATGTGCACCCAGCAGGTTGGGTAGCGGCAGATCACGCAGCCCGGTTTCGTCCTGATAGATCAAGCGCCCGTTTTCTTCATGAACGTGCCAATGCTGGCCATGTACAAGCAGCGGTGCGCCCAACCGGGCGGCTGTGTACTCGATCACCTCCAGCGCCTCGTCTTCTTGCGGGCCGACGATGCATGGCACACCAGGTTTGATAATGCCCGCCTTTTCGGCGGCAATCTTTCCCAGGGTGTCGCCCAGATACTGTTCATGATCGATTGAAACCGGCGTAATGACTGTCACCGCCGGTTCATCAATCACATTTGTCGCGTCAAGCCGTCCGCCCAGACCGACCTCGAGCAGAGTGTAATCTGCTTTGCAGCGAGAGAAGGCCAGCAAGGCGGCGCAGGTTGTGATCTCGAAATACGTGATGTTCTCGCCGCCATTCGCCGCGTAGCACTCATCCAGAACCGCGGTCAGGCCGGGTTCCGAAATCAGTTCGCCCGCCAACCGGATACGTTCGTGAAATCGCGCTAGATGGGGCGAAGTGTAGGCATGAACGGAACGCCCTGCCCCTTCCAAGCCCGCCCGGATCATGGCCTGGGTCGAGCCTTTACCGTTGGTTCCGGCAATATGGATAACTGGAGGCAGCTTGAGCTGCGGGTTGTCCAAAGCGGCCAGCAATCGCCAGACGCGGTCCAAGGTCAAATCAATGATCTTGGGGTGCAGCGCCATCATCCGGTCGAGGATGGCGTCAGATGTCTTGGTGTTCATTTTTTTCCGGTCTCTTCGGCCTGCGCGACCTTGGCCGTTTCATCCGGGATCGGTGCTGGCAGATCACCTTTGATCGCCGGCGGTTGGTTCATCAGCATCCGGGTGATGGTGATCAGTTCGTCGCGCATCTCGGTACGTTTGGTGACACGGTCCAGCATCCCGTGATCCAGCAGGTACTCGGCCCGCTGGAAGCCGTCGGGCAACTTTTCGCGAATCGTCTGCTCGATAACTCGGGGACCGGCAAAGCAGATCAACGCGTTCGGTTCAGAGATGTGGACATCGCCCAACATCGCATATGACGCCGTCACACCACCGGTGGTGGGATGGGTCAGCACAACGATATAGGGCAAATTCGCTTCTTTCAGCATTTCGACGGCTACGGTTGTGCGCGGCATTTGCATCAGGCTGAGTATGCCTTCCTGCATCCGCGCACCACCAGCTGCCGAGAACAGGATCAGTGGGCGCTTTAGCTTAACCGCTTCTTGAGCGGCCGCGATGATCGCGTTGCCCACATACATGCCCATTGATCCGCCCATGAAGGAAAAATCCTGCGCTGCTGCAACGATAGGCGTGCGCCCGATTTCTCCTTTGACAACCAGCATCGCCTCTTTTTCGCCGGTCTTTTTCTGCGCCGCTCGCATACGCTCGGGATATTTCTTCTGGTCGCGGAAATGCAAGGGATCGTCTTTGGGGGCTGGCACTGCAACCTCAGTGAAAATACCGCCGTCGAACAGGTGATTGAATCGCTCGCGTGGGGTAATCGCCATGTGATGGTCACATTGGGTACAGACGTTCTGATTTTCCGCAAGTTCACGATGAAACAGCATCGTTCCGCACTCGTCACATTTCTGCCAGAGGTTTTCGGGCACTTCGCGGCGAGAGAAGATCGAGTTGATCCGGGGGCGGACGTAGTTTGTGATCCAGTTCATGTCGGAACCTTGGCTTGTGCGGTGTTGACGTCAAATAAGACGCCACGGGAAGAAATGCAATCAACGCCTGAGCGCAAGCCGCGCTGCCAGCCAGCATACGAACATCACAGCCAAATCCACCATCAGCCAGGGACGAAGCCGTTCGGCGTCAGATGCATCGAACGGAAGCGAGAAAAGCGCCAGCCCACTCAAGTTATCTGGCAAAGAAATGAACAATAATGCGATGATGTTATTGAAGAAATGCAAGGCGATAGCTGGCCCCAATGTGCCTGATCGCGCTGTGAGATCGGATGCAAACAACCCAAATATTAATGCCCAAAGCACAAACAGAATTGCATTTTCTCCTGCCAGTTCCGGTGTGTAGTGGCCGGCGGCAAACAAAACAGACGGAACCCCCATCCAAATGACGGGCGATTGAAACCTGGCTGCAAGAGCTTGCTGAATGTACCCTCGAAACAGAACTTCTTCGGCGCTGGTCTGAATCAGGACAACCAATACCGAGACCGGAAGCAACAAGAGCCAAGTTGAAAATGGCAGATTCTTTGACAGAGCTTCCCCCAAGCCGTAGGGCGGCAGCAAGACACCGACGGCGCCCAAGATAAGCAGGGCTTTCAGCACTTTCAGAAATTGGGCCGCAACCAGACCCCGTTGGCCAAAAATTGATCGCAAAGATCGGTGCTGAAGCTGACGCGCGGCCACTGCCACGCCAAGAATGATGAACCCGAAACTGGCCAGCATCAGAAGCAGCGCCAAAGGTGTGTTGCCTTGCAAAAGTTCCTGACCCCACTTCGCTGGGCCCAACCCCGTGATCACGGTAAAAAACACCAGGTTCAAAACGCTGACCAGCGCGGCGATCAATGCCAGCCCCAGCAAAAGACGCCAGAGTTCGGGTCTGGCGCGGGCTGTTTCGACCAAACGCGCATGAGCCGAATACGCTCTAGGCATTCTTACCAATACCTTCCTGCGCCGTTTCATCTGTCACGGGCGGAAACATGTCTTCGGCGTTCTGGGCCACGCTGATCCTGTTCGAGAGCGTCGTCAGATACCCTGCAACCGTCTGCAGCAACTGCATAGCGACCGAAGCATCGCTTTCAACAACGGCACGCAGCTCTTCTGCGCCGATACGCAAGAAGCTGCTATCTTCCGTCGCGACCAGATCCAGCTGCCGTGGTTCCCCTGTAATGATGGACAGGTCGCCGATGAGCCGTCCGGGTTCTATGATCGAGATTGTCCGTTTCGTTCCATCCTCGTTGGACCAATCCAGTTTGGCCTGTCCTGAAATGCACAAATAGGCCGCATCCGGCGCCTGACCGCGGGAAAAGATGACTTGTCCGGCGCTGGCCTCGTACCATTGCGCCGAAAACGCCAGCAGCCGCTGGTTTCTGCCATCCAAGCCAGAAAACAGCTGCGTTGCTGACAGGATCTCGAGTTTCCGGCTCAGATCGTCCGAAGTGCTGTCCTCATGCGCTGGCCTGCTCCGCGAGACGCCGTCGATCCGTCCATCCTTTATTTCTACAAACAAGTCATAGGCTTCGGGGTGCGCAAAATGATCCTCCATGAAAATCATGATGGAATCGGGCAGCAACTCCCGCAGTTTCAGGCGCGTGCGCAACCGGCTTTCCGAGTCGTGGCTGGCCAACGCCTTGTCCAGGATCAGAATGTCGGGGCGTTTGATGCCTGCGCGCGAAAAAGCGGCACGCTCCTGAAACACGGTTGGAAGGTTGTTGCCGCCCAGCCCGGACGGAAGGTCATAAATAATGGCCGCTGCTCGACGGCGCAGACCGGCTTCGTTCATGGCCTCTGCAACGATGTCTTCGATATCTTCGGCATGGGCACCTGCCATCAAAGATATCCGGCCATAGATCGCGTTTTCCATCACGGTCAGGCGCGGCACATAGATGTCAGGCGCCACAGACATGAACAAACCGTCCATTGCACCACGCAACCGTTCAGCCTGGGTCTTGCGGATAGCAAGGATTTTTTCCTTGTATTCCTCTGGGAAATCAGGACCGATCTGTTCTGCGGTCAGAAGGAAAGGCACTGTCAGTAGCAAGGCGCGCTCCTGATCGCTCAGCGCAGCATTCCCTTTGGCTTTGCGCCGGTCCTGGATGTCAAGCAGCCGATGATACATGTCCTTGGACATGCCAAGCCGCAGAAACAGGGGATGGTCAGCCCCATCCCGCCCAAATGTCTTGCCAAGAGTATCCATGACGGCATTCGATATGCTGATCGCGTCATCTGCAAGATCATGGGTGCTGAGCAATTGTACAAACCGCGCGTCGCCAGCCAGAATGTCTGGAGAGATGTCGCGCGACGGTGCCGCGAACAACAGGTTTCCCCCAAGCGGGACAGCCGGGTTGAACTGGTTGGGATCGAACCGATAAACATACCGATCCAGTCCTTTTGCCTTCAACCGTTCAGCGATGGAGTCTCTCAGCCTGACTATTTCCTGTGCCAGTATCGGGTGTATCTCTGGATCAAACTGGGTGCGCAGAGTGCGCCGGAACATGAACTCGTCAATCCCCATGGCTTCCACCAGTTGGAACCACCAATCACGTATTCCATCAATATCGTCCAGACCGGCCAGTCCCGGATCGATCCACTCATCTTCCAGCGAGTCTGGTGGGTTACCGGCCCGAACAGACTCGATCTGACGACGGGACGGGGTTCTTATGGCATCTGCCTCGTGCTGTGGATGGGTGCGCAATGACATCATGAGGTTATCGCCCAAAGTCCCGTCAAACAGATACGGGCGTGAATAGGCATAACCGATCCGGGCCGCGATAACTGATTGGTGCAATTCGTCCAGCCTGTGGCCAGCTATGATCACATCGCCCTGAACAGGCAGAACCTCGCGGGTCAGCAACTGGCCCAATGCACTGCGTTCCGACGCATGGGTGGATTGAATCGCCACACGCGCGCCACGTGGGATAGTCAGATCAATATCCTCTAGAATGGTTTTGCCATCGCCATCGCGTACGGTCACATTGCGCAATTCGATATCACCGGTCAGATGCGGAATGGTTTCCGGCTCACCGATGAACAGCTCTTCGGGAATCATGTTGTCCGGGGCAAATCTTTCAGTAACCACTTCCCATCGCAGGGACATATCCTGTACCTGGTTGTAGTAGGTCAGAAGGTCTTTCCAGGGCCCGCTAAGGTCTTTGTACGCGCCCAACGCGGCAACCAATGCACCTACTGTCACCTCGCCCGTGATCGCCAGGTATCCGCCCACCGAATAAAACAAAAAAGGCGTCATCTGAGTGATCAGATTGTTCAGGAACTTCATAAAGAATTTCTTTTTGTAGATCTTGAACCGGATCTCGAACAAGGTTCCCAGCCTATGGCTGAACTGTGCCAGACGATACCGCCAGCCGCCATTCGTGCGCAGGTCGCTGATGCCCGCCGCGCTTTCCCCGATTTCCGAGCTCAGGCGCCGAACCTCCTGAATACGGTCCTTGTTCAGCAAATTGATCTGGCGTTGCAACTTGGGGATCAACCAGGCCTGAAGCGGGATCAGCGCGATGCTTGCCAGACCAAACCAGAGGCTTTGCATGAACAGAAAGGTGACGATTGTCATCATTTGGCCGAACTGAAACACCGGTTGCGCAATCGCATCCCCCATCAAGCCGCCCATCGGCTCGGCCTCGGATGTGATCATCGAGACCAGCTCTCCTTGGCTGGTGGTCGCGAAATAGGACTTTGGGAACCGCATCGAGCGTTGAATCAGGGTATAGCGAAGACGGCGCAGCATACGTTCGGACAAGATGCCTTTCATCGTATTGATGCGCATCTTCATCAAACCACTGGCGATCACAGTGGCCAGAAATAGAAAGCACAGTATCATCAGATACTGAACTTGAGACACTGTGATGCCCCAGACTGTCACCGTGTCGCCCGGCGCACCAATAGCGTCATTGATGATTTGTTTAGGCAGCTCCAGCGATGCATATAGAAAAGGGAAGGACAGGACCGTTAGCAGCAACAGGACAAGTTGCTGTTTTTTTGAATACTTCCAAATAAAAGAAAATAATGTGGGCTCCATAACCTGGCCTTATCGATAGCTGAACTGATGTTTGGCTGTTCTGGGGTAACCCATTTTTAGGAAACAGACGGTAAGCACTGACCCGACGTATTGCAAGAATTGACGGCATCAGCCCCCCAATCCGGCACCTATCTTTTTTACGCTTACCCACCAACCTGAAAACGTAGCGCTCAAGTAGTGTTTTTGTGATTGCGGGTTTATTCCTACTCATTTCTTTGACTAAAGAAGGACATTATCGGACGAAGAGACCATGCGCAGGATTCTGGATCGCTATATTCATCGCCGGACGCTCGGCCGCTGGAGCCGGGCTGTGCGGCAGGCGCCAGATTCGGCGCAAGCCGAGTTGCGATTGAAACGCGATCAGGCACGCAGTCTGCGTGGGCAACTGGATCGCCTGATCCAACTGGCGGATGCGCGCCTGCTCCGTCCGAAAATAGGATCAACTCAGTTTCACCGGCCTGTCGGCACCGACTGGAGCTGGCGGCCCGGACTTTGGCGCGCGCCGTTTTTGCAATCCGGCATGGCCTCTGTTCCCCGTAGAACGGTTATGGACGATCAGGTCAGCTTGTTTCACGACTGCCCATTGACCGAAATCGTCGTGCGGCAAATCCGCAACCGGGGGGCAAGTGATCTGGCTCCGTTCAGTCTGGAGGTCGAGGTCTTTGGTTTCGAGGGGTCGTTCCTGTCGGTATCGATCGACTTGCCGCGTGAGGCCGCCCGCGACCTGACACGCGAGCATCTGATCCGGTTAGAAACCCTGATTGACTGCGAAAAACCATCGGGTGTGTTCGCACGTCTCAATGTTCAGCACGGACCCAATATGGAGCAGGTTTTGCGGCAACTGAACCCTTCTGACGCCGTGAACGCAGTTGAGTTTGACTTGGCTCACCTGCCCCTGAATGAACGCAGGATCGAAAAGATCTGGCTGGATCTAATTTTTGAAAAACCGGAAATGAACCGTATGAGTGTACGAGACCTTACGTTTTGCCGTTTCCATCGCGCCGACTTGTGAGACGATCAAAGATGACACAAACATCCCTGACCTTCATTCGGTTCGAAAGCGGTATTTGGCACGGTCATGTTGAGGCCGAGCGGCAACCAGGATTGGAGGTTCTATATCTGGGGAAAGCTCTGGAGGGAGTTGAGCTTTCGCCCGCAGACAACGGATGGGACCTGAATGTTCCGGTACCCGTGACAGCCCTGTCCGAAGGCGTGCACAGCTTCGTCATAGTCGACGCAGACGGTGTCGAGAAACTTGGGAGTTTCTCCATTATTGCAGGTGAACCAGCCGCCGATGATCTCAGGGCTGAAGTGGATCTTTTGCGCGCGGAGCTGGATATGCTGAAACGCGCTTTCCGACGGGTAAGCCGAGGAGACGGCTGAAACGCTTGCGAAATCCGATGATCCATTCAGTTATGTGCACTAAGCGCGGTGCCTGCGTATTGCGCTGCTGGATGATGAAATAATATCCCGCGAGCCAGAAAGAAAAGGGCCGCGTTATACGCGGCCCATTGGTTTGGTTATTGGGACGGCCCGTGCGGGGTGAACGCTGACAAGCCTTTAAGGATGTCTATGGCATATGCCAGTTGATAATCCTCTTTCCGCAGCTCGGCCGTGGCTTCGGCCCTTGCGCGATCTTCCTCAATCTGGCGAACTTCATCCTCGCTCAGGCTGTCATTGTTCAGGCTGCCGCGCAGGTCAGCTTCGGACCGGGTCCGCAAATTACTCTCATCCTCTTCTTGTGCAGGTGCCGGGCGAGGCTGCTCAACAATGATGTCCGGGCTGACGCCAAGGGCCTGGATTGAGCGTCCTGATGGCGTGTAATAGCGCGATGTGGTCAGGCGCATGGCACCGTCACCGCGCAGTGGCATGACCGTCTGCACGGATCCTTTACCAAAGCTCTTGGTGCCCACGACGATAGCGCGGCGATGATCCTGCAACGCACCGGCCACAATCTCGGACGCCGAGGCCGAGCCACCATTGATCAGCACCACAATCGGCTTACCTTCGGCCAGATCCCCGGGGGTTGCATTGAACCGCTCACCTTCGTTCGGATCGCGGCCGCGCGTAGAAACGATTTCGCCTTCGTTCAGGAACGCGTCCGACACTTTGATCGCCTGAGTCAACAGGCCGCCTGGGTTGTTGCGCAGGTCCAGAACAAAGCCGTTCACCTTGTCGATGCCACCTGCTTCGGCAATCTGCTCCTGCAAGCCTTCTTTCAGGTTCGGGAAGGTCTGGTCGTTGAACGTGGTTACACGCAGCACGACACTGGGGCCTTCGGTCCGTGCGCGCACAGCGGTCAACTTGATTGTGTCACGGATAATAGTGACGTCGAAGGGATCAGGTTCACCCTCACGTACGACGGTGATGACAATTTCGGACCCGACCGGGCCGCGCATCAGGTCAACCGCTTTGTCCAGCGTCAGGCCCAGAATGCTTTCACCGTCCACATGGGTAATGAAATCCCCGGCTTCGATTCCGGCTGCGTCGGCGGGGGTATCGTCAATGGGTGAGACGACTTTGACAAAGCCTTCTTCCTGCGTGACTTCGATACCCAACCCACCAAATTCGCCCCGGGTCTGCACGCGCATTTGTTCGGCATCGTCAGGAGAAAGATAACTCGAATGCGGATCAAGTGATGTCAACATGCCGTCAATCGCCGCCTCGATCAGTTCTTCGGGCTCAACCTCTTCGACATACTGTGCGCGGATACGTTCAAAAATGTCGCCGAACAAATCCAGCTGTTCATAGACGCTTGCCTTGTTCTCGGCCTCCTGCGCCAGCAGGGGTCCTGCGATCTGAGTTGTTGCAAGAATACCTGCCACAGTTCCAGCCAGACCGGCCACCACAAATTTCTTCATACGCGTTTATCCATCCTTGTCGGTCCGAAACCACGATTCCGGGTCCACGGGGCGATTATCTTCTCTTACCTCTATATAGAGCGTTTCTGAGCGGTCAGTTCCAGTGCCATCACTGCTTGTTGACAAAATTGCGCCGATTTCCGGCATTTCACCGGGCATCAGGCCAACCGGAGTGCCCTCCGGGATCACCTGACCTGGCTGGCCATAGACCTCCTGCAAACCGGAAAATACGAACAAAAGACCCGATTGAGGCTCAAGGATGATTAGGTTCCCCAGGTCCAGCAGCGGCCCGCGATAGCGAATTGTCGCCGCGGTGGGCGAGGTGACCAAGGCGCGCGGGCGTGTACCCACAATCAGGCCGGGGCGCGTTACACCGGCGGCGTCCGTTTCACCGGCCTTGTGCAGCAAGATTCCCTGTACCGGCATTGATATCCGGCCTTTCCTGTCCAAGACACTGGCATCGCTGTCGAGGATCTCTCCTTCCGAGATCTCGGACAGACCACTTGCAAAGCCATCCAGTGTTTCGGTCGACGAGATCAGAATGGCCGTACGCACCGGGTCTTCCACGAAACGGCGGGGCAAATCCGTGCGGTCGGCGATTGCCTCGCTCAGACGGGTACGGGCCTCCTGAACGCCCGTCAGACCCTCTGTCAAAGTTTCCGAGGCCTTTTGCTGCAAGACACGCAATGTCTGCACTTCATTCAGGTCCTGCGCCAGTTCCTGCGCGCTGGCGTTCAGGCCAGGGGTGACCTCGGACAGCATAATACCTGCACGGGCCGCCCCCAAAGGGCCGGACGGATGTAACATCAAGACGGGTGGTTCGGTCGTTTCAATGGTTTGCAGAACACCAAGCAATCGCCGGATTTCCTTTTCGCGCGCCCGCAATTCGGCACTCAGTTGCGCCTCGCGGGTTGCCGCTTGGCGCAATCCCACCCGCATCGCGCCCAACCCGGCCTCATAGGCATGGATCGTCTCCGTAAGAGCATGGACCCGGTCCCGGGCGCTTTCAGCCTCGGATAACGCGATGGACGCCTGTTCGAGCATCTGCGCTGCGTCCAAAGCGGCCTTGGAGGCGTCTGGCTGGGCCAGTGCCGGCAAGGCTAAAAACAGACACACTGCCAGAGCAGCCATTTTCATGACAGCAGGCTTTCCCCGGTCATTTCCGGCGGCTTCGGCAATCCCATCAGCTCAAGCAGGGTCGGGGCAAGATCGGACAAACGACCTTGGCGCAATTTCGCACCTTCAGGCCCGCCAACCAGCGCCATTGGAACAGGATTGAGCGTATGGGCCGTATGCGGGCCGCCGGTCACAGGATCGACCATGACTTCGCAATTACCGTGATCGGCCGTGATAATCATCGCTCCCTTGACCTTTTCAATAGCCGCAATGACTTGCGCCAACCCCTCATCGACGGCTTCACACGCTTTGATCGCAGCATTCAGATCACCTGTATGACCAACCATATCGGGATTGGCATAATTTGTAACAATCAAGTCATACCCTCCTTCGATGGCTTCGATAAATTTCGCCGTAACCTCTGCGGCCGACATTTCGGGCTGTAGATCGTAGGTCGCCACTTTCGGCGAGCTCGGCATAAAGCGATCCTCGCCTAGTTCGGGCGTCTCCTTACCGCCATTCAGAAAGAACGTAACATGCGGGTACTTCTCGGTTTCAGCTAGTCTAAACTGCCGAAGCCCTTGCTTGGCGACCCATTCGCCCAGAGTATTCACAATCGAGCGCTTTGGAAAAACCGTGGTCATGTAAGCATTGTGCCCGTCAGAATATTCGACCATGCCCAGCAGAGCTGAAAGCTTCGGGCGCGGTCCTGTCGCAAACTCGGAAAATCCTGGCTCTCCGATGGCGCGCAGAATTTCACGGGCACGGTCGGCGCGAAAGTTCAGGCAAAAGAAACCATCGCCATCGTTAATACCGTCATACCCCGTTAATACGGTTGGTGTGACGAACTCGTCAGATTCGGACTGGTTATAGGCGTGATCAACCGCGCCATGGGCACTGCCTGCTGTTCGGCCCTGCCCGTTGACCATTGCAGCATACGCTTCACTGACACGCTCCCAGCGATTGTCGCGATCCATGGCAAAGTACCGCCCGCTTACGGTGACGATGCGTGCGTTTTCGGGCAAGCGTTCTTCCAACTCAGCGATGTAAGTCAGAGCTGACCTTGGCGCGACATCACGCCCGTCCGTCACTGCATGTAGTGCAACCGGGACACCGGCATCCGTTATGGCAGTGGTTGCGGCAACGATATGGTTCAGATGACCATGCACCCCACCATCCGAGATCAACCCCATCAGATGCGCAGTACCGCCAGCGGATTTGACGCTGACGATGAAAGCTTGCAGCGCTTCGTTTTCAAAGAAAGTCCGGTCTTCAATGGAAAGATCGATCTGGCCCAGATCCATGGCGACCACACGCCCTGCACCGATATTGGTGTGCCCGACCTCTGAATTTCCCATCTGTCCGCTTGGCAGACCCACATCGGGGCCGTGGGTGATCAGGGATGAATGCGGACACTCAGACAGGATCGCGTCAAACGTCGGCGTGTTTGCCAGATAGGGTGCGTTGGCTTTTGTGTCTTCGGACAGGCCCCAACCATCAAGAATGCACAGGACAACAGGTTTGGGGGTGGCCATTGATGTACTCCGTTTTCTGCTCTTGGGTCACCTTCTATCCTTTGGACTTCAACGGGTGAACCACCTTTGCAATGATGAACAATTTTAACCGACACAGAGTGTGTTAGTCATTTAGATAGCTCTGGAAAGGGCGCGCCTTGCGATTGCGGTATTTGACGGTCAGGTCCAACGGCGCATCGTTTTCATCATAGACGCCCAGAACAACACCCCTGCCCCGACTTTTGGTTCGCATTTCAATCAATTGCTGCTCGGACCGGGTTGTGCGCTGTGACGCCCGCCGCGTCCAGGCGAACAGGTGCTCGTACATTTCAGCGATCATACCGGCATGCTCCGCGCTGTCACCCAGGTCGTTCAACTCATCAGGGTCGTTTTCCAGATCGAACAGGATTGGCCGGTACCCACCTTCACAATGGATCAGTTTCCATTTCTTGCTTGCGGCCATGAACATCACCGCATCGCGGACCGACACGTCCAAAACATTTGCGATTGGTGAAGCCGAGTAGTCATATTCGCAGATCACCACATCGCGTGGCAATGCGTCCTTCTCCCCATAGAGAATAGGCAACAGGGAGTGACCTTCCAGAATATGCGTCGCCACTTCCCCGCCAGCCGCATCGACAAAGGTCGGTGCAAGGTCGATGGATTCCACAAGCGCATCGCTGACGGTACCGCGTGTCGCGTCCGCCTCGGGCGACGGGTCATAGATGATCAACGGCACCCTGGTGGAGGCGTTGTGGAAGAAGGTCTTTTCCCCCATCCAGTGATCGCCCAGAAAATCACCATGGTCTGATGTCAACACGATCATCGTGTTTTCCATCCGCCCGGTTCTCTCCATCCAGTCCAACAGGCGGCCCATCTGGTCATCTGCTTGCTTGATCAGCCCCATATAGGCTGGGATAACCGCCTCACGTACGTCCTGCCGCGAAAAGGTCTGGCCGATCTTTGTGTCCATGAAGGCTTTAAGCACGGGATGCGCATTCTGACGTTCCGCCTCGGATCGCACCACAGGCAGCACATGTTCCGGTCCATACATCGAGGCGTATGGGTCCGGTACGATGTACGGCCAATGCGGCTTGATAAAACTCAGATGACAGCACCACGGGCCATCATGCGTTTCCATGAACTCTATCCCGCGACCGGTCAGATAGGGCGTTTCGCTGTCTTCCTCGGCAATATTAGCGGCTTCGGGTGAATTCTTCAGAAACCAGCCTGACAGAACGTTGCCATTCGCATCCAGCCCGGAATTGGCAAAGTCATGCCAGGGATTGTCGCTCTCATACCCTTTGGCCTCTAGGAATTTGTTGTATTCCTTTGCCCCTTCCGGGTCATAATACCCATCCGGACCTTCGGGCAGCATACCGTCATCCCGTTCGTACACGTCGAACCCACATTCGGCGACGCGGGCCCCGATCAGGCTGTCAGGCTCCAAGCCCAACCTCGCCATCCCTTCGGCATCTGCACGCATATGAGTTTTGCCAACCAGCCAGCAATCCATCCCCGCCTTACGCAGGTGATCGCCCATTGTAATCTCACCGACTTTCAACGGAATTCCGTTCCACGACGCCCCGTGAGAATGCACATAGCGCCCGGTATAAGTGGACATGCGGGAGCTGCCGCAGATCGGTGATTGGATATAGGCGCGGTTGAAGCGCACGCCTTTGGCTGCCAGACGATCGATATTTGGGGTATGCAGATGCGGATGGCCGTAACAGCTCAGATAATCCCATCGCAGCTGGTCGAACATGATGAACAGGATGTTTCTTGCCTTGGCCAAGTTGACGCCCTTCCCCACAAGTCACGAGGACCTAGTTAGCCATTTCTATCCGCAGAGCGAAGCAAAACCTGCGTCAGGCCTGGCGGTCCATTTGCTCCAGCATCTTCTTGGCACGTTTGCATTGCAGCTTGTCGCGCAGTGGGCTGTCGGGGTCGATGTCTTTTTGGCAAACAACGCATTTATCCGCGCCCGAGATCGCGTTTAGACCACCGCAGCTGCCTTTGATGGTCTTGCCCATCAGCATGACACCCAATGACATGCCCACCATGACGAGAGCGAGAAGAATGAAGGCCAGAATAAAGGTACTCATCTCAGCTCCAACAGTCAGTTCGATCCCAGCGCGTCTTTGAACGCTGTGCTATGGGCAGTGATATAGGCATCTTCGCCGCCTGTCACATCCCGCGAGATGAAATACACTGCAAGTTTATGCTCCTCTGCCAGAGCTAGCCCTTTTTCCTGCCCCAAGGCCAGCATGGCTGTTGCCCAGGCATCGGCCATCATCGCGTTTTCGGCCAGCACGGTGACCGAAGTGGTGCGGTGCGTGATCGGACGGCCTGTTGTCGGATCGATGATATGCGAATATCGCACACCATCTTTTTCAAAGAAATTCCTGTAATCGCCCGAACTGGCCATGCCCCTGTCATTCAAAGAAATGATCAACTGGATGGTTTGCGAACCCGTTTCAGGTTTCTCGATACCAATGAGCCACGCTTCGCCCTTGTCATTCTTACCTTTGGCCACAAGATCGCCGCCAATTTCAACCAGATAGTTTTCGATGCCAGCGGCCTGCAAGGTTTCTGCAACAGCGTCAATTCCATAGCCTTTTGCAATCGCGGACAGGTTAATGCCCACACTGGCGTTTGACTTGGCAAGCGTACCAGCATCGGTATCGAGCGCTAGCAGGCGTTCTTGACCTACACCATTCAGCGCGGCGTTGATATCCGCATCTGATGGCACCGGGTCTTCGGGCTTGCGTGGGCCAAAACCCCAAAGTTCGATCAGAGGGCCGAGGGTTACGTCGAAAATGCCTCCGGATTTCGAGTGCACTTCGTTCGCAGCGGAAAGAACCAGCGCGAGTTCGTTGGACACAGGCATCGGATCTGTGCTGGTCGACGCGGAAATAACAGAAACTTCCGAGTTCGGATCCCAGTTGGACATCTTGGCATTCACAGCTGCCAACTTATCACTGACGGCCGCGGCCAGTGCGTCTTTGTCAAGGTCCTCGCCAATTGCGGTGATATTGTAGGTCGTGCCCATTGTCTCGCCGGACAGACGAACTTCTTCGGGTTCCTTGTCAAAAAGACAGCCTGAAAGAAGGGTGAAAAAGGCCAGTACGGGCAAAAGACGCATTGGACGTTCTCCGGGACATTCTGTGCCCGGCATATGACAGCGGTCCCCGCCAGAGTCAAATTGGCATTACAGTTTCAATGGAAGGAAACCCAACAGCAGAAGACCAGTTCCAGCCGGAATTCCGAACAACCACGCGCGTTTCCGCCACCCGGGCTTCTGTTGCTTCCACGCCATACGAAAGTTGTGACCGCACACAACAGCCGCAAAGAAGATCAGCGCGGCAACCGGGGGCGTAAGATAGAGTTCATTCAAAGGCTTAAGCTCCCTCTGCTGACCTGCGTTTGGCCAACTCGTGCAATTGTACCCTATACAGGTCGTTTAGCTGCGCTAAAGTGAAAGGGAAAGACTTTGCAAGAACCATAAGGAGATTGCCCATGGCCCCAACTTCTTATCAGTCGCCGTCGCGCGGTGACAAGGCTGACAAGACAACCTACAGCCAATCAGCGGAATCAAACCTGTCGCATTCGCAGACGACCGTGGCCAAACTGCTTGAGGGTAAAGGGGATGCGGTGTTCTCGGTGCGACCTAATGATACCATCCATTCGGTGGTGAACACGCTCAAGGACAAGCGAATTGGTGCTGTTCTGGTGACCGATCAGAACGGGGCATTGAAAGGAATTTTGTCGGAACGCGACATCGTGAGGCGCATGGCCGATACGCCGGGACAGACCCTGCCACAGTCGGTCGAAGACCTGATGACCAGGGATGTAAAAGCCTGTATGCCCGAGGATACGCTGAATGACGTGCTGAAGACTATGACCGAGGGACGTTTCCGCCATATGCCGGTTCTGCGTGATGGCAATTTGTGCGGTGTCATCACTATCGGTGACGTAGTGCATTTCCGCCTGAGGGAATTGGAGTATGAAGCGCTTCGCATGAAGCAGATGATCGTAGGCTAGTTTCAACCGGTTGAAAGAAACCCGATGCTACCGCCGTCTATTTCAACGGCAGTTAATCTGCCCGAGGCAAAGGCACCGGTATCAATCGACACAACCCGGTTTTTAACCCGGGGTTGGTTTACAATTGTATGACCGTGTACAACCCATTGCGCGTCGCTGCGTGCAAGCCGTGGAAACATCGGATGACCCCATAGACAGATTTGGCGATCCTGGGATTGAATGGATTGCCGCGGATCAAGCGCCGCGTGGACAAAGGTGACGTTGCCGCTGGTCCAGGTCAGCGGCAGATTTGCAAGCCAGTCCAGCAAGCTGTCGCCCATCTTATGCCGCAGACGCTCTGCCAGTTCAGGCAGATGCTTGCCACCGTCCAACTCGTCGGGACATTCGAGACCGAAAGATGCCAAAGTTTCCGCTCCTCCGTTATGAAACCAAAGCCTGGCGTATCGTTCCGGGTCGTTTGCAAATTGCAGCAGCATCTCTTCGTGATTGCCAAGCAGGCATTGCACCCGCCCGTCTGACGCTTCACTCAGGTGATGCAAATGCCGCAGTACCTGCGCGCTGTATGCCCCCCGGTCGATGTAATCGCCCAGAAAAACCAGCGGGCTTTGATCGTCGAGTCGTGGCAAAACCGCCTGAAGCAGATCAAGACGACCGTGAATATCGCCGACAGCTGTCACTTTTTCTGCTGGTGCCACGTCGCATGGCATCGCATTGGAGCTTTCCCTCGCCGCGGATTGGAACCGCCGTCTGATCCAGTCTTTCATCATGGCATTTGATCCCTACCCGCCCCGCTCGGTGGTCGCAATCAACAACTGTTTGAATAGGCAAAGTGTTGACCACGAGCCTTAGATTGTCCGATATGCCCGCAGGATGTTCGCAAGCAGTTGATCTGATGATAGGATCAGCCTTCCAGCCAGCGATGAATTTGCAGTGAGTTCTGAGGGTTTTATGAAACGAGTATTGATTACAGGTTCTGCCGGGTTCATCGGATTCCATCTGGCCAAGTTGCTTTTGGCAGAAGGGTTTCAGGTACACGGCTACGACGGGATGACCGACTATTATGATGTGACCCTGAAACAGCGTCGACATCAGATACTGCTTCAAACCTCAGGATTTACGGCAACTGAAGACCGTTTGGAAAACTTTGATCGGCTTGTGCAGGTCGCTGAGGAGTTTCAGCCCGATGTCATCGTACATCTGGCCGCGCAGGCTGGCGTGCGGCACAGCCTTGAATATCCCCGCAGCTATATCGAGTCGAACGTTGTGGGCACGTTCAATGTGATGGAAATTGCGCGTCAGCATAAGGTGGAACATCTTTTGATGGCGTCGACCTCATCGATCTACGGTGCAAACGAAGACATGCCGTTCATCGAAACAGAAAAAGCCGACACCCAACTGACGATCTATTCCGCCACCAAAAAGGCGAATGAGGCGATGGGGCATTCCTATGCCCATCTGTGGGATTTGCCGACCACGATGTTTCGGTTTTTCACCGTTTACGGCACTTGGGGGCGCCCCGATCTGGCCTATTTCAAGTTCGTCGCTGCAATACTGGATGGCAGACCAATAGACATCTACAATCATGGCGATATGTATCGCGACTTCACGCATGTAGAAGACCTTGTGCGCGGGATCAGGTTGCTGATCGATGTTCCACCGGTTCGCCCGATCAGCCGCGCGGATATCGAAGACGGTGACAGCTTGTCGCCAGTTGCACCGTACCGCATCGTCAACATTGGCAACGGAGACAAGGTGCGTCTGATGGATTTCATAGAAGCCATCGAAGAGGCTGTTGGCCAGAAAGCGGTCAAAAACTTCATGCCAATGCAGATGGGCGATGTTCATGCCACCTGGGCTGACAATCGGCTGTTGCAGCAGCTGACGAATTATCGCCCGCAGACCGACTTGAAGGACGGCATTGCCCAATTCGTCGCCTGGTATCGGGACTATTACGGAAAATAGGTCGACCTGGTGCCGGAATGAAAAAACCGGCGCACTCAGCGCCGGTTTCATTATTTACCCGCCAAAATCGTCGAGCATGATATCTTCTCGATCCACGCCCAGATCCAGCAGCATGTTGATAACCGACTGGTTCATGATTGGCGGTCCACACATGTAGTATTCGCAATCCTCAGGTGCCGGGTGGTTCTTGAGGTATTCTTCGAACAGAACGTTGTGGATGAAGCCGGTATAGCCTTTCCATTCATCCTCGGGCTGGGCGTCTGACAGAGCGACGTGCCATTCGAAATTTTCGAACTCTTCCGCCAGCTGATCGAAGTCCTCGACAAAGAACATCTCTTTCTTGGATCGTGCGCCGTACCAAAAACTGATCTTGCGGTCGCGGTTCTCAAGGCGTTTGAGCTGGTCAAAGATGTGGCTGCGCATCGGTGCCATGCCGGCGCCACCACCGATGAAGACCATTTCCTTCTTGGTTTCACGCGCGAAAAACTCGCCAAATGGACCCGAAATAGTAACTTTATCGCCCGGCTTCAGGTTGAAGATGTAGGACGACATCTGGCCCGGCGGAATTCCTTCTGAGCCCGGAGGCGGTGAAGCTACCCGGACGTTAAGCATGATCATGCCCTTTTCATCCGGATAGTTGGCCATCGAATAGGCGCGTTCGATCGGTTGTGTCACAACCGACTCATATTGCCACAGATTGAAGCGATCCCAATCCTCGCGGTATTCTTCCTGCACGTCGAAATCGGTGTATTTCAACTGATGAGCGGGCGCTTCGATCTGGATGTAGCCCCCGGCACGGAATTTCACGTCCTCTCCTTCGGGCAGGTCCAGAGTAAGGGCCTTGATAAAGGTCGCAACGTTGTCGTTCGAGCGAACGGTGCATTCCCATTTCTTGACGCCGAAGACCTCTTCTGGAACTTCGATTTCCATGTCCTGCTTGACCGCCACCTGACAGGACAGACGGTCGCCACAGGAGGCTTCGCGCTTTGTAATGTGACTTTCTTCGGTCGGCAGGATCGAACCGCCACCCGAATGCACTTTCACGCGGCACTGGGCACAGGTACCACCACCACCGCAGGCTGACGGAACAAACAGTTTTTCGGCCGCCAATGTTTGCAGCAGTTTGCCACCCGCCGGAACCGAGATAGTCTTTTCACCGTTGATGGTGATGTTGACGTTGCCGGTTGACACCAACTTTGACCGAGCAGCCATAATGATGGCCACCAGCGCCAGAACAATCAGGGTGAACAGGACAACGCCGAGCGAAAAGGTTTCCATTCTCTCGCCCCCCTTACAGTTTCACGCCTGAGAAGGACATAAAGGCCATCGCCATCAGCCCGGCGGTGATAAAGGTGATGCCCAGCCCCTGAAGCCCGTCCGGCACATCCGAGTATTTGAGCTTTTCGCGCACGCCCGCCATCGCGGTGATCGCCAACGCCCAACCGAAGCCGGATGAGATGCCATAGGTGGTCGCCTCGGCAAAGTTATAATCCCGTTCGACCATGAACAGCGAACCACCTAGAATGGCACAGTTCACAGTGATCAAAGGCAGGAAGATCCCCAGCGCGTTGTAGAGCGGCGGGAAATACTTATCGAGAATCATTTCGAGGATCTGAACCATCGCTGCGATCACGCCGATATAGGAAATCAGCCCGAGAAAGGTCAAATCCACATCCGGGAACCCGGCCCATGCCAATGCGCCCGGTTTCAGCAGGAAGGACAGCAACAGGTTGTTGGCGGGCACGGTGATGGCCTGCACCACCATGACCGATATTCCCAGGCCGATGGCAGTCGAAATCTTTTTCGACACGGCGATGAAGGTACACATGCCAAGGAAAAAGCTGAGCGCAAGGTTTTCGATAAAGACGGCCTTCACGGCCAGAGAGATAAGCCCTTCCATCAGTGCGCCTCTACCTGCTGGATTTTGTATTCACGTTCTTCGACCTGGTTCGGCTTCCACGTGCGGAAAGCCCAGATCAGCAGGCCGATCACAAAGAACGCCGACGGCGGCAGCAGCAACAGGCCGTTGGGTACGTACCAACCGCCATTATTGACCGTTTGCAGGATTGTCACGCCAAACAGGCTGCCCGATCCAAACAACTCCCGGATGATGCCCACCAGCATCAGGATCAGGCCATAGCCCATGCCGTTGCCAAAACCGTCGATGAACGACGCTACCGGCGGGTTTTTCATGGCGAATGCCTCGGCTCGGCCCATAACGATACAGTTGGTGATAATCAGGCCGACAAACACCGACAGGGTCTTGGAAATCTGAAAGGCATAAGCCTTGAGGATCTGATCCACCAAAATCACTAGCGAGGCGATGATCACCATCTGCACGATGATCCGGATCGAGCCCGGGATCTGGTTGCGCAAAATCGAAATGAACATCGACGAAAACGCAGTCACAAAGGTCACCGCCAGCGCCATGACAAAGGCCACCTGCAACGACGAAGTCACCGCCAAAGCTGAACAGATGCCCAGCACCTGCAGGGTGATCGGGTTGTTGTCGACAAGGGGGTCGACCAACAGCTCTTTCTTGGTCTGCGACATCAGATCTCTCCTGCTTGCAGCTTGGCCAGGAACGGAGCGTAACCCGCGTCACCCATCCAGAATCTCACCAGGTTGTCGACACCGACAGTGGTCAGGGTCGCACCTGCCAGGGCGTCGATGTAATAGTCGGGCCCGGCCGCAGGCTGCGACTTGGCGACGGTGATCTGCAACACTCCCGCGTCGTCGCGCAGCTTCTTGCCGTTCCACAACGTCTTCCAGCGCGGGTTGTCCACCTCAGCACCCAAACCCGGTGTCTCACCATGCTGATAGAATTGCAGGCCGAAAATGTCGTTGCCGTTCTTTTCCAGCGCGATGAAGCCGTAGAGCGTAGACCACAACCCATAGCCATGCAGCGGCAGGATCACCTTGTCCAACGCTCCGCTGTCGTCGCGCAGCAGATAGATGACCCGATACTTTGCCTTGCGACCAATGCCTGCGGGATCGTCGTCAAGCGCGACGCTCAGGTCCGGATCGCCGGCAGCGGCCAAATCGTCAAAGGTGGCCGGCTCGAACTGATCGTCCACAAAATCGCCCGTTGCCAGGTCCAGCACATGCGGCTCGAATGCGGCAAATGCTTCGGTGACATTGACGCCGGGTTCATACACCCCCGCCACCTGCAGGATATTTACCTGCTTGTCCTTCAGCTTGTTGGCCTCCTGCACCGGGCGCAGGCTGACCGCGGCGGCCGACACGATCATCGAGGCAACGAGACAGACCGCGACAGCAATAAAGATCGTTTTGCCAACTGAATCTGGTGAGGCCGCCAGAAACCGGGCAATCGCGCCCTTGCGTTCAGGGGATTGCGTATCAGACATGGCGACGCGCCCTCCGTTTGATGTTGGCCTGAACGACAAAATAATCGATCAGCGGTGCAAAGACGTTGCCGAACAGTATGGCCAGCATCATACCTTCGGGAAAGGCTGGGTTGATCACACGTATTAACACAACCATGACACCAATCAGGGCGCCATAGACATAGCGACCGGCATTGGTGTGGCTGGCCGAGACCGGCTCGGTCACCATGAAAGCCAGACCAAAGGCGTAACCACCCAATACGACATGCCAGTACCAGGGCATAGCGAACATCGGGTTCGTCTCGGACCCGATCAGGTTCAGCAGCCAGGTGAACGCAATTGTGCCTGCCAGACATCCCACAATCAGCCGATAGTTGGCGATCTTGGTGATCAGCAGGAAGGCTAGACCGATGATGCAGGCCAGCGTCGAGGTTTCCCCTATACTGCCTTGGATGGTGCCATAAAACGCGCTCCACCAGGTGATACCGTCAGCGGCCAGCGCCTGATAGCCTTCGGCAGCCGACACAGCCAGAGCCGTCGCACCGGAAAACCCGTCGACCGGGGTCCACACGGCATCGCCCGACATCTGCGCGGGATAGGCAAAATACAAAAACGCCCGCCCCACCAAGGCAGGGTTGAGGAAGTTCTTACCAGTGCCGCCGAAAACCTCTTTGCCGATCACGACACCAAAAATAATTCCCAGGGCAACCTGCCACAGAGGCGTAGTTGCTGGCATGATCAGGGCGTAAAGCATCGAAGTGACAAGAAAGCCTTCATTCACCTCATGCCCGCGGACCGTTGCGAAAATGACCTCGAAAATACCGCCTGCCACCAACGTGACGACATAGATCGGCAGGAAGTACATGAGCCCGTGCATGACATTAGCAAAGATGCTGTCCGGACTAAGCGAAATGCCAAAAACCTGAAGAATTGCAATTCGCCAGCCGGTTGCCGACTCTGGGCCAAGCGCGGCAATGGCCGAATTTGCCTGATAACCGGTGTTCCACATTCCCCACAGGATGCAAGGAATAGTGGCAATCACGACATATGTCATGATCCGCTTCATATCTACATAAGACCGCGCATGAGGAGCAACGGTGGTTACGGTTTTCGGAGTGTAGATGAAGCTTTCCACCATCTCGTAGATCGGAAAAAGCTTCTCGTACTTGCCGCCCTTGGTAAAGTTCGGCTCGATCCGGTCAAAGAAGTTACGCAATCCCATTCGGATCAGCCCTCCTTTTCAATCTTGTTCAGGCAGTCGCGCAGTGCCAGCCCGTATTCGTATTTCGCCGGACAGGCAAAGCCCACAAGGCCCAGATCCTCTTCGTCCAGTTCAAGCGCACCCAGTGCCTGAGCTGTATCCGTATCCATCACCAGCAAGGCCCGAAGCAATTGTGTGGGCAGGTAATCCTGCGGCATCAGCTCTTCGAACACGCCTGTCGGCACCATCGCGCGGCGGCCACCGTTCAGGTTGGACGTGAAAGCATAGAGTTTTCTGGAAAAGGCCGAGCCCAATACAGGCTGGACGGAAAACTTGGAAGGCATTGGTCGGATCCAGCCCATCGGAATCTGATCGTGATCCTCTCGGATGATACAGATTTGACGGGCAAACCGCCCCAGATATGCGGTCGGCCCGTCGGCATGTTTACCCGACAGGATCGAACCCGAGATAATGCGGGGAGTTCCGTCCACATTTACCTCATCCCGTGTCAAGTCGTCCGTGGAGGCGCCCATCACGGTGCGGATCAAGCGCGGCTGACGCGCACCGGGTCCGGTCAAGGCGATCACAACACTCGGGTCCAGATGCCCGGTCTGCATTAAGCGACCAATCGCGATGACGTCTTGATAACCGATGGTCCAGACCTGCTTTTCCCCTGCAATCGGTTCGAGGAAGTGAATATGGGTTCCTGCCAGGCCCGATGGATGTGGACCGGAAAACGCTGCGGCCTCGACACCAGCAACATCCGCGCCGGGGATCGTGTCGCCTTGTTTCTGGCAAAGATAGGTCTTGCCTTCGGCCAGCTTGCTGACCGCTGCCATTCCAGCGGCAAAGGCTTCGGGTGCCTCGGCAATGATCGTGGCGGCATCAGCCGCCAAAGGGTCACTGTCCATGGCTGTCACGAAAATCGCGTTCGGTTTGGCACCGGGTTCCGGCATTTTCGAATAAGGTCGCGTGCGGAATGAGGTCCACAGTCCAGCGGCGCACAGTTTTGCAGTGACGCCTTCGGCGCTATGCGCATCGCCCACGCTCGAAAAAACCAAGCCCGTGTCATTGGCGTCGGACACTTCGATGACGACGCTCTGCAACACCCTGCGGGCACCCCGGTTGATGGCAACAATCTTGCCAGTCACCGGTGCGACCATCATCGCGTCAGGCGCATCTTTGTGACAAAAGAGCGGTGTACCCCGCTCGACACTATCACCTTCCTGCACCAGCATCTTAGGTTTCAGGCCAATGTAATCCCCACCCAGAACGCCAACGGTCGAGTATTCCGGACCCGGATGAATGGTTTGGTCGGGAGCGCCTTCTACCGGCAGGTCCAACCCTTTTTTCAGTTTGAAAGTTTGCATGCCGCTACGTTCTTCCAAGCCTCTTTCCTGCGCCAGCCTTGCTGACACCCTTACGGGGTCATGCAATAACGCGGTTTTTTCAGGTGCCCATCGCAAAAGCGTCAGATTGGGTCCAAATTCCGCAGGCGTAATTCTGATCACGGACCCTTTACGCGCGGATGCCCGTAAACGCAAACCTGTTACCGCCAAAAGTTAAGTTCAAACCGCAAAATCTTGGAGTTTTTCCATTAAGCTGGCTAAAAAAACTGCCCAAAATTGCGTGTCGCGCTCGCTGAGCTTCCAGTGTAAGCAACCGGAATGGAAAAAGACACAGACTTCGAAATCTTTCTTGTAGCCACTCCGGGTCTTGAAGCCCCCCTCGGTGCCGAGGCGCAATCCAACGGATTCGCTCAGGTCAAAACGATGCCTGGGGGTGTCACCTGCCGTGGCTCATGGACCGAGGTCTGGCGCGCCAACCTGACCTTGCGCGGCGCAAATAAGGTCCTGGTGCGTCTGGGCAGTTTTCCAGCCGTGCATCTGGCCCAATTGGACAAACGCGCGCGCAAATTTCCGTGGGGCGAGTTCCTGCGGCCCAATGTTCCGGTCAAAGTCGAGGCCACCAGCCGCAAATCCAGAATTTATCACGCCGGTGCTGCGCGGCAGAGAATTGAGCATGCGATATCAGAAACTCTGGGTGTTCCGATATCTTCCGACGCCGAAATCAGGATCTTGCTGAGAATCGAAAAAGACATCTGCACCATATCGGTCGACAGTTCGGGAGAGCTTTTGCACAAGCGCGGCCACAAAGAGGCAATTGCCAAAGCGCCAATGCGCGAAACGATGGCAGCCATGTTTCTACGAGACTGCGGGTTTAGCGGCACTGAACCGGTGTTGGACCCGATGTGCGGCTCGGGTACTTTCGTGATCGAAGCCGCCGAGATTGCCCTAGGGCTGCACCCCGGTCGGACCCGCAGCTTTGCGTTCGAAAATCTGGCGGGCTTCGACCCTGACCGCTGGCAAGACATGCGCAGCGAGTCAAACGTCGCTGAATGTTCTCTTACATTCTGCGGCTCAGACCGCAACGCCGGAGCAATCGAAGCCGCGACAGCCAATGCAGAGAGAGCGCAGGTAAACGCCAATACTCGATTTCAACAGCTTTCCGTCAGTGACATCAAACCCCCTGCGGGACCCGCCGGGCTGGTCATTGTGAACCCTCCCTACGGGGCGCGAATTGGAGATGAAAAGCGTCTGCGCTCTGTCTACGGCGTCTTGGGTAAGTCTCTGATGACCCGGTTTCGCGGATGGCGTGTCGGGGTGGTCACCAGCGCCCCGGCCCTGGCTCGGGCGACCCGTCTGCCTTTTCTGGCACCCGGTCCGGTGGTAGACCACGGAGGCACCAAGATCCGTCTGTACAAAACGAATCCGCTGCCATGAGAGTCGCGTGGCCTGCTTAGCCCATCCGATACCGGTTCAAAGACGGAAGATTCAGATGACCGCTTCTCAAAATCCTCTTGCGCATCGGAAAAGCCCCGTATAGATCACCCGCCACGGTCGGAGTGTAGCTCAGCCTGGTAGAGCACTGTCTTCGGGAGGCAGGGGCCGGAGGTTCGAATCCTCTCACTCCGACCAGTAAAACAAGGCGCCCGAGGGCGCCTTTGTTGTTTTCAAGACAGTGATCCGAGGTTCGTTGAACCTGAGCATTAGTCGAACTCCAAGGCATTGGCAGCTCTACGTAGGTGCTCGGGGCTATAGCGTGCATAAACGGACGCGGTGATCCGAGAGTCTGAATGACCGAGAAACTGAGCGATCTCATCCATCGGAGTCTGGTTTTACGACATGAAAGCGGACGGCTATTCACTGGACGACAAGCGCACGCCACTGTTGGAAGCGGGGAAACTGGGCCCGCTGTACCCATCAAGCAGATCCAGCTGTTGCTGGTCTCCATTTTTTCACACCCGAATTGTCCCTTCGATTCACGCTCTGGCCGACCACAACAGAGCCAATAACTATGGCTGCTCCTATGGACTGAGTGAAGCTAAGCGTTTGTCCCAAGTATACCCAGCCGAGCACGACAGCTGTAAAAGGACTCATCATGCCGAGCATCGAAACTGCACTGGGCTCCAAGCGCGCTATGCCACGAAACCAAAGAGCATAGGTTGCTGCAGCACCAATCAACCCAAGCCAAACAAGGCCGGCGACGTTTGTCGCACTGAGCGCAGGTAGAGGCGGCTCAAGGAACAGTGCGACTGGCAGCAGTATCAAACCACCGGCTGTTAATTGCCACGCTGTGAAACTCAGCGCCGAGACTGGAGGTTGCCATTTCCGGCTGAGAACAGTGCCAGCAGCCATTGACGCGGCTCCTCCCAAACCCGCTGCTATACCGATCCAATCAAGTTGTGCTTCTGGTCCGATCAGCAGCAGCGATACACCGATTACGCCAGTCGCGGCGGCGCCGAGCGCACCAAGTCGGATTGGGGTTCCCAGCCATCCCCAAGCCATCAAAATCACGATCATTGCTTGCAACGATCCCAGGGTGGCGGCCACACCACCAGGTAACCTATACGCAGCAACGAAGAGGAGCACCCAGAACAGAGCGAAATTGAGGCTGCCTAAGACGAAAGTTCGACCGAGCCATTCGCGTGGTGGAACGCAGCGCGTCAATGCAAGCAACAATAAACCAGCAGGCAGAGCTCGTAACGCTGCCAGGGTAATCGGATAGCCAGCCGGGAGCGCTTCCGTAGTTACCAGATAAGTGCTTCCCCATACCGCTGGGGCGAGTGAAGTGAGCAGAATATCGGTTGAGCGTGACATGGTATGTCTCCCGGCCAAGGCGTTTGAGAATTTGAGTGAGACGTCAGAGGCGCGCGGGTTAAGCTGCTTCCGCTTGGAGGTTTGATCCAACGAGGCACGCTGCAATCCTTGCAACATGAGCGCCCTGGAACCGCGCTCCGGCAAGGTCAGTTTCGGTAGGCGTGCGGGAACCATCAGCACCGGCGATCGTTCCGGCACCATATGGTGCGCCGCCAATGATTTCTTCTGATGTAGTCTGGCCAGCAAAGGTGTAGGGCATTCCGGCAATCAGCATCCCAAAGTGTTGAAGCGGGACTTGCGTTGTCAGAAGGGTCGCCTCATGGCCACCGTGTTGCGAACCTGTTGATGCAAAAACCGCTCCGACCTTACCAACCAGTGCGTTCCTGGCCCAAAGCCCTCCAGCCTGGTCAAGGAAGGACTTTATTTGGCCAGCCATCATGCCAAATCGGGTCGGTGTTCCTAAAATTATGGCATCATAGTTTTCCAGATCTGCCGGCAAGGCGACAGGCGTATCATCCACGACATAGCCAGCCTGCTGGCGGACTTCCTCAGGGACAGTTTCGGGCACACGCCGAACGTCAACTTCAGTGCCCGGAACACTTCTGGCGCCTTCAGCTTCGGCATCGGCCAATGTGCGGACGTGGCCATAGCTTGAATAGTAGAGAACGAGAATACGTGACATAGGATACCTCTCAGGGCTGCGACTTGTTCCCTGAGAGAATGGAATTTGTTGCGCCGCCAATTAAGTCGCGCTCTTTGACATCACTCTTTACCTGTATTGAATAATGTCAGGACCTGAGAGCCGGGCGCAGATGATCAAGAAAGGCTGTAACCTTTGCGTCCATTCCCAAGCGAGATGCTGTAACGGCGAATACTTCCGGCGCGGGCAGTTCGTGGTCAGGAAGAACTCGCACCAAGGCCCCGCTGACTTCGGGAGCATCAGAGACGAACTCGGGCAGAGTCCCGATACCTTGCCCCGCTATCAGCAGATCCCGCAAAACGAGGCTGTTGCCGACGCGCACGCGCGGATCAAGCTCTAATGTTGTGACATCTTCGGCGGCCGAGAGCTTCCAGCTCGTCAAATGATCAGCAAGCAAAAAGCCGATGATCGCGTGGTTTTTCAGATCCACCGGCTGGGTCGGCGTCCCGCATCGCTCCAAATAGTCTGGAGACGCAAATATTCTTTGCCGCATCACGCCGATCCGTTGGGCAACTAGTGCCGAATCCGGCATGGCAGCACGGATACGTATTGATAGATCGAACCCGCCCTCGACCATATCGATCACCTTGTCGTCCATCGAAAGAGTAAATCGCAGATCTGGATAGGTTTCCAAGAACTCTGGAAGCATCGGTGCGATAACGGTTTGGCCGAAGGAACTTGACGCATTCACCCGAAGGTGTCCACGCATCGCTTTTGCACCTTCTCTAATGGTCTGTTCCGTTTTTTCGACCGCGTCGAGAATTTCAATTGCATCTTGGTAATAGAGACTGCCGGTGTCAGTCAGTGACATGGATCGGGTCGTTCTGGTGAGGAGGACGGTTCCCAGACTTTCTTCCAGAAGCTTGATTTCTCTGCTGAGAAGCGCAGGAGAAACACCAAGGTCTTCCGCCGCACGGGCAAAGCTACCGCGTTCAACGATACGGCGAAAAGCTTGCATGACTGACAGTTTGTCCAACTCCAGGCCCCCGAACAATTTTTTTTGAGCCGCCCAATTGGGCGTAACGAACTGCAAGTTATACAACTGCGCCCTTGGTGCGAAAGGGCGACGCGCCTAGTTTGATGAGACTAGTTTTTGAAGGATCGCTATAGATGCGGTAAAGCGAATAATACGATCAATGGAGCTTCTTTCCTGATGGTAACGTCAGAAGCTGCCTCATGATGCGGCGCAACTTGTCAGATTGCCGGTTGTGTATTTTGTTGCCAAATTATGATAATTTACTGATCTATTGAGTTAATTGTTTGCTGGAAAGTTCCTGCTGTGTCTCATAGGCGCTTTATTGGTCGTAGACATTTCATTGCTGGCAGCGCAACACTTTTTGGTGGTCTTGCTGCTCGCGCGCTGCATGGACAGCCAATACCTGCAGGCCTACGTCGCGTGGCCATTTGTATCGGGATTGATTCCTATGAGGACGGCTTAATCTCGCTGCGCGCCGCTGTTAAGGGCGCACAGGATATGTCGGAACTTTTGAGCAATGAAGGTTTCGAAGTAACACGGCTCTTGGGCAACGGCCGCGACACTGACAAAATGGTCACCGGCCAAATGGTTTTTAATGCCGTCGACCGGGCTGTAATGGACGGTAATGTGGGTCAGTTGGTGATCTACTTCTCCGGACACGGTGTTCTGACAGGCCAGACGGAATACTGGTTGCTGTCAGGCGCGCCTCGAAGCTCTAGCGAAGCGATCGCAGTCTGGCCCACCGCGGGCCGAGCACGTAATTCGGGTATATTTAACGTCGTCTTTATTTCCGATGCGTGCCGGTCACCGGCTAAGACATGGGGAACGAACCAACTCGGCAACTATAACATTTTTCCCGGTGACGTTCCTCGCGGGCGCAGTGACGTCGACGTATTTTACGCTACTGGCACAGGTGATGAGGCGGTCGAGATGTCATTGGAAGAGCGTGCGGGCGCTTATGAGGGCGTCTATACGTCAGCGTTCTTGAAAGCCTTTAGAGAACCGTTACCCGGCATGGTTGTAACTCTTCCCGATGGTCGCCGTGTGGTGCCTAATAAGCGTCTGAAAGCGTTTCTGCTCAATGAAGTTCGCGAGGCATTACGTGATCGTCCACGCTACACTCAGACGCCGGATGCATGGCTATCAGCTGATGAGCCTGTATATATAGCTCAGGTGCATCAAAACTGGTCTTCTACAGCACCATATTCAGTCTGCGACGGATCAAACCCTCCAAATTGCAGACAAGTGATACCGCCAAGTGCTTCGACTTTGCCCGAACCAAAGAGGATTTCCCTACCGGCGGCAATTCAGTCCGGCATTGAGAACGCCACACGTGGAGACGATCCATTTCCGTCGCTTCAGAATGCGGATCCGGGTGAAGCCACACTGGAGGCAGCCGCTCTCGTTGACAGATCGGTCTCCCAGCAACGGGAAGACACTGTCTTAGATTTCCCTGGCGTTGTTGTTTATGGCGACAAAATTGCGGAGGTGAAGGGACTTGGCGCAGACACCCAATTATCTGGTGATGAAGGTCAAGGGCCAGACCTGTTGAAGGTTTTTTTCAATCGTCCTGGCGCTTCGGTTGTCGTGCGTTTCTATAGTGGCACAGGCACCATCCTGCCAGTGCTGAGTCAGTTCAGCACGCACGTAGTTCTAGGGGAATCTGGCATTAGCGACATTCGCTTTAATCCGCTTGGTCTGAGTATTGAAGACGACTACCTACTGTATTTGCGCGCGTTGTCGGCGGAGGCGACCCGAGCGGGTGTTCTTCGCTTTGAAGGTAGCGCGGAGGAACGCCGCGATGCTGCGGCCAAATTTGCCGGCACTGTTCGAATGGGCAAGGGCACCGACCCGACTCTGGGGCTTTTCGCGACTTATGCGTATGCGAACGCATTAATTCCAGAGGGCGCGCGCTCGGTTCACCAAATTATGCGAGAGGATCTGAATGTTGATCTATTCGACACGGCATTCCTTTCTGGGCAGCTCGATGAAACCTGTGGCAATAGTAGTCTACTGCCACCGTTCCCGATGCTGAGGCAAGGTTGGGAACTGCTTGAGCCATTTGGAGTTAGTTTGCATCCATCACTTGTCGAAACTCGACCCAATTTGACAGAAGCGCTTTGGACAACGTTTGATGAGGAAGGCACGTCTCGGCTTTTGAGCTTAGCATCTGAAGGAGTGTTGCCATGCTGACCCGTCGTGGTGCCATGATTGCCACTGGTGCCGCTTTAGCTATGCCCTATGTCGCTCGCGCTGCGACCTCTTTGCGAATAGTGATGATCCACGGTCGCGCTCAAGAGGGGCGCGATCCGGACGAAATCTATGTGGAATGGACCCGAGCGCTGGCGGCAGGCGCCGCCGCCGCCGGGCATGATTTGCCCGACACGCTTGATATAGCTTTACCATTTTACGGCGATAAACTTGACGCGTTGACTCAGGCCTATGAAATGCCGCTGGCTCACGAGATCACGACCAAGGGCGATGCGCTGCAGGACCGCTACATTGCTTTCCAAGCTGAGGTCGCGGACGACATAAGGCGCAAGGCAGGCATAACAGATGCTGAAGTCAATGCGATTTATGGCGATAACCCTCGCCCCAAAGGGCCGCTAAACTGGGAATGGGTGCAAGCCATGATTGGGGCGATAGACGCCTGGAGTGGAGACAGCAGTCAATTTGTTATCGAACTAATGATGCGCGATGTTTTCCTTTACACGACGGCGCCAGCCATCCGGAGCGCAGTGAATGAAATTGTTCTGGAGGCGTTCGACGATCGGCCCACCGTGGTGATCGCTCATTCTCTGGGCTCGGTCGTGGCGTATGATCTTCTACGTTATGCAACCGCGCCAGAAGTGCCCTTGCTAATCACGGTCGGTTCGCCGCTTGGTATTAATGCAATTCGCCGCGAAATCCAGCCCGTGCTGCACCCTTCTACGGTGGAGAATTGGCTGAACGGATATGACGAACGTGACGTGGTCGCTCTCTTTCCGCTGGATCAAGACAACTTTGCTGTGACACCGCCGATCGTGAACATAAATGATTTGCGGAACCAGACGGACAACCGGCACGGTATCTCAGGTTACCTGGACAAGCCAGGTATTGCGGGGCCCGTTGCCGCGATGTTCTGAAACTTAGACGTTCTAACCTAAGGCGATTGTATATTTGACAAACCAGCCGGGAATTAGCTGCGGTGCCAGGCGTCCCGCATCACTGCCTTGTCTGTGGCCCTTGGACATTTGAAGGAACCTAGGCTGCAATGGGACAAAGAACGAGTGTTGGCGGGCGCGACTGCCGGACCTCCTCCTTACGATCAGCTTCCACAGTCCTTTACGCTCTAATTTGCAGCCAATCCGTCACATCGCTCACTTATCGGCGTCTCAAACACTCTCACTCACCTACGAGCCGCCTGTGTCATTCGGGGGCGTGCGCGCTCTAGGTCAGTGTATTCCGTATCTAGGGGCAATCGTCGGTTTCTGCTCTCCGGAGTAGCTCAATAGCTTTGCTGGCCTGATCCTGTGTGTTTGCTCTCTATGAAGTTTATGCTCAGGCTTACTGTGCGCTGGCCTGAATGCTGTCCGTGTTCTTTTGTGAATCAGGGGTTAGCTGGCCTGTGTATCGCTGCTGTTTGAGCGTTTCAGGCCTGTGTTTGGATATCTGTTTTCCAGATAGCCATGTTTTTTTTGGGTTTGCTTCGATCAAAGGTTTACATCTTGGTCTGAAAAAGTGGATTCCGGGTGAAATCTGTCAACTTAATGTAAACTTAGTGTAAACCTTTTGGGCTGATTTGGGGTGTCTGAGAGGTCGAAAGGTTTACATTCCGTCGACCCCGTGAGGGCGGACGTAAACCTTTGTCAACTTTATGCAACCTCTGAGGTTGCGCGAAATCCACATTACGCAGAGCAATCTGGAACGCATCTTCTTTTTTTTCGGCAATCCGGTAGCTATCAGAAAGAATAGAAAAAAGAGAATATGGCGAGCAATGATAACGAACGGTCAGGCGGAAATTTCGCGCTTTCTTGCGCGCTGCGTTTCGATTGATCTGGAGGTTGATCCTACCTCCGCCCGAATATTCGCGTTCGCCGCCACAACGCTTGAGGACTCCCGGCCAGCCTTGGTCGAAAAGAACGCCTCAACCACATCACTGTCGCAGCTCGGCGGCTATTGCGACGGGTTCGACCATGTTCTTGGTCACAACATACTGCGTCATGACCTGCATTACCTCGCCGCTGCCGCGCCCAATTTCGCGGCCTTGGCTGAAGCGCCAATCGACACGCTCTGGCTCAACCCCTTGGCCTTCCCGCGCAACCCCTATCACCACCTCGTCAAGCACTACCACGACGGGCGGCTGCAATCGGGCCATGTCAACGACCCCGAAGAAGACGCTCGTCTGGTGTTCAATGTGCTGCAGGACCAGATCGAAGCGTTTGGAAAGCTCAAGACAGCAGCACCTGACGCGCTGACCGCCTATCATTTCCTCACGAACCGCCTGCCTCGCAGTGGAGGTTTTGATGCATTGTTCGACCATGTGCGCGGCACTCGCAAGCCCGATGAACGTGACGCCTTTGCTGCAATCCGTCGCCTCCTGGAAGGGCAGGTGTGTGTGCATCGTCTGAAACAAACCCTCGAACGGTTGGAAAACCCCAACCTGGCGTGGCCCATGGCCTATGCTCTTTCGTGGATTTCCGTAGCGGGTGGCGACAGTGTCATGCCGCCCTGGGTCCGCATGCAGTTCCGCGAGGCTTCGCTGATCGTGCGTCACCTTCGAGAGACCGCCTGCGACGATGCCTCATGCCAATGGTGTGTCGAGAACAACGATCCCAAACGCGCCCTGGACCGCTGGTTTGGGTTTCCTTCCTTCCGCCCCGAACCCATGGACGAATTCGGCCAGCCACTTCAGGAACGCATCGTCGCCGACGCGATGGCAGGCAAAAGCGTTCTGGGGATCCTGCCCACCGGCACCGGCAAGTCCGTCTGTTATCAAATTCCTGCCCTGTCGCGGTTCGACAAAACCGGTGCGCTGACCATCGTTATCTCGCCCCTTGTCGCGCTCATGGCAGATCAGGTGCAGGGGCTTGCGAGAGTCGGCATATCCTCGGCCGTCACGATCAATGGGCTTCTGTCCTTGCCCGAACGGCACGACGCGCTGGACAAGGTGCGACTGGGTGATGCCGCGATCCTGTTGATTTCGCCAGAACAGCTTCGCAGCACCTCGGTTCGCAGCGTTCTTGCTCAACGCGAGATCGGGCTTTGGGTGCTGGACGAGGCACATTGCATTTCGAAATGGGGGCATGATTTCCGACCCGACTATCGTTACGTCAGCCGGTTCATCAAAGAAAGCTCTGACGAAGCCCCGGCTCCGATCCTCTGCCTGACCGCCACTGCCAAACCCGAGGTGGTGCGCGATATACGGGAGCACTTCAAAACACGGCTGGATCTGGACCTTACCCTGCTTGACGGGGGCGCCTCGCGGACGAACCTCTCTTTTTCGGTGCGCGAAACGCAGCGTTCGACCAAATTGGCAGACATACTGGATGCGATCGAAGAGGGCTTGCCGGCATCTGGGGTCTCGGGCGCCGTGGTCTACTGCGCGACCCGCAGCGCGACGGAACGCGTGGCCGAGTTCCTGAAACAACAGGGTGTCAGCGCCGAACGGTTCCACGCTGGTCTCCCTCCCGAAGAAAAGCGCGAGATCCAGGAACAGTTTCGCCTCGGCGAGTTGCGCGTGATCGCGGCCACGAATGCCTTTGGCATGGGCATCGACAAGCCCGACATCCGCTTGGTGGTGCACGGAGATGTGCCAGGGTCCTTGGAAAACTACATGCAGGAGGCAGGCCGGGCCGGACGCGATCGCGATCCCGCCAACTGCGTGCTCTTGTTCAACAACGAAGATGTCGAGAAACAGTTCAGCCTTTCCGCCCGCTCTCGCCTTGCGCGGCATGAGATCGGCGCGATCCTCAAGGCACTCCGCCGGCTCGATGTGCGCACGCGAGACGAAGGCAGAATCGTCGCCACGCCGGGTGAAATCGTGCGCGAAGAAAAAGATCGTGAGTTTCAGCGCGAAAGCACCACCGACGACACACGCGTCAAGACTGCCATCGCCTGGCTCGAGGAGGCTAGCCTGCTACGGCGCGAAGAGAACAATGTTCAGGTCTATCCTGCCTCGCTCCTTGTGCGCGACCTGGAGACGGCAGCCGCGATACTTGGAAAGGCTGACATCTCCGGCGCACGGCGCAAACAGTTTCTGGCAATCCTTCGCCATATCGTAAACGCGCCCGTCGGTGAAGGCGTTTCCACCGACAGTTTGGCCGGCGCAAGCGGGCTCTCCACCGCTGCGTTGCGCAAAGCGCTGACCGATCTGGAGGCGCTCGGGCTTGCCAGCGACGACACCAACATCACCATCTTCGTGCATTCTGGCGTGGCCGATGCCTCACAGGCGCGGCTGGAACAGGCCGCGCGGCTTGAAGAAGACCTGATCGCCCTGATGCGCGAAATGGCCCCCGACGCCGATCAGACCGAACCGATACCCCTCAACCTGTCCGCCGCCTGCCAGGAATTGCGACACCGCGGTCATGGCGAGGTGCGTCCCGATCTTGTCGAGGCTCTGGTGCGTGGCATGGCACAGGATGGGCGTGACATGGAGGGGGGTCGGGGCAACTTGTCCTTACGCAAATCGGCACGTGGAAGCATCCTTGTGCGGCTTCAGCGGTCGTGGAACGTGATCGCACAAACTGCGGAGTTGCGCCGTCAGGGCGCGCAGCGCCTGCTGTCGCATCTTCTGTCGCTTGTTCCCAAAGGCACACGCGGCAAAGACATTCAAGTTGAAACCACGCTTGGTGCGATGCTGTCGGCCATCACAGGCGACACCTTGTTGCGCAGCGCCGTGAAAGACCCGAACCGCCTAATGGACCGGGCACTTCTGTGGCAGCACGAACAGCAGGTGCTCACGCTGGGTCGCGGACTCTCTGTCTTCCGCCCTGCCATGACGATGCATCTAAGCCCCAAGGGGGGTGGTTTCACCGTCCAGCATTTCGCCCCACTTGAGGAGCACTACACCGAGCAGACCATCCAGACCCATGTGATGGCTGCCTATGCGGAAAAGGGGCTGGAAAACATCGGGACGGCGCAGCGTCTGGCAGATGACTATTTCGTGCTGGAACAGGACGCCTTCATGCGCCGATGGATGCCTGGACGCGGGACCGAGTTCCGCCGTCAGGCCACTGGTGCCACCTACAAAGCCATTGTCGACGATCTGGGCAACCCGGTGCAGCAGCAGATCGTGCGCGACGACCGCGAGCAAACCAACGTGCTGGTCTTGGCAGGTCCAGGTTCGGGCAAGACGCGCGTTCTGGTCCACCGCATTGCCTATCTTCTTCGGATCAAGCGCGAGGATCCGCGCGGCATCCTCGTTCTGGCCTACAACCGCCATGCCGCCGCTGAAATCCGTGAACGCTTGCGCCGCTTGGTCGGGGATGATGCGGCATTCGTCACCGTCTCGACTGTGCATTCGTTAGCGATGCGACTGGTCGGCGCCAGTTTCACTGGCAAGCAAGCGAATGAAAATCCCGATTTCAAAGGCCTGTTGCAACAGGCCAGCGCCTTGCTGCGCGGCGATGGCCTGGGCAAACAAGAGGCCGAAGCACTGCGCGAGACGCTGATACAAGGCTATCGCTGGATCTTGGTCGACGAGTATCAGGATATCGGACCCGACGAATATGCGCTGATCGCCGCCGTTGCGGGGCGCACGCTGGACGATCCAGACCTGCGGCTCAGTCTCTTTGCAGTGGGTGATGACGACCAGAACATTTATGCGTTCTCAGGCGCCTCGATCCGTTACATCCGCCAGTTCGAACAGGAATACGCCGCAAAGCCTACATACTTGACCGAGAATTACCGCTCCACCGGCCACATCATCGCCACAGCCAATGCGGTGATCGCGGGGGCAGCAGCACGCATGAAACTGGGTCATGACATCACCGTGGACCACGCCCGGACAAAGGCTGACCCCGGCGGCGCGCTGACCAAATGGGACCCGGTCGCGCAAGGCCGCGTGCAGATCCTGGAATGCCCTACCGGGAATGACGCTCAGGCAATGGCCGCGCTTGATGAGCTGGTTCGTCTATCTCGTCTGATCCCCGATTGGACCTGGTCACGTGCCGCGATCATCTCACGTGACTGGCGCAAGTTGATACCGGTGCGCGATTTTGCCGAAAGCCTTGGCATCCCGGTAGAAATGGCCAACGAAAACCTGCCCGGCCTTTGGCGTATGCGCGAGATGCAGGCCTTTGTCGCGGCGCTGCGAGAGACACCGACCGAGCTTTACTCGCTGGAACAACTGACAGACGTCCTGAATACCCTCCCGCCCACGCGATGGACCGATCGTATCGGCGAAGGCCTGGGTCTTTTGGCGCGCGAGGTTGGCGCACGCAGCCTTCCCGTCCCCGACCTAATCGAATGGTTCGCCGAATGGGCGCGCGACAGCTGGGGCGCGCAGCGGGGGTTGAAACTGTTAACAGCACACCGCGCAAAAGGGTTGGAGTTTGACGATGTAATCATCCTCGACGGAGGGTGGGAACGCCCTTCGCGAGCCGAAGATCAGGACGCCCCTCGCCGCCTGTTCTATGTAGCCATGACCCGTGCACGCCGCAGTCTTGCGGTGATGAGCAACGACAATCACGAATACCTACCTACTCGCGCTCCTTCGGTTCTGATCCGCCGTGTGACGCCATACCTGGCTTCCTTGCCCGGCCCCCGCCGCTATTATTTGGCGGCCGAAGCGCGAATGGTCGACTTGTCCTATGCAGGCCGCCAGCGCCCCGGCCACAAATGTCTTGATGCAATTAACGAGGCGCGCGTCGGTGATCCGTTGTCATTGGCAAAGGAAGGCGACCACTGGCTCTTGCGTGACGGAAAAGGGCGCATGCTTGGCCGCATGTCCAAGGCCTTTGCTCCGCCCCCGAACACACGCTTTGAGCGCGGCGAAATCGCAGCCATTCTAGCATGGCGCAAAGAAGACGCGGCCGAAGCCTTTCATTACACACTACGTCGGGATGCATGGGAGGTGGTCATACCAGAGCTCGTTTTCACCGTGACGAATTAGGGCATTACTAGCAACCTCGCAGTATCCAAGGGGATCTGGCGAAGCGCAGCACCGCGGCCATTCCTCACTACCGCTCCACCACCTACATCCATCAAGCCCTTCGAGGCTCACAGAGGCGCCGCAGGAGCTGCACCCGACGCAAGGTAGGCCTAGGGTCGCTATCGTTGCTCACCTCGCGCAGGAAGCGCAGCCAGGCGCGCTCGTTGGGGGTCAGATCTTCATCCCGGTCGCCCATGTTGCCTACCTCCCGAAGATCGCCTTGATCGCAGCGTGTGACCTGGTGGCCAGCCGGGGATCGGTGTTGTTGGAAGCCTCGCGGATCGCCTGAACCACATTCAGGCGGATTGTCGATCTGTGCGTGTCTGAAGATGTCCAGGCGCTGCTGATTGCCGGCGACCTGTATGACGGCAGTCAAACATCAATGAAAACTGCTCGTTTCCTCGCTCTAGAGATGGAGCGCCTAGACGCAGCGGGCATTCCGGTTTTCATTATCCGCGGCAACCACGATGCGGCGTCCAAAATCACGCGTGAGCTAGTCTTGCCGGAAAACGTGACGGTGTTCCCGGGCAAAGCACAGGTCGTCGAGACTGACTGGAACGATCATTCAGTTGCTGTTCACGGTGTTTCATTTCGTGACCCCCATGCACCCGACACTCTGTTGAACCGTTTTGGGCCACCAGTGATGGGGGCTTTCAATATAGGAATGCTACACACGTCCCTCGGCGGAGCACAGGGGCATGATCCATATGCACCTTGCACGCTGGCTGAACTTCAAGCGACCGGGTTCGACTATTGGGCGCTGGGGCACATCCACCGGCGGACCATTCACACCGGCACGACAACTGTAGTCATGCCCGGAATACCGCAGGGTCGCGACATCGGCGAGGCCGGGAACAAGTCGGTTTCGCTGGTTTCGGTGGCCGACGACGGTTTGATCGCAGCAGAGGAACGGCACCTCGCGATGGCGCAGTTCGAACGGCTCTCGGTGGAATGCCACCTATTGTCTGACTGGCCATTGCCGATGACATCATGGAAAGCTTCGACGACGACCGCACCGCCGAGGCCTTCGGCCTGCTAGCTGAGATGAGTAAAAGCGGCCAGGTGATCTACCTGACTCATCACGCGCATCTCTGCGACATCGCGAGAAAAATATGCCCATCTGTGTGTATTCACGAGTTACAGGGCTAAAAGCGTGGTGTTCAACATCTTTATTTTTTGTTGAACATACGTTATGTTCAACAAAAATAAAATCCGTTGAGCACAGTGGAAGCCAAGATGTTCACGCGCCATTCATCCACAGCACATGCCGCTTATCACGATCTCCTGCGTTCACTGCGAGACGATTCCGTTTCGGACATCCGGGGCACCCCCACACGAGTCGAACGCAACGACAGGACCTACTGGTATGACACCTACCGGGTCGGTTCCGATGTCAAAAAGCACTACTTGGGAGAGGATTGTGAGGAACTGCGCGGCAGGCTGGAACAGCACAAAACTTTGAAAGCCCAACAAGAAGACCGCCGCCGCAACCGGGCGCGCCTCGTGCGGCTCCTAAGAGCAGAAGGTTTCCTGGGTCTGGACGCTGCCACGGGCAGCCTGCTCTCTGCGATGGCAACGTCCGGCGTATTTCGTCTAGGCGGCACCATAGTGGGGACGCACGCCTTCCGCCTTTACGAAGGTGAATTGGGTGTGCGTTTCGACATGGATATGACCGCTCACACGGATGACATCGACATCGCCAGCTTTTCCAGGTTGTCGCTGGTGCTGGAGGACACTGCATCACCACCGCTGGAAGATGTGTTCCGCGATTTCGACTTCATGGCGCAGCCCAGTCTCACGGCCGGACGCACCTGGCGTTGGAAACAGACACGAGGCGACACGCTGATAGAATTCCTCACTCCATCATTTGGTGAGGATGAGGATGTGCGCGAACTGCCCGCTTTGGGAGTGGATGCGCAAGGACTGCACCATCTGAACTACCTCATCGCGGAGCCAATCAACGCTGCTGTAACCTACCGGAGTGGCGTTTTGGTGCAAATCCCGCAACCAGAACGCTATGCCATCCACAAGTTGATCGTCGCGGACCGTCGCCGTCCCGGTGAAAATGCCCTCAAAGCAGAAAAGGACAGACGACAGGCCGCGTTTCTAATAGAGGTGCTTTCTCAGGATCGGCCGGATGAATTGAATGACGCCTACGAAGATGCACTCTCTCGTGGCCCCAAGTGGCGTTCTAGGATTGAGGCCAGCCTGGACCGCATGCCGAAAACGCAGCGGCTGCTAGGGGAACTGTAGGATTAACGCGCATGTAGACAGTGCTCTTAGGTTCAATGAACCTGTCTTGCCGTGTCTTAGTTGGTTTGCTTGGTTAAATCGCCTGAAAAACAGGGCTCCTTTGACCAAAAATCAATAACTTGGCCACCTGCACCGATCTTCGGGAGGCAGGGGCCGGAGGTTCGAATCCTCTCACTCCGACCAGTAAAACAAGGCGCCCGAGGGCGTCTTTTTTAGCAGATCGACCGCAACAATATCCGCAACGCTTCGTCTGCTGGATGTACTTGGCTCTGTCGCAATCTACATCCACAACATACGGCAGAAGCAACTCGTATCTTCCAGTCTTGATCCCTGCGATATTCTTAACCTCTTCTGGACATATTGACCGATAAGGAAAGCCCGATTCACCAGTGGAAAAGATGCACACCTTTGAGGGCACCAGAGGTGCGCGATTGGATCGAAGGCAGGGAATCCAGCAGCGATTGAACATGGGGGCCAACTGGGGGCCAACTGGGGGCTAAAGCCTAATAGAATTTATAAATACTTATATTTTCAAAACTTTAGTTGATCAAAATGGTGCGGGTGGAGGGACTTGAACCCCCACGCCTTGCGGCGCCAGAACCTAAATCTGGTGCGTCTACCAATTTCGCCACACCCGCAACTCAGCGCCGCAGCGCTGGAATGAAGCGGTCAATAACAAAGCTTGCTTCCGAGCGCGAGAGGTAAAATACACGTATCGCCAAGTTTGTAGATCCTCTGATGAGATATTGAGCAACCACGGTACCTCATGAAAACGTATAGCCCTAAGAGACTTGTCAGTGGAAAACTGATGGGAACATCAGTGGCCGTGAAACCCGATATCCTGAGGGACAAAGACCACGCAATTTTGGAAGAGCTGTTCATTCCTGCCGAAGTTTAGATTTCGACCCAGATAGCCTGCGAAATATCTCGTTTACGTTGACCAAAGGCCAAAAAGACAAGCTGACAGCCTGTTGCTAGATCACCAATAGCGAATATAGAAATCATCCTTCACTGCCCTCACATGCTCATAATTGAATCCTTGGGACGAAGCGCGGGATTACCCACCCCGACACCCCAGGAAACGCATCTGCGACCCTTTCAAACTCAGAGAGAGACTTCAGGTTTCTGAAATAACAAGAATGGCTTACTCGGCTGTGGTGCCCTTCACGGCCACACAGATTATCGAATGACCTGTACCGTCAAGTGCAAGCAATTGTGTTCCGCCGGTCCCCGCTCGGTTTCACACTGTAGGTGCCGAGTGGCGCTTGCGTCATAGGCATTCCCGCGCAGGTTGAGGCATTCTCAAGAGCGCTCCACCACAAAGCTGCCACATTTCAAACGCCAAAAAATCTTATTCACGTCAAAATAAGACCGCCTTGAAGGGTCTTGTTGTTTAGCAGGAGTTAATGAGTCTTTTTTGCCACTTTGGCGCCGGTACGAGTTTCCTGCTCAACTCCAGTACAAGGTTTACTGCTGTGACCGATCTGAATCCCTCCGCTACTGCCGAGCAAGAGGCTGTCTTCTTTGCTCGTGAAAGCTTTCTTGGCGAACTCAAGATCCTGAACCGGGACCATCCGAACACGGGCTTTGGGATTTCGCTCCGAACCCATTCCGGAGACCACTACCTGCTGGCCAATGCGCGTATGCCATTGCCCGCGGTCAAATCCGAGGGTTTCCCGACCGGACGCCGCGTTGCGTGCCTTGAAAACGGCGATCGCTTCAGCTCGATCGAGGTGCTGGCTGATGCCAAGGCTTACGAAACCATCAGCCCGCGCGCCGAGGCTGACATTTTGGGCAACGCTTTGGACCTGATCGCACGTATCGACACCCTGACAGGAATTCCAACGGGCCGTCCTTCGCTTGAACCCCGCATCGCTGCTACGGGAACCGGAGGTTAAGCATGGCGCGCAATGATCACCTGTTGTCTGTAGGCAACGAAGCTCTGGCGCCGATGACTTCGGCAATGTCATCACTGACGGCGCAGATTGATCAATTGACTGAGGTGGCTGATGCGCGCTCCTCGGCACGTCTGGCAACACTCAAGACCCGGATGGAAAACTTCACCGCCAGCATCACCATGGTCGGTCAGGTAAAAGCGGGCAAATCATCGATTGTAAACATTCTCGCAGGGCGCCCATCTTTGCTTCCGTCGGATGTGAACCCGTGGACGTCGGTCGTCACAACCCTGAACATCAACACGCGCCCGCCGGGCGATACCAAGGCCAAGTTCACCTTCTTTGAGCAGGAAGAATGGGACAACCTGATGGTCGGGGGCGGCCGGTTGGGCGAGTTGGCCAACCGTGCCGGTGCAGATGACGAGATGGAGGACATTCGCCGTCAGATCGGCGAGATGAAAGCAAAGTCCGAAGAGCGTCTTGGAAAGCACTTTGACCTGATACTTGGCCAAAGCCACCAATACGACCACTTCGATGAAGAACTGATCCAAAGATATGTGTGCCTGGGCGATGAAGACGACCCGGATATCAATCCAAAAACCGGCCGGTTTGCAGATGTGACCAAGTCTGCCGAGTTGTACATGGATATCCCTCAGTACCCGATTGCGCTGAAACTCTGTGATACGCCGGGTGTCAACGATACCTTCATGGTGCGTGAACAGATTACCCTGCGCAGCCTGCGCGGGTCCGAGGTCTGTGTTGTGGTGCTTGCCGCAAGCCAAGCCCTGACCACCATGGACATGGCCTTGATGCGGATCATCGCCCAATTTGAGAACCGTCAGATCGTCCTGTTTGTGAACCGGATTGACGAGTTGTCAGACCCGGTTAACCAGGTCCCCGAAATCCGCGACCGGATTCTGGACACTCTGAAACAGAACAACATCGACGCAAAGACTAGTGTCGTGTTCGGCAGTGCCTTGTGGGCTGAGGCAGCGCTGACCGGGAACCCCGAGATTCTGAACGAGGAATCCCGCGAAGCACTTAATACTTTTTATCTCGCTGCTGGATTCGGTGATCAGGCACCCTCGCTTGACAAAATCTGGGCATTGTCCGGATTGCCTGACCTGCTGCTGGCGATAAACGAGCGTATTGCAGAAGGTGCCGGAGCGCGACTGATAGACCGGGTTCGCCATCGCGCCCGCAACATTGCCAGCCAGATTCGTGCCACCGCCGTGGCAAAGACTCTGTCAGAGGGTGAAGGCGTCGCGCGTGATCTTGATGGTGTTTCGCCGGAAGATGCGATTGCGAAGGTTTCTGCGGAATATGAAAAGAAAGCGGCCGAACTGACCAACGCATTACGCGACAAAGTACTGGAGCGCCTGAACTCGGCCGAGGCAAGTTTTGTGAAGCGCGCAACAGATTCCCTGATCGCGCATCTTGAGATGAATGGCGAGCAAGGCACCTGGCAATACGACCCGGCTGGCTTGAGGACGCTGCAAAAAGCTGCCTATTTCAGTTTTGCCCGCGCAATGCGTAAGGATGCCGGGGCGCTCTACTCAACTGCGGCTGCAGATGTCGAAGCGCTGTATCACAAAATTCTTGGCAACCATCTGGGCGAGTTCAGCATCGAAGCACCTATCGTGCCGCGTGTTCCACCACCATTGGGGATTGGCCGGACGATTGCCCTGGACTTGCAAAGTACCTGGTGGCGACGCTGGTGGCAAAAGCGCAAAGGCTTTGAGGCATACGCTGCCGATTACACACGCCTGATCGCGTCCGAGGCAAATTCGATCACCAAGGATATCGAGGAAAACCAGATAGCGGCAGTGTTGGAAAACGTCCGCGCTATTCTGGCGGACTTCATGCGGGAACAGAAGGAAACGCTGCTGAGCATCTCATCATCAGCGGACAAAAACTCCGGCCAGGCCTCGGCAGCGATGGCGGGCCTGCAACCTCAGAAATCGCGAGACGAAATTCTGGGTGACATCCTGAAAGACCTAAGCAACGAAGCGGCATAAGTAGAAAAATGGCAAAAGATTCACAAACACGCTTTGTTTCACCGAAAGCATGGGAACGTATTGAGCAGTGGTCCCGTCGCAAACCGGTTTTCGCTTTGATGGGTGAATTCAGCGCTGGCAAGTCCACACTGATGAACTTTTTACTGCGAACGCAAACCTTGCCGACGCAGGTTACCGCGACCCAGTTACCACCGGTCTGGTTTAGCTGGGGCAGTGAAACACCATACATCAAGCGGCATGACGGAAGCATCGAACCCATCGAACTGGATCAGCTTGAGACTGTTGGCGTCAACGACGCGCAGTTCGTTCGTATCTTCCTTGAGGCAGATATTCTGGAAGCCGTCGATCTGATTGACACCCCCGGAATTTCGGACCCCAAGATCTCGACAGATGTCTGGCAGCGGGCAGTCGGACAGGCAAACGGGGTCATCTGGTGCACCCACGCGACCCAAGCCTGGCGCGAAACCGAACGCGCGACATGGGTTTCGCTGCCGGACCGCTTGCAACACAACTCGCTGCTGTTGGTGACGCGGGCCGACGCACTAAACCTTAAGGATCGTCAAAAGGTTCTGCGCCGCGTCAATCGCGAAGCCGGACACCTCTTCAACCGGTCCATTCTGTTTTCCGCCCGCGATGCGATCAATGCCCGTGACAAGACGGGCGACGCCGAAATGTGGTCGCGCAGCGGTGGCGGCAAGATGATCGACAGTTTTCTGGAAATCACAGAACAGATCATGGACAATCGCGCCGATCAGCTGGCGCGGTATCAGATCGACAAAAGCCAGTCCGGCGCATTCAGGGTTCAACCGCTGCGCCCTGCCAGCAAACCAGACGACCGAGAGGCGCTGGCGGACGTCACCGAAGCTACTCCTCTGCGGCTGGTCAATCCTTTGGAAAACGAACAGCGATCAGGAGCCGACGATCATAATGTCGTAACAAGTTTCCCCATCCGGCCAGCCCGTGTAGAGCGACGCCTTGACGAAGGCGAACGGGTTCGGATCAACCCGGAAGACGCTGAACGGCTGCGGGCTGAAATGGTATCAGACCCCGAGCAGATGCTCGATGAAACCGATACCAGCGACGAGTTGCGTGCCTTCTTCAAGGATACTGCGAACGATCCGCTTGAATTGAAGAATGTCGCCGGTCTGGAAGAAGACGTGGATGAGTTCGACCTGTCCGGTGAATTCGACGATGCTGATGATGCGGACGATCTGCTGGATGAAGCTCCAGATGCTGAAACGGGCGACAAGTCCGTTGATGACGTGCTGACCTCCTTAAACACGACGTTGCGGGAAGCCTCGGTCGAAGCGGATGAAATTGAAGTTTTCACGCCGGAAGTTGAATCGCGTGATGATCGGGGTATCGAAGTCTCGGTATCCTCCATTGCGGCGCTGATGGCGGCTCAGCCAGAGAACAACGCCGAGGATTACGAACCTGAGCCTGAGACAAACGGTTTGATAGAAGTCGTGGCCTCAGTCGAGGAAGAAGCCCGCAATATCAGTCACGAACCGCGCATCAATCTTCCGGAATCCGCAATCGAGTCGCCCCTTAGCGCGTCGGATATGTGGCGGGAAATCACAAACAACGAAGAGCTGCCAAAGGACGCAGACGGGCTTCAGAACGTATTCAAGGCCTTTCTTGCCGAATTTGACCAGATCGCAGTTGAATATAGTGCGAAACATTCCAAACACGCCCTGCAAGCCATTCCAAAGTCAAAAGAAAACAGCAGTGCAGAGTGGCATGTTTTGTAAGGATGCCTTAATCAAGGCGCTGAGAAAAAGGACGATAAAGAGTTAAATGTCCATTCAGGATGCATTGAACACCGCGATTGAAACAATACCCGACTGCATCGCAGCCGGGTATATCGACATGGAGACCGGCATGCTTTTGGGCAGCAGTGTCTCTGATTCCGATTGCGCTGAATCGCTGGACACTTTGGCAATCGCAGTGGCCAATCTGTTTCAGGGGCGTGGTGTCGCTGCATTTGAAGCGCTCTTGCACGAGGCCGGAAACACTGATGAGGAAAACGCCGGGTTCGGGGAAATCGCGGTGTTTTCAAAAGACCGATTGAACATCTTTTTGCGGACCCAGGAATATCCTGATCATGTGGTCTGCTATATCTGCCGCAACAGCACGAATGTAGGACTGGCACTGACGAAATCGCATCTCAGCCTCAAGCCGGTTGCGGCCGCAGTCTGAACGGGACCAGAGGGGGTCACGGTATGATGGACACAGACATTCTCGACATGCTCGAAGATATCGGGCGGTCTTCGGTTGCGCGCCTGTCTCCGACGGTGATTGTCCCCGGTGAAACTGCAACAGCCCGTCGCGCGGCTGTACTGCGTTTCATTCGCGGAACAATATTACCCCGGCGACTGGAGCTGACCGCGGCAAACGGAAGCTGCCTGAAGATCGAAGTGAACAGCTCCCGGATCACGGATGTGTTTCAAGTACCGTCAGGGCAGATTCCTGATTTCGAATCAGAAACACGTACCGCGCTGGTCGATAAACTGGCCCAACTGGTTTCTGACATTTCAGCCGCCCCTGCCCCGCTGGAACTGATGTCTGGAAAGCCCGCCTCGTCGCTGGAGGCTGATGATGTTGGTATCACCTTGAGTGAGATCGAGAATGCCTGCGCCGGAATTGAGCTTTCCTCTGAGCCCATCGTGTCTGTCGTTCCCGATGTTGAAAAATCTTCAGACAACAGCCCTGCCCCGGTAGCAGAGTCGGGCAACTCCTTGGCACAACAGTTTTTTGACGGGGCTGCACGCTTTGCCACAGGTCGTGTCCTTGTGGATAGTATGGAAAACACTGCGCTGGCTTTCGAAGGAACCTGCAAACCTTCCGAGGGAATGCACCCCAATCAAGAGATTTTGACACGTTTTGTTTCGGATCTTGCTGGTTGGAACAACGACACCCGGGACGAATTCGAAGGCCCACATCTGATCGTCATACGGCCATCGGGTGGTAAGGGTGCGGGCATGGCAGTTCTGAGCGATAACGAGCAGATTGCTGTGGCCATCCACGATGCCCGCAAACTTGGTGCGGTCATTAATCTGTGGACATCTTTGGGGGAGGTTGAGGAATGACTACCCCTAAAGCATTCAAATTTTCGACTAATTCAATGCGTTGTTTTTTTGTAGTCAGGGTAAAGAGTAATGAGTGAAACACATCGTCGCGAGCTTATTCGCATCGCAGAAGACATGAACGGGACGAGCAATGACGAAACACGTCAGTTCATATCGCGCATCATTGGTGATCTGGGGAAACTGAAACCGTCAGTTGCCTTTGTAGGACAAATCAAAGCAGGAAAGTCGCGCTTGATCAACGGCTTCACCGGTCAGGCAGAATACCTGCCGTCGGATGTGAACCCCTGGACGACCGTGATCACCGACATGCATTTCGGGCACCCGAACGGTCGAACCGAAGGAGCCGAGTTCCATTTTTTCGACAACTATCAGTGGCAATCACTGATCGCCGAAGGCGAAGAGTTGCGCAACATGTTCCCGGATGACGAGGACAGCTACAAGCGCGAGATGATCGAAGAGCAGGTCGAAGCCATGAAGACCCGGGCGCGTCGGCGACTGGGGGACAGTTATGAACAGCTGTTGGGTCAACATCACGATCTGGATCAACTGACATCCGATGATCTGGCGCGTTACGTGTGCGCTGGGGACGACCCCGCAGAAGATGGGACAGTTGACCCCGGCAGTGATCGCGGACTTTACAGCGACATCACGCGCAAGGCCGAGGTCTATTTTGACATCGGACATTTCCCATTCCCTCTGACCGTCACCGATACGCCCGGAGTAAATGACCCCCTGCTGATCCGTGAGGAGATTTCCCGCCAGTATCTCAAAGAATCCGATTTCTTTGTGGTGGTTCTGTCAGCGCATCAGGCGTTGTCGCGTGCGGACCTGAAACTGTTCCGGCTGATGCAGGCACTGGAACTTGGACAGATCGTTGTCTTCATCAATCGTGTCGATGAATTGGGCGGCGGGGCCGAAGATGCGGCAAAGGTGCGTCTGGATGTTGTAGACGGGCTGGAAAAAGCGTTGGGTACTTCGAATATCGATGTCCTGATGGGCAGCGCACAATGGGCGCATTATGCGCTGACTGGCGATGAAACCGGTGTGAATCACGATCATATTCTGGCGTGGTTGCGGGCGCACCCGGAACAGATGCAACAATACCTGAACGGTGTGGCAGAGATCAAACAAGGACCGGGGCCCATCAGCCGTGAGGCTGTCTTGCGGTTTGCCGCTATGATCGCGTCAGGCTTGCCCGATTTACGACGCCATGTCACTCAGGCGTTGACGGAGGGGCCGATAAACGAACAGTTGCAGATGGCGTGGCAGCATCTCGACAGCTTCGCGCGTGGCGAACTGGAGCGATCCCAGGTACATCTTCGTGCTCTGCAAGATGAAGGCAGCGCGGGTGCGCACAGCGCTGAGGACAGCGACAAGACGCTGGGCAATCTGCGCAAACTGATTGCGGACAAAACGCAGGACATTGTCAGGGACATGGACGACGTTCTGTCAAACCTGCGTGGGGTTATGGATGACACGGTGTCCGAGTCTGTCTTTGTTGTGGTGCGCGGGCCTGAAGGACAATCCCCATTGCTTGCCAAGGGCGGCGCGACCGAGTTGAATTTCTCACCACTGCGCGAACACATGCGCGAGCTGGTGCAAGGCGCGTCGCAAGTGGTTCGCCAACGCATGCTAAGCGAACTTTACGCGATCGACATGCAATGCAACGCCGCTTTACGGGCACTGCCGGGGTGGCAGGAGCCGGTCGACAATCGCATGAACACAAGTGCGGTACGTTGGTTCCGCCCGGACACCACTGCGCTAACCCGTGGCATTACGGTTGAGCTGCGTGTAAACTGGTTGTCGCGTCTGATATCGCGCAACAGTGTTGTGACGCGGGCCGAGCGCATGATCGTGCAGGAATTCGAGTTGATTGGCGATGACCTGATCGACACAACACGCGAAAACCTGCTGGACCGGTTGAAAACCGTTCTGGATCATTACTTGGCTCTTTTGGCAGGCCATCTTGAGCACCGTTCCGGGGCGGGTGAGTTGAATGCTCAGGCGAAAGCACAAGCTGCGTTCGAGCGGGCGCGCCGTATTACCGACGAGTTGGAAAGTGTCTTTGGAACAAACAACGTGGACGAACGACAGGCAGAGGCTGCGGAATGATTGAGTTTCCCGGAACCGAACAGGAAGTGCGGCAGCTGGAGCGCTTTCTGACAGCGACAGAAAAATTGTCGTCGGACCCGAAATTGGAGGATATGCGCACGCGGGCCCTCGCCCACGCAGAACGCCTGTCCAACGCGGTCAACATCGGTTTCGCCGGGGAGTTCGGAGCAGGCAAGTCAAGCCTTGCGAATATGCTGGCAGGGGCGGATATCCTTCCAACCGGGCCGCAGCATCTGAAGCTGCCGCTTGTCATCGTTGCCTACGCGGATACGCCCGAGACGACTGTCGGCTGGTGGAACAGGGAACCCAAGACATACTCTGGCATCGCGCTGGAAAAGGCCGCTGCGGATGAGCCGGATTTTATTTCGGTTGGATTGAACACACCTGCTCTCAAAGAGATATCGCTGTTCGATCTTCCCGGCTCTGGCGCATTGGATGATACATACAAACAGACACTGGACCTGCTGAAATTCGTCGACTGTGCCATCTGGTGCACCAATGGCACAAGCGCATGGCGCGAAACCGAACGGCATTTGTGGGCGCAGGTGCCACCCGAGCTAAGAGACAACAGCCTGCTGGCGGTCACACATGCTGATCTGCCCCCGGTGCAGGCCGCTCTGGATCGGGTACTGGCCCGATTGAACAAAGAGAAAGAGGGACTGTTTCGCGCTGTGGTCCCAATTGGCACGCCCGTCGCGGTGCGCGCCATGGCTCAAGAGCCGGAACCAGATTTCGATCTTTGGGAAAACTGTGGTGGCCAGGAACTCGCGGAAAAGGTCCTTGATGCGGCGTCTGACCGGCGGCGCAGTGACCTTGGCGCTGCCCGGAAGGATCTGAAGCACGAGTTTCTGCCATTCCTGGAAACATTGAAAGGGCCAGAGCCGGAACCGACCGTCAACGATGCTGCGTCAATGCAGTCAACGCTGGGGTCTGCCCTTCCGCCACTGAACAACCCCATTCTTGAAGACTGGCTGGCAGCTATTGCCAGCATTTATGAAGATCTGCGTGACACCGCTGCCATCGAACCCGCGGCCTTTTTGCAAAGCTGCCAGGAAATCGTCGAAGATTTCGCGGAACGGTTGGACCAAGGTGGCGAAATCGATCCGGATGCTGACTGGATTCCGGCCGAGTTTGAAAAAGCGACTGACTTGTTATTGTTGCTTCAGTTTGAAAGCGGCGATGCGCCTTTGAAAGACGCAATCAACATACTTGTGCAGCTTGGTGATAACCTTGCCTGGGCTGGCAGTACCGTTGCCGCAGCACAATCCAAAACCGGGACCTAGCACTTTCCATCAGGATTGAAGCGATTCGAAAGGCCGAAGAATCGGCCCTTTATTGTTTCGAATTCGTAGACCAACAGACCTGTTTGGGGTCATCAGTTTTCGTTTTCCCCAACCCTTTAGCCAATATGTAGTATTTGCATGTAGTAGACATACTATATATGCCATATTCAAAAAAACGATCCTTAGTGAAGCCATCAGGCGGCCCCATTAAAGTCAAATTTGAAACGTCTAACCGTTCTTAAGTGTCCTGCGGTTGTTTTTTGGTTGTGAGTTCGTGGGCTGCCGGCCCTGTTAAATAAAGCCGCAAAATGAGTAGAACGGGCGGATTGAAATGAGCCACAACCAGGCTGTCGGTGCAACGCACGACGAACCAAAGATTGAAGGACTGCAACCGGGCGCAAAGCTGTTGCGCGGTCAGTACGAGATTATCCGGTATCTCAGCAATGGCGGATTTGGGATCACCTATCTTGCGCGCGACAGCCTTGAGCGCGATGTCGTGATCAAGGAATGCTTCCCCGGTGCATTGTGCCGTCGCAACGGGGACCAGGTTGAGCCGAACGACCCGTCTTACAAAGACGATCTGCGCGCCATTATCGACCTGTTTATTCAGGAAGCCCGCAATCATGCACGTCTGGTGCACCCGAATATTGTCGACGTGCATCAAGTGTTCGAAGACAACGATACCGCCTATATCGCGATGGATCTGATCCGCGGTTGCGACCTGCTGGACTATGTTGAAAATCCGGAAAACGTCGGCGGCCCTGACTTTATAGTGCAGGTAACGGAAAAGATGCTGTCCGCGGTGTCGTTCATCCACCAAAGCGGGATGCTGCACCGAGACATTTCTCCCGACAACATCCTGATTGACGAGAACGGAAACCCGGTTCTGATCGATTTCGGTGCCGCGCGTGAGCAAGCCGCAAACAAGTCGGCCGCATTGTTGACCCTACGCGTCATAAAAGACGGGTATTCGCCGCACGAGTTTTACGTCCGTGGTGCCGAACAAGGGCCCAGCAGTGACCTCTATGTTTTGGCTGCAACCCTTTACCATGCGATCAGTGGCGAACGCCCGGTCGACGGTCAAAGCCGCCTGAATGCGTTCAACAACGGGCAGGACGACCCTTATGCACCCTTGGCGGGCCGCTTTGACGGATACCCCGATGGATTCCTCGAAGCAATCGACAAGGCAATGGAAGTGCACGCAACGGACCGTTTGCAGACAGCCTTGGATTGGCTGCGCATGTTCCGCGGACCTGGCGTGATGTTCGATACATTCGCCTATCGCCCGGTTTCTGTGATTGTCGGCATGGATCGCATGGACAAGGAAGAAGAAAAGGCGCGGATCAAGGCCGAAAGCGAAAATGCCGAAGCGGTTGTGACGGCTCTGCTCGCCGGGAACTCGGACATTGTTCTCGAAAACGAAAAAAAGAATGAACCCGAGATGGCAAAGATTTCTGCAAAAGCGGAAACACCGGTCGCAGTTGATACCGTGGTTCAGAGCGGATCCGGTGGCAGCGGCAAGATGATCGCTGGTGCAGCAGTGCTTGTGGCAGCGTTGGCTGCAGGCGGTTTCTTCGTGATGTCCGGCGACAAAGGTGAAGAACAAGCTGAGGTTACGGCGACGCTACCTGAAGCAACCACACAAACTGCCGAAGCAGAACCGCCCGCGGTGGAAGAACCCGTGGCGGAAACACCTGAACCCGAAGTCGCGGTCGCTTCAGAGCAACAACCTGAACCAGAAGAGCCTGTCGAGCAGGCGCAAGTTGAACCTGCGGAACCAACCGCCACAGAAATAGCGTCCGAATCTACCGAGACGGCCGGTGTTCAGGAGCAGCCTGCAGAACAAGAGATTGCGGCGGCTGTTGCCGAACCAGATGCTGACGTTGCTTCCGGCACTCCAGCCGAACAACAGGTATCTTTTCACCATTGGGATGTTGAAATCCCCTTCCAGACGTCCCGCCGCCGCACCGCAACAGGTGCAACTATTGCGGTTACCGGTGTGGACGCCAATCAGGACATGAGCGTTATCGGCGAGTGGGTGGAAACCGGAGTTGTGATCTTTACTCTGAACGGCAACCCGGTTCGTCAGGACATCTCTTTCGCAGCGCAAGTCCTGGACAAGCTGAGCGTCGACCCAGATGGCTTTACACGGGTTGCAGCCCGCTACCGGCCGCTTGGAAAGACCCGCGCGCAGAATGGCCTGCTGGCATTGCCTGTGCTGCGCTCGGTAGGATTGGAGAACGGTTACTCGTTCACAGTCAGCAACTCGGGAAGTGAAGGGTGGCAAACAAAAGTGAGCTCGGTTCCGGCCGAGGCGACGGGTAGCCTGCGAAAAGGCGATGTTCTGTTGAGCGAAAGCCAGACCGGCATGACATTGGATGAGTCCGAAAGCATTGATGGCATGCTGGCTGCGCTGGTTTCCGACAGTCAGCCAGAGGCAAAGCTGACCGTGTTGCGCAACGGTGCTGAAGTAGCTGCGACCATGCAGCTAGCGCAGGAGTGATCTGACCGGTTCATTTTTGATCTGCCAGTGTGTGTTTACTGAGGGCGGCGTTCAGTTTGCCGCCCGGCGGGAACCGGCCCGCCGCAGAGAGTACCAGTTTCCATGTTTTCAATTGAGTGTCTCTGCGTTGTTCCACGCAGGGTTAGGTAGCAGCCCCATGGCACAAAAGGTCCGTGCCAACAATTCGAAGGTGTCGACACCATGTTCAAATACAAAAGCCCTCTGAGCCGGCTTCTCGAAGGTGCCGGCAAATCCAAAGAAGATGATGTAGCTGAAAATGCTCATGCAGCAGACAGCGCTGTGCCTGAAACGGTAAAGCAGGAGCCTATCGCGGACTTCAACGCGCTGCGCGCCGCACTGGCCGGTGGAAACATGACGTCTGACTCTTACGAAGAAACAGACGAGCTTATCCCTGAAGAGAAGATGCCGGAATTCGACGAAGTTGCGGCTGAAAACGCGGAAGAACCGGTTGAAGTGTCCATCTTCGTTGAAGATGCAATTGACGAGGACGACCAAGATACCAAGAACTTGATGGCCGACCCCGACGATGACGAAATCTCGGACGATCATATCATCACTTTGCATGTAGCCGACGAACCTGCCGAAACACCGGATGAAGATACGCTGCCTCTGGATGTAGTGGAAATGAGCGCGCCGGAAGCGGTGGAAGCTGAGGTTGCAGCCCCATCCGTGCAAGAACCGGCATTGGTAGAAGAGGTTGCCGTACAGACTCAACCCACGCCTGCCGCCCCGGCCGAAGACCGTCGCTCGCGGGTCAAAACAACGTTCCTTGGGTTTGAGCGTGCGGACACGCATGTTCAGGAATTGATTGAAACATCAGAACCCGTCTCAAAAACCGAAGCCGCTCAGGAAACATTCCCGGTTGGTTGGCTGGTGGTGACGGCAGGTCCCGGACGGGGCGCCAGCATCACCCTGACCGAAGGCCTGATGCAAATCGGTCGAAACGATGACCAGGCGATCCAACTGGATTTCGGCGACACAGGTATTTCACGTTCGAACCACGCCGTTATTGCTTATGACCCCGAAGATCGAAAATGCTATCTGGGGCATGGCGGAAAAGCCAACCTTGTTCGCCTGAATGGTAAACCCGTTCTGAGCACAATCGCGCTCTCCAGCGGTGATCTGATCCGCATCAGTGAAACCTCAATCCGATTTATGGCCTTCTGCGATGAAGGTTTTGATTGGCGGGATTCCTGATAGATGCTGGCGACTCCGGCATATGATGTTGCACTGATCCTGAACCAGGGTCAGCGGGAAACGCAGGAAGACGCGATTGCTGCGCGCATGTTCGATGCATCGGACGCGGGCTATATTGCGATCGCTGACGGTATGGGTGGCCACGAGGCGGGCGAAGTGGCTTCAGAAATGGTGATTGCCGCCTGGCGGAACGCGCTGGATAGCGAGCTAGAAGCCGATACCTTAAACGAAGGAGCCGCAATTGACGCGCTGCCGTTGGCAGCCATGCAAGCCAATGCAGCGATATCCGACCATAACGAGGCACAGGGCCAGGGTTTCAACATGGGCTCCACCTTGTTGGGTGTCCTCTTTCTGGGTCAGCGTGTGTTCAGGATATCGATCGGAGACAGCCCCCTTTACCTGTTCCGCGAAGGCAGGTTGACACAGGTGAACGAAGACCACTCGATGGCCCCCGTGATCGACGCAAAACTGGCCGCGGGTGAGCTTTCGGAAGCTGAAGCACGGGGATTGGACAGAAACCAACTGACGTCGGTGATCATGGGGGGTGCCATTCCAAAAGTGGATTGCCCAGAAGACCCGCTGATCGTGTCACCCGCTGATATTCTGATCCTTGGCAGTGACGGGCTTCAGTATCTCAGCGACGCTGAGATTCAGGAAATTCTGCGTGAACACCAGCAAGATCTGGCACAGGAAATCGCCGAAGCCTTGCAACTGGCTGTCCAGGCCAAGGACGATCCCGATCAAGACAATCTGTCGATCGCAGTCGCGAAACTTACCAGAAAATAACCAGGCAAAGCAACAGGACCCATGAGAAAACACCTTATCATATCAAGCCTTGCCCTTGCCGCCGCCACCGGCGCGGCGTCAGCGCAAGAGGCATGTTCAAGCTACGAGATTCAGCGCGGCGACAGCCTGCGGGAATTGGCAATCCGAGTTTACGCGACCGAAGATTTTCGGCCAATCTACGATGCGAACCGGGATGTTATCGGCACAAACCCCAATATCATTCGTATTGGTGACGTTTTAAATCTGCCATGTCTGGAAGATGTCGGGCGCGCACCTGAGCTGCCCGACACGGAAGCCGGACGCCTGGCAGCGGAAATGGCCTCGGAACTGGTAAAAGCTGCCGAAGAACGCGCGGAAAAAGCCGTGGCCGAAGCGGAAGCGCGCGTTGCAGCGGCAGAAGCTGAGGCAAAGAAGGCGAGTGAAGATGCGGTCGTGGCTGCACGTGCCGCAGCAAAAGAAGAGATTGAGGCAGCCCGCTCGGAAGCCGCCGCACTGATCAGAAATGCTAACGCTGAAACGCGCCCTGAAATTCGTGATCGTCAGTTGCTGTTGATCACCGGCGGCAATTACGCTCCGTTTACAGACGAAGCGCTGCCCAACCGGGGGCTTTATACGCAACTGGTTGAGACAGCGATGCTGCGGGCCGCGCCAGAACAAGCGTATAAAATTCAGTTCGTGAACGATTGGTCGTCGCATCTGGATCTGTTGATGCCAACACTTGCTTTTGATGGCACTTTCCCCTGGTCGCGCCCAAATTGCGAAGATGCAGAAGCGCTGTCCGAAAGCGACCGCAACCGGTGTGAGACCTACAATTTCTCGAACCCGTTCTACGAGGTCGTGGATACATTCTTTGCTCGCGACGGATCGGGGTACGAACAAACGTTGACATATGCAGACTTTGCCGGAACAACGATCTGCCGCCCGGAAGGCTGGTCGCTGTCTCATATGGATGCGGTGAGCCTTTACGAACCCGTCATCAAGTTGCTGCGGCCCACGTCGCCCGACGACTGCTTTCACGCTGTGATGAACGGAACCGCCGATATCGTGGCAATCGAGGCGCATCTGGCCGAGGAAGCCATCGCGCGGCTTGGCTATAAACACCGGATTATCGAAAACCCCAACCTGGCGGCGATCAAGTCGCTTAATGTCATGACCCATAAAGATAATCCTGATGGGGAAGCGATCTTGGAGACGCTGAATCAGGGTCTGGCAATCATGCAGCAGTCTGGCGAATGGCGCGACATCGTTTCGACCGCCCTGCGCCATCAAATGGAAAATGGATAAGGCCATGTTTGGCCTGACAAACAAAAGTCTGGAGGAAGTGGAAATGTTTAACGAGAAGATTAAGAAACTAGTGCTGTCGGCAACCGCCATCACAGCTCTGAGCGCGGGTGCTGCCGCTGCACAGGAAGCGTGTACAAACTATACAGTGCAAGACGGCGACACGTTGGCAACCATCGCCATCGCCGCCTATGGCACCTCGAACTACCAGCCGATCTTCAACGCGAACAGGAACGCTATCACAAACCCAGGGTCTCTTAATCCTGGGCTGGTGCTGGCCCTACCCTGTGAAGACGGCAGCCTGCCGAACGGCCAAAGCGCGCAGGAAATCATCGCTGCTGAAGAAAAGCGCGCAGCCAGCGTCAAGCGCTCGAATGTCTATGCGCCGCCGATCAAGATGGTGGCGGGTAACGGATGGGAACCGTTCACAACCGAATCTCTGAACGGCGGGGGCATCATGACCCGCCTGGCAACGACCAGCCTTCAGCGGGCCGGAAACAGCCGTGAGTATTCAGTCAGCTTTGTCGACGACTGGAGTTCGCATCTGGATACACTGTTGCCGCTTGGTGCCTTCGATATTTCAATTGCATGGACCGTTCCGGATTGTACCAATCGTACATACGAATGGTCCCCGGAAACCGAAGCTCGCTGCACTCAATTCGTAGCTTCCGTCCCGGTTTACGATATCGTCGGTGGCTTCTTCACACTGCCGGAAAGCGAATACGCAAGCGCGACCAGCTTCAAGGACCTAGAAGGTTCGACTATTTGCCGTATGGCAGGCTGGAGCATGGTTGTTCTGGAAGAACAGGGACTGAACCGCGAGAACACGACTGTGGTTCAACCGAGCTCGGCCCGTGATTGCCTTGACGCTGTATTGACCGGAACCGCAGATGTTGCGGCATTCGAAGTTGATCTGTTCGCATCGACAATGAAAGACATGGGTTTGACTTCGGCTGACATCGTTGAGAACCCCTATGTGTCTACACTGTCTTCGATGAGCTTCCTTGCGCATCGCACCAACCCGTTCGCGCGCGAATACATCGCGATGATGAACAAGGGTCTGATCGAAATGCGTCAATCCGGTGAATGGTACGCGATCATCTCGGATACCCTGCGTGAGCAAAACGCAAAGTTGAACGCAGCTTCGAACTGATCCCTCGGTTCAGCTGAAACTTTGGGGCCGGTACTTGAACCGGCCCATTTTTTTTGAATTATCAGGGCGTTTCAATCGGATGCCAAAATTCGGCCATTTATCTGCTTCAGAAATGCCTCATGCGCGCAGCATCTTGGGAATGAAGTGCAATTTTCCTTCAAATGACACACCCGAGCGAGCTTGAGTTACGTATGATACAGGCTGCCTTGAAATTAAGAAACGGATCTCTGACACGGGCGTCATGGCCGGGGCTGGAGGTTGCTGTTATCTTACCGTGTTACAATGAGGCGATTGCCATTGGTGAAACTGTCAAGCAGTTCCGCGCCGCCCTGCCGGAGGCGGTAATCTACGTATTCGACAACAATTCCACGGACGGCTCAGCCAGAATGGCGCAAGACGCTGGCGCGCTGGTCTATTCTGAAACATATCAGGGTAAAGGCAACGTTGTCCGCAGGATGTTTGCTGACGTAGATGCGGATGTCTACGTTATGGCAGACGGGGATGCGACCTACGACAGTATGGCAGCACCTGACATGATTAATCTGCTGGTCTCGCAAAACCTTGATATGGTAAATGGCGCGCGTGTTAACGAGGACATTCAAGCCTATCGTAGGGGTCATAAGTTTGGAAACGCCTTGTTCAGCGGACTGGTGAAATTCTTCTTTAACAGCAAAATCAACGACCTGCTGTCCGGTTATCGTGTTTTCAGCAGACGCTTTGTCAAAAGCTTTCCAGCGGTTTCCAACGGTTTCGAAATTGAAACTGAACTTACAGTGCACGCGATGCAGATGCGTATGCCGATTGGAGAAGTAGAGACAAAATATGTCTCACGGCTTCCGGATTCGAACTCCAAACTGGCCACATATTCAGATGGGTGGCGAATTCTCAAAATGATTGGCCTTTTGATCAAAGACGAAAAGCCAATCGCGTTCTTCCTGTCTTTGGCATTGTTGATATTCTTACCTTCGCTGTCCGTATTCGTATCGGTTTTCCGCGAGTTTTTGGAAACTGGCTTGGTTGACCGAATTCCGTCCTTGGTTGTCGCGGTATCCGGTTTTGTCGGAACCATGCTGTCAATCGTGTGCGCGCTGATCCTGGAATCTCTGGCACTTGCCCGGCGTGAGGCGCGTCGCCTGTCTTATCTGCGACACAAAGGTGTTGCAGCGTACGGAACGAAAAGAACACAGACGCCGATTGCCAACCCAGAACCCCGGCGCGTTGGCTAAGACCCAATCTCCAGTATAATTGTGAGCACTCGATATAGTGTTCGTGTTCAACCATGGTTGAACTGCTTGGCTGCCCAGAAAATTCTGAGAACCAAAATGAAATGACCAGCACCCCAAATGCTGGTCATTCTCTGAGTGAGTGATAAGGCCCTGAGGCATCACCAGTGAAATTCTGTGTTATCCAAGGTTTAAAACAGTCAGAGCTGCCGTGCTATTAGGGGAATCCCGTAAGTACAAACAAATTCATTATAAAGCATTGTAAATGCATAATACTTTTCTCAGCCCACTTTCCGTGACAGTGTCGACGATACAAAAAAGGGACCGCACAACTGTGCCGGTCCCTTTCCGTGTTTTGAACAGGCAAAGGATCACCTGTTTTGCCGTTAGCGATTAGCCGATGATTGCGTTCAACGTTGTGCTGGGCCGCATAACCGCTGCCGTTTTGGCCGGATCGGTGTGATAGTAACCGCCCAAATCCGCAGCTTGACCTTGCGCTGCGGCCAACTCCGACAGGATTTGCCCTTCGTTGACGGCCAGATCCTTGGCCAGCGATGCAAACTCGGCAGCCAGTTCCGTATCTTCGGACTGGGCGGCCAAAGCCTCAGCCCAGTAGCGTGCAAACCAATAGTGGCTGTCGCGATTGTCCGGCTGATCAACTTTGCGGCTGGGTGAGCGGTTGTTGTCCAGAATACCCTGCGTCGCCGCTTCGGCCGCTGCACCCAGAATGCCCGCTTTTTCGTTGCCATTGCTATCGGCAAGGAAGTTCAGAGATTCACCCAATGCACAGAACTCACCCATCGAATCCCAGCGCAGATGGTTTTCCTCGACCAACTGCTGCACGTGTTTGGGCGCCGAACCACCAGCTCCAGTTTCGAACAAACCGCCACCGTTCATCAGTTTGACGATGGAGAGCATCTTGGCCGAGGTACCCAGTTCCAGGATTGGAAACAGGTCAGTCAGATAATCCCGCAGCACGTTGCCGGTGATGGCAATCGAGTCATTACCTGCTGTGATCGTCTCCAACGACTGACGAGTCGCTTCGCGTGGGGCCATGATCAGGAACTTGTCGGCCACGCCAGCGGCCTCAAGCGCCGGTTTGACATATTTGATAAGCTCTGCGTCATGGGCCCGGTTTGCGTCCAACCAGAAAATCGCCTCGGAACCGGTCAGACGCTGACGGTCCATGGCCAACTGAATCCAGTTCTCAATTGGCGCCTTTTTGACGGTGCAGGCGCGCCAGATATCGCCGGCCTCGACACCGTGGCTGTGCAACGTTTCACCATTGGGCAGAACGATGCGGATTGTACCATCCGCCGGTGCCTCGAAAGTTGTCGGGTGCGAACCGTATTCCTCGGCTTTCTGAGCCATCAGGCCCACGTTCGCCACGGCTCCGGCAGTGGACGGGTTCAACGCGCCATTGGCTTTGAAGAACTTAATGGCCTCATCATAGACGGTCGCGTAGCAGCGATCAGGGATCACACAGTTGGTGTCACCTTTGGCACCCGTCTCATCCCAGCCCTTACCCCCGGCGCGGATCACTGCAGGCATTGAGGCATCAATGATTACATCCGATGGGACATGCAGGTTCGTGATTCCGCGGTCCGAATCCACCATATACATGGACGGGCGGTCCGCCTTGATCGCGTCGATGGCCGTCATGATGTCGGCGTGACCCTGTACGCGCTCCAGCAATGCACCCAGGCCTGAATTTGGGTTCACACCCAACGCATCCAGTTCCGCGCTGAATTTTTCAAACACGGGGGCCAGCCACGCTTTGACCGCATAGCCAAAGATGATCGGGTCTGAAACCTTCATCATCGTGGCTTTCATATGCAGCGAGAACATGGTCCCGTCTTTCTTGGTGTCCTCAATGGCATCTGCAAGGAACGTAGACAGTGCCTTGACCGACATGAAAGTCGCGTCGGCGATGGTCCCTTCTTCCAGCGACCAGCCGTCTTTCAGAACGGTGACGTCACCATCCTTGCCTTCAAATTCGATTGTCGCATCGCCTGCTTGTGCTGCGGTGATGGTGGCCGAAATCTCGTTTGCATAGAAATCATTGGCCGGCATGGACGACACTTTGGTCTTGCTGTCCGACGCCCATTCGCCCATCGAATGCGGGTTGTTCTGGGCATAGTTTTTCACGGCACGCGCCGCACGGCGGTCACTGTTCCCTTCGCGCAGAACCGGGTTAACAGCGGAACCTTTGATCGCGTCATAACGAGCGCGGATCGTCTTTTCCTCATCCGTTGCAGGCTCTGCCGGGTAAGTCGGAATGTCGTAACCCTGCGATTGCAGTTCTTCGATGGCCGCAACCAACTGTGGAACCGAGGCAGAGATATTCGGCAGCTTGATGACATTGGCATCAGGTGTCTTCACCAGCTCGCCCAAATCAGCCAGATCGTCGCTTACCCGCTGATCGTCAGTAAGGTTCTCGGGGAATGCTGCCAGAATGCGTCCCGCAAGGGAAATATCTTTGGTGCCAACGCGAACGCCCGCAGCAGATGCGAACTTGCGGATGATGGGCAGGAACGAGGCGCTGGCCAGTTCTGGCGCTTCGTCTACAATGGTATACAATATGTCGAAGTTCGATTTATCTGCCATATTCTTTTACCTTTTTTAAGCCTTTCGGGGCGTGCTATCCAAGAGTTGCAACCACAATTGCGTGGCGCGAGAGGGGCGAAATCACGATACAGCCCCTGGGTGACTCTGTTTTGACAGGGCTTCCCTTAAATCACGTTTGACTAGGAATCAATCACATCTGCCCGCGCGTTTTGCCACGGGTCAGATTATGTGTCGTGAAACTCTTGGGACTGGGAGGACTGCCCTTGGGCTGGAAGGTCGTGATTAACGAAACCGTTGCCCGGTCTCTGGATCAAAAAACATCACACGCTCTGGCTGTAGGGCGATGCCGATCCGGTCCCCGGTTCTGCTTCGCTGATCGTCCCGTTCCTCAACGATCAGCTTATCACCATTTGGTGTCCGTAAATAGGAATAGGACACGCCGCCCAAAGCTTCGGTCAGGTCCACGGTGCAAGTATCGGCCGAACGGTCAATCTGAATATGTTCGGGCCGCATGCCCAATGTCACCTTGGTCCGACCGGAGGGGATAGTCGCAGAAACGGGCAACGGCTTGCCTAGCGCGGGATGGGAGACATGGCCATCCCCATAATCACATTCCAGAAAGTTCATTGCAGGCGAACCGATGAAGCCTGCGACAAACCGGTTGTCGGGATCACGGTACAAATCCATCGGAGCCCCGACCTGTTCAATACGACCATCTCGCAGCACGACGATCTTGTCGGCCATGGTCATGGCTTCGACCTGATCATGGGTCACGTAAATCATTGTCGCGCCGATTTCCTGATGAAGGCGCGCGATCTCAACACGCATTTCCACGCGCAACTCGGCGTCCAGATTGGACAAGGGTTCGTCAAACAGGAAAACGTCGGGGCCCCGAACGATGGCGCGGCCAATAGCAACCCGCTGCCGTTGCCCACCAGACAGAGCCTTGGGTTTGCGTTTGAGATACTGGTCAAGTTTCAGAATGTTCGAGGCTTCCTGCACTTTTCTGGTGATCTCGGCCTTTGGGACACCGTTCATGCGCAGCCCAAAGCCCATATTTTCCGCCACGGTCATATGCGGATAAAGCGCATAGGTCTGGAAGACCATCGCCACACCGCGTTTGGCCGGGTCCATATGGGTAACGTCCCGCGCTCCAATGTGGATCTTGCCTTCCGACGTTTCTTCCAAACCTGCGATCATCCGTAGCAATGTGGATTTGCCACATCCCGAAGGGCCAACGAAAACACAGAACTCACCATCTTCGATCTGCAAGTCGATTCCGTGAATGACTTGCGTCTGGCCGTACCGCTTTATTGCTTGGTTCAGGGTTACACCTGTCATGTCGCTTGCATCCTGTCATTGCCGAGGTCTGGTCGCGTTTCAGGGAAACGCCATGCCTGCGCCTCGGTGCTGATTTGTTCAGCCACCCGCCGCACACGAGGCACCCATGCCTCGAGTTGTTCAAAATCCATTCGCTGGGTCGAGCCGGTTACTGAGATTGCGCCCAGGACACGGCCGTTTGTTGTAAGAACAGGGCAGGCGACGCAAATAATTCCGGGTTCATGTTCTTCGTCATCAACGGCAAAACCCTTGCTGCGAATTCGATCAAGATCCGTGCGCAGGTCATTGTCGGACGTCAGGGTCTTGTCGGTAAAGCGATGAAAACTCTGCTGCGAAATTGCCCGGTTAAGGTCACTTTCATTCAGAAAGGCAAGCATCGCCTTGCCGACACCCGTGCAGTAGGCCGGGCCCACCTTACCCGCCTGAGAATACATCTCAATCGGTTGCGCTGCGTTGCGTTTGTCTACGTATAGAACCTGACCAGCATCGAGCTGCGCCAAATGCACAGTCTCTCCAGTTTCCTGGCTTAGAATATCGAGGAACGGACGTGCGATAGGGGCCAGTGAGCTTTGGGTCCAGGCTGCATGCGCAAGCCGTACCAAACGCATACCCGGCGCGTAGGTTTGGCGCTCGGGGTCGTAACATAGCATTCCCTGATTGGTTAATGATTGCAAAAACCGATACAATGTTGCTTTCGGAAAATCGCTGCCGTCCAGCAACTCCGAAAATCGCACAGGGCGCTGAAATGCGGCGACCTGATCCAGCACGTCACATGCTTTGCCAATAGTTCCGTCACCTGACACGGGCGTCCGTTCTCCTCCGCTTGCCCATCGCAGTTCGCACGAGGGTCTTGACAAGACTAACCGAGTCGATGTGTAGTTTTCAATATATAAAACATTGTTTCATTATTTGGAACTTTTGTGGAAACAACAGGGAGGAAACCATGTATTCCACTTTCAAGCGCACAACCGCTGCGCTGGCACTTGGCGTTGCTATGGCGGCACCGGTGGCTGCTGACCTAAATGGAGAGCTTCGGATATTCCTGGACACGTCTAACCCGGCCCCGCGCGCAACGATGGAAGCGATGATCGAGCGGTTTGCAGCGCAGCACCCCGGCCTAGAGATCGAAACCACGGTTATCGACCGCGAAGCGTATAAGACCCAGATCCGCAACTTTCTGACGGCTGACACACCTGACGTGGCCACTTGGTACGCCGCCAACCGTATGAAACCATATGTTGAGGCCGGTCTGTTCGAAGACGTCTCGGATCTTTGGGCGGAACCTGAAATTGCTGAAAACCTGGCATCAACCAAAGGCGCGATGACCATCGATGGCAAACAATGGGGCGTCCCCTACACTTACTACCAGTGGGGCGTTTACTATCGTAAAGATATCTTTGACGAATTGGGCCTCAGCGAACCGACTACCTGGGAAGAAGAGCTGGCAAATTGCCAGAAGATCGTCGATTCAGGCCGTGCTTGCTATACCATCGGGACCAAGTTCCTGTGGACCGCTGGCGGTTGGTTTGACTACCTGAACATGCGCACCAACGGGTTCGACTTCCACAATCAACTGGCCAATGGTGAAATCAGCTGGGAAGATGACCGGGTCAAGCAGACCTTTGCAAACTGGAAGCAGTTGATCGACATGGGGGCTTTCATTGACAACCATCAGACCTATAGCTGGCAGGAGGCTTTGCCGTTCATGGTCAATGGAGAAGCCGCTGCGTATCTGATGGGAAATTTTGCAGTCGCGCCTTTGCGTGAAGCAGGGCTGACAGATGATCAGTTGGATTTCTACCAATTCGTGTCAATCAACCCTGATGTCGAATTGGCTGAAGACGCACCGACCGATACGTTCCACATCCCGGCGAACGCCTCGAACAAAGAAGCCGCACGAGAGTTCCTGCGCTTTGTTGTCTCGTCGGATGAACAGACCGAGATCAACAACGGATCGAACCTCGGTCAGTTGCCGGTGAACGCGCAATCCTCAGTAGACGATGACAAATTCCTGCAGCAGGGCTTTTCGATGCTCTCGACCAACAGCCCCGGCGGAGTGGCTCAGTTCTGGGACCGCGACGCGCCGGCTGAAATGGCCAAAGTGTCAATGGAAGGTTTCCAGGAATTCATGGTTAAACCAGACAATGCTGACCGTATTCTGGCCAAGCTGGAACGCGCGCGAGAGCGTATCTACGACAACTAATCAGGCTTGGGCCGGGCTCGGGCCCGGCCTACCTCGCCACAGAATGTAAGGTGGTTTCAACCCGCCTTACCCAAACAAACCCAGGACACCCATGACCACTGTCGCCGACGCCCCTGATCAGGAGAACTGGTTCCACAGAAACCAACAACGCATCGCCCCGTGGCTATTCCTTGCTCCGGGCCTGCTGTTCTTCATGGTCTATGTGATCATTCCGGTCTTCCAGTCCTTCAACCTGTCACTGTACGAGTGGGATGGGCTGGGTGCCGCCGAATATGTCGGCATGCGAAACTATGAAGATTTGTATTGGGAATGGGTTGACCGGGACGCATTCTATATCTCGCTCAAGAACAACCTGATCTGGCTGATCCTGTATCTTCTGGCCATTCCGGCGGGCCTTTTCATTGCTTTGTTTCTGAACCAGACGGTCTGGGGTATCCGCCTTTACAAATCGCTGTTTTTCTTTCCATTTGTCATCTCTCAGGTTGTTGTTGGCCTTGTATTCACGTGGTTTTATGACCCGACATTTGGTCTTCTGAATGAGTTTCTCGGCTTTCTCGGAATGGGTCCATTGAACGTGCTGGGCGACGAGCGTTTGGTCACCTACGGCATCATCGTCGCGGGCCTTTGGCCGCAAACCGCCTATTGCATGATCCTCTACCTCACCGGTCTGAATGCCGTCGACCCCGAACAGATCGAGGCCGGACGCTTGGACGGTGCCAAAGGCTTGAGAATGCTGTGGCACATCATTCTGCCACAGTTGCGCCCGGCCACTTTCATTGCATTCGTCGTGACAATCATCGGGGCGCTGCGCAGTTTCGACCTGATTTCGATCATGACACAGGGCGGGCCATTCGGATCCTCCCGCGTGCTGGCCTATTACATGTTCGAGGTCGCACTGTCTGAGTACGGTTTCCGCATGGGGTATGGCGCGGCTATCGCTGTGGTGCTGTTCCTGATCATGCTCGGCTTCATCGCCTATTTCCTCTGGTCGATGTATCGCGAAGAACGGGGGCACTGAGATGTTTCCCAAACCCATCAAAAAACAATCTCGTGCCGCGCAGATCACCTATCAGGCGATGCTGCCACTTGCCTTGTTGCTGTGGCTAGGGCCCCTACTCGCGGTGGCTCTGTTTTCGGTCAAACCAGCGGCGGATTTCACCAACGCCAACTATTGGGGCCTGCCATCCAGTTTCGAGGGCGCAGTCAACTACGGGCTGGTATTCTTCAACTCTGACATGCCGCGATACTTGCTGAACTCTTTCATGATCACCATTCCTACGGTGATCGGTGCCGTTGCCCTCAGTTCCATGACCGGCTTTGCTTTGGGCATCTACAAATACAAATCGAACCTGTGGATCTTCTTCATGTTCGTTGCCGGCAACTTCGTGCCATTCCAGATCCTGATGGTGCCTGTGCGCGACCTGACACTTGATATGGGCCTCTACAACACAAAAACCGGCCTCGTCTTGTTCCACATCGCCTTCCAGACCGGCTTTTGCACATTGTTCATGCGCAACTTTATCCGGGCCCTGCCCTTTGAATTAATCGAGGCCGCGCGGGTCGAGGGTATCAGCGAATGGCGCATCTTCTGGTATGTGGTCTTGCCGTTGATGAAACCCGCAATTGCCGCACTCAGCGTGCTGATCTTCACTTTCATCTGGAACGACTATTTCTGGGCGGTCGTCCTGACTCAGGGCGCGGAAAGCCAGCCTGTCACAGCAGGCATAACCAGTTTCAACGCCCAGTTCCGCGCCGCCTACCAACTGATGAGCGCGGGCTCGATCGTAGCAGCGCTGCCGCCGGTTGCCATGTTCTTCCTGATGCAAAAGCACTTTATCGCGGGCCTGACCCTCGGAGCTGTAAAATGACAAAGATAACTTTCATCGGAGCAGGTTCGACAATTTTCATGAAGAACATCGTGGGGGATGCTTTGCTGACCCCCGCTTTGGCGGACAGTCACTTTGCGCTGATGGATATCGACCCCGTACGCCTGACAGAAAGCGAAGCTGTAGCCCGCGCCATGATCCGTTCGGTCCGGTCAAACGCGACAGTATCCACACATACAGACCGACGCGCGGCACTCGATGGTGCCGATTTCGTTATTACCGCCTTTCAGATTGGCGGGTACCAGCCCTGTACCGTCACAGATTTTGAAATCCCCAAGCAATACGGGCTGCGCCAGACCATCGCGGATACGCTGGGCGTCGGCGGCATCATGCGTGGGCTGCGCACTGTGCCAGTCTTGTGGGACGTGGCGCATGACATGATGCAGCTATGCCCTGATGCGACATTGCTACAATACGTCAATCCGATGGCCATCAACACCTGGGCACTGGCCGAGAAATACCCATCATTGAAGCAGGTCGGCCTGTGCCACTCGGTTCAGAACACGGTCGCGGAACTGGCAAATGATCTGGACCTGCCAAAAGACGACATTCGCTACAAAGTCGCGGGCGTCAATCACGTCGCCTTCTTCCTGCGGCTTGAGCATCAGGGCCATGATCTTTACCCCGCCCTTAGGCAAGGTTATGTCAGCGGCAGGATCCCCAAGGCGCCGCTGCTGATGCCGCGCTGCCCCAACAAGGTGCGCTACGAAGTGATGGATCACCTTGGCTTTTTCTGCACCGAAAGTTCTGAGCATTTGGCAGAATACGTGCCATGGTTCATCAAAGACGGGCGGGCGGACCTGATCGAGAAGTTCTCAATCCCACTCGATGAATACCCGACCCGCTGTGTAGAACAGATGAGCAACTGGAAAGAGCAGGCCAAAACCCTGACCGACGGGCGCGACATTGCCGTCACTCACAGCCATGAGTTTGCGGCAGACATAATGAACGCAATCATCTCTGACACCCCCTACGTGGCATATGGCAATCTGCCAAACACCGGCCAGATACCTCAGCTGCCGATGGGGGCTGCTGTCGAAACACCGTGTCTGGTTGATGCAAATGGCATTCAACCTTCTGTCATCGCAGACATCCCACCGCAGCTGATCGCCCTGATGCGTAGCCAGATCAACGTTCAGGAACTCACAGTCAGGGCATTGGTCGACCAGAACCCCGAGCATATCTTTCATGCAGCCATGATGGACCCGCACACCGCCGCCGAGCTGGACCTGCGCCAAATTCGAAATCTGGTGAACGACCTTCTGTCTGCCCATGCCGACTGGCTGCCAGATTGGTGCCGCCCATCTCGCGCTGCTTGAATTTCACCTTTTTACAAATACTCAAATCCACCCAGACCTAAAAAAGCATCACAGAACAATGTCAAAACGCCGCTCACAGCACTGGTACGGGAAACTCGACAAGGATGGGTTCATCCATCGATCCTGGATGAAAAATCAGGGTTTTCCTGATCACGCCTTCGATGGGCGGCCAATTATTGGAATTTGCAACACGTGGTCGGAGCTAACCCCTTGCAATTCCGGCCTCCGCGATCTGGCCGAAGGGGTAAAGCGCGGTGTGTGGGAGGCCGGGGGCTTTCCCGTCGAATTCCCGGTCATGTCGCTGGGCGAGACCCAGATGAAACCCACAGCCATGCTGTTTCGCAACCTTCTGGCCATGGATGTCGAAGAGTCGATCCGCGCATATGGCATTGACGGTGTGGTTCTGCTGGGCGGGTGCGACAAGACCACGCCGGGCCAACTCATGGGCGCGGCCTCGGTCGACCTGCCGTCGATCGTTGTCAGCTCCGGCCCTATGCTGAATGGAAAATATCGCGGTCAGGATATTGGCTCAGGAACCGATGTGTGGAAGTTCTCCGAGGCCGTGCGTGCCGGAGAGATGACCCTTCAGGATTTTATGAACGCGGAATCCGGGATGTCCCGCAGTGCCGGGGTTTGCATGACCATGGGGACGGCCAGCACCATGGCGTCTCTGGTCGAAGCGATGGGCATGAGCCTGCCCACCAATGCCGCCCTGCCCGCCGTTGACGCCCGCCGCATGGCCCTCGCCCATTTGACAGGCAAGCGGATTGTCGAAATGGTCGACGAAGACCTGAAACCATCCGACATTCTGACCAGAGAAGCCTTCGAGAATGCAATCCTCGCCAATGCGGCCGTTGGGGGATCGACCAATGCCGTTGTTCATCTACTGGCGCTCGCAGGTCGCGTGGGCGTTGACCTGACGCTCAAGGACTTTGAAATCGGATCAGAGATTCCCCTTCTGGTGAACTGCATGCCCTCAGGCAAATACCTGATGGAAGATTTCTGTTACGCGGGCGGTGTGCCGGCTGTGCTGAGCGAACTCAAACCTTTCCTGCGCCCGGCCAGAACGGTTCTGAACAAGGACATCTCGGCCCACTACGAAGGTGCTGAATGTTTCAACCGCGACGTCATTCGCCCTTTCAACGATCCGGTGAAGCCCGCTGCTGGCCTTCGTGTTTTACGCGGCAATCTTGCGCCCAACGGGGCCATCGTCAAACCTTCTGCCGCAACAGATGCCCTTCTTGAAACCGAGGGTGAGGCGTTTGTTTTCGAAAATATCGAAGACCTGAAAGCCAATATCGACCGGGTTGATCTGCCCGTCACATCCAAGAGCATTCTGGTGCTCAAGGGATGTGGACCCAAGGGTTATCCCGGGATGCCCGAGGTGGGAAACATGCCGATTCCGGCGAGATTGGTGAAGGAAGGCGTTCGCGACATGATCCGTATCTCGGATGCCCGCATGTCCGGTACAGCCTATGGCACCGTCATCCTGCATGTCAGCCCCGAGGCACAGGCGGGCGGCACACTGGCGCTGGTGAAAACCGGCGACCGCATCCGCGTCTCGGCCAGCGCTGGAAAGCTTGAGCTGTTGGTGGACGAAAAAGAACTGGACGCGCGCCGAGCCCAATGGAAACCAGATAAGCCACATTATTCCCGCGGGTATGCCAAACTTTATGTCGATCACGTGTTGCAGGCCGATCAGGGGGCCGACCTGGATTTCCTCGTCGGCAAAGACACCCGCCTTGTGACCAGAGAGAGCCACTGATGACCCAACCAGCGACATTTCATGACCTGAACGGGTCATCCGTCTATATTACCGGCGGAGGCTCGGGCGTGGGCGCAGCATTAACGGATGGGTTTTTGGCTCAGGGGGCCAATGTGGCTTTTATCGGCAGATCGGACGCCAGCGGTTTTGTCGAAGAGATGCGCGACAAACACGGCCGCGCACCTCTGTTCATGCAGGGCGATATGACCGACACTCAGCTTCTTCACACGACAATGGCCAAAGCCGCCGAAGCCCACGGCCCCCTAGACGTTTTGGTTAACAACGCGGCCAATGACCAGCGCCATACACTTGAGGAAACCACGACCGAGTTCTGGGACTGGATGATCGACGTAAACCTGAAAGCCTACTATTTCGCCTGCCAGGAAGCGGCCCGGCAAATGAAGGAAGGCGGCGTTATCATTAACTTCAGCTCGATCAGCTACATGATGGGCAATGCAGGCTATCCGATCTATACGACGTCAAATGCGGGCATTACAGGGATGACGCGGTCTTTGGCCCGCGAACTGGGGCCAAAGAACATACGTGTGAATGCGCTGGCTCCCGGTTGGGTTTTGACGCAAAAACAGCTGGATAAGTGGGCCACGCCCGAAGATTTGGCCGCGCATTTGGATCGACAATGCCTGAAAGAACATTTGACGCCCGAAGACATGGTTGCACCGACATTGTTCCTGGCATCCAACGCCAGCCGGGCGATGACCGGTCAGTGTATGGCGGTTGATGGCGGCGTCGTAGTTTCAGGGTGAAGCAATGAATACCGACTGGATCGCCGTTGATTGGGGCACATCTCACCTGCGGGTCTGGGCCATGCAGGGGGCAACGGTGCTGGACTGCGCGCAGTCCGACAAAGGTATGGCACGTATCGGAGCCGACGGGTTCCAGACCGCCCTGTTGGAACTTGTTGAAAACTGGCTGAAGGATGGCCCCATAGATGTGATCGCCTGCGGTATGGTCGGTGCACGCCAAGGCTGGGTCGAAGCACCTTATTCTACCGTTCCGTCGCAACCCTTGCCGCAAGTACCGGTCCGTGTTCCCAGCACAGACTCGCGCATCCGGGCCTTCGTCATACCCGGATTAAAGCAACTGAGCCCACCAGATGTGATGCGGGGCGAAGAAACACAAATCGCGGGATTTTTGGGAACTCGCCAGAACTGGGATGGTGTCCTCTGCCTTCCAGGAACCCATACGAAATGGGTTCAGGTCAGCGCAGGTGAAATCGTGAGCTTTCGGACGCTCATGACCGGAGAGCTTTTTGATTTGTTAAGTGCGCAATCTGTTCTGCGGCATTCTATAGGTGGAGGATGGGATGAAGATGCCTTTGCAGATGCTGTGGCGGATACATTGTCCAAACCCGAACAGTTGGCTGCGCGCCTGTTCGGCTTGCGGGCTGCAGACCTGCTGCACGATCAGGACAAAGACATCGCGCGCGCACGGCTGTCCGGACTGCTTATCGGTGCTGAATTGGCCGCCACTCGTCCATATTGGCTGGGCCAACAACTGGCTATCATCGGCGCAGAAGCCGTATCGCGGGTCTATGCGGCAGCGCTGAGACAACAGGGCGCTTTTGTTGAGACTGCAAACGCCACCGAAACAACCCTGGCCGGGCTGGCGCTGGCGCGCAACATGACAAGGCAAATCGCATGAGCCGCCCCATCATCGCCATTCTGCGTGGTCTGCAACCACAGGAAGCCGAGGCGGTTGGCAGAGTTATCATCGATGCAGGGATCGACCGGATCGAAGTTCCACTCAATTCGCCTGATCCGCTCGACAGCATTTCCATTCTGGCCGAAGCTTTCGAAGATCGCGCCCTGATTGGCGCTGGTACTGTACTAACGGTTGATCAGGTGGACGCAGTTCGGAATGCCGGCGGCAAGCTGATCGTGTCACCCAATTATGATGCTGATGTGATCAAACGGTCTGTGGCGTTGGGGATGCAAAGCTGGCCGGGCGTTTACACGCCGACCGAAGCGTTTGCCGCTCTCAAAGCAGGGGCCACAGGATTAAAGCTGTTTCCTGGTGTCATGGCTGGCCCTTTAGGGCTCGCAGCACTTCGCCCCGTCTTGCCCAAGGAAACATGCGTCTTTGCCGTCGGCGGTGCCGGGCCCGAAAATTTCGACCAATGGATCAAAGCCGGTGCCGATGGATTCGGGATTGGATCGGCGCTGTACAAACCCGGCATGGACACAGTCGAAGTCGCAGAACGCGCGGGGCAAATCGTGGCAGCCTTTGACAAGGCGGCAGGATGAGTACGGTCTTTGACGACCGCCCATGCGCGTTGGGCGAAGGTCCGCTGTGGCACCCCGCTCGGCAACAGCTTTTCTGGTTCGACATTCTCAACAAACGCATGATGACGCGCGAAGGCGAAAATCAGATAAGCTGGGATTTCGATGAACATGTGTCTGCCGCAGGCTGGGTGGATCGTGACACATTGCTTTTGGCGTCAGAAACGGGTCTTTGGCAGTTTGACTTGAAGTCCGGCCATCGAGCACTGGTCGCGCCGCTCGAGGCAGACAACCCAATCACCCGCTCGAATGACGGTCGCGCTGATCCCTGGGGCGGTTTCTGGATCGGTACGATGGGCAAACAGGCTGAATCCGGGGCCGGATCAATCTATCGGTTCTGGAAAGGTACACTCAGATGTCTCGTGCCGGATGTGACGATTTCCAATGCAATCTGTTTTGCCCCAGATCGATCCGTGGCCTATTTCTGTGACACGGCAACCCGGCAGGTCAGGCGCTGGAGCTTGAATGCAGAAAGCGGATGGCCCGAAGGGGAAAGCACGGTATTTCTGGACCTTCGCAAAGAAGACCTGAACCCGGATGGTGCGGTGGTTGATGCTGACGGCAACATCTGGATCGCGCAATGGGGGATTGGACGTGTTGCGGCCTACACGCCCGAAGGTCATTTCCTGAAGGCCACTTCTTTCGAAGCGTCACATACGTCCTGCCCGGCCTTTGGTGGCGACAGCTTAGGCACGCTGTTCTGCACCTCGGCACGGCAGGGGTTGAGCAACGCAGATATTGAATCCCAACCCACCAATGGCATGACGTTTGCAATGCCAAACGCGGGACGAGGGCAGGCAGAACACAGGATCATTTTATGAAGCCGGAACTTGGTGTGTGTTACTACCCTGAACACTGGCCCGAAGCGACGTGGGCGGAAGACGCCGCGCGCATGGTGGACACCGGCATCTCGTGGGTACGCATTGGAGAGTTTGCGTGGAGCCGGCTGGAGCCTTACCCCGGAACCCTGCAATTTGAATGGCTGGATCTCGCGGTTAAAACACTTGGCGAGGCGGGAGTGAAAGTCGTGCTTGGCACACCGACAGCAACGCCACCGCGTTGGATGCTGGACAAACATCCGGACATGCTGGCTGTGGATACGGATGGAAACACGCGCAAATTCGGGTCACGGCGGCATTACTGCTTTAGCCACCAGGGCTATGTCGATGAATGTCGCCGCATCGCACGGGTCTTGGGAGAGCGCTATGGTCATAACCCGTATGTGGCGGCTTGGCAGATCGACAATGAGTATGGGTGTCACGACACAACAGTCAGCTACAGCACCCCGGCACTGAATGCATTCAGGCGCTGGCTGGCTGTTCGATACGGCTCAATTGAACAACTGAACAAGGCCTGGGGAAACGTGTTCTGGTCGATGGAGTACCGCAACTTCGATGAGATTGAACTACCCAATCAAACTGTGACCGAGCCAAACCCCGCTCATGTACTGGCATTCCGTCGGTTCAGCTCAGATCAGGTTGTGGCATTCAACAAAGCTCAGGTCGATGTATTGCGAGCTTTGACCGATGCGCCGCTGTTGCATAACTACATGGGTCGTATTCTGGATTTCGACCATTTCGAGGTTGGCGCAGATCTGGATATTGCGACTTGGGACAGTTATCCGATCGGATTTCTATCGGACCGATTGGAAGATGACGAAGCCCACAAGACCGCCTTTCTTCAGCAAGGCGATCCGGACATGCAGGCGTTTCACCATGATCTTTACCGGGCAGTGGGCCGTGGCCGATGGTGGGTGATGGAACAACAACCCGGTCCGGTGAATTGGGCACCCTATAACCCGGCACCCATGCCCGGAATGGTGCGGTTGTGGTCGCTTGAGGCTGTCGCCCACGGTGCTGAGGTTGTGAGCTATTTTCGATGGCGGCAAGCCCCCTTTGCGCAGGAACAGATGCACGCAGGTTTGCTGACACCGGACAATCGCCCCGCCCCTGCATTACACGAGGCCCGTCAGACAGCGGAAGAGCTATCCACATTGGGCGAGGTGCATCAGGTGCAATCCAAGGTTGCGATACTGTTTGATTACCCCTCGGACTGGGCCTGGACATCGCTACCGCAAGGAGCAGGCTTTGACTATTTCCGGTTGGTCTTCTCAGCTTATCGTGCATTGCGCCGCGTGGGGCTGTCGATTGATTTTGTTTCGCCCAATGACCTGTCCACGCACTATGCGCTGATCCTTGCCCCCGGACTGGCAACGATTGACCCGGATTTGGAGCGTAGGTTAGCGGACAACTCGGATCTTGCAATCCTCGGCCCACGCAGCGGCGCAATTACCCGTGATTTCCAGATCGCCGCCGCCGGTCGACCTGGCCTGAAAGGGTTGGACTGCAACGTCGATTTGGTCGAAACACTGCCCCCTGCTGTCAACCGGGCTGTCCGTGGCGGCGGCGCGGCACAGCATTGGATCGATCGCCTTTCAGGATCTGCTGAAGAAATTCTGAGTTTTGAAGATGGAGCGCCTGCGCTAATGGCAAGGGACGGGTTCTGGTATCTTGCCGGCTTCCCAAACGAAGCATTATGGGATCGCGTCATCGGCTTGGCTGCGGAAGAAAGCGGTTTGGGCCTGAAACCGATGCCGCCAGGACTTCGACTGCGTGAGACAGCCGACCACATGTTCCTGATCAACTATAACGCTGAACCGGTGGTCTGGAACGGATCGACCATCGGCGGCTGTGACGTGAAGATCCTGAAGCGCAATCTGCCCGGACAGACTTGAATCCTATCCGGGCAGATGCGTTGGTTGCCGCTTGGCACAGCGATTAGTCGCTTTTTAGGCTGTTGGGGTCAAACACCCCTCCGAAACCGCCGTTGTTGGATGGCTCACCCTCGGTTTGAGAAGCACCTTCGTTGCTTTCATTCTCGCTGCCATCCAGCGAGTTCGGAGCGAAGACATTACCAAAACCGCTGTTATTTGACGGCTTTGGCGCGGTTTGGGCATCACCCTGCCCGGCTTTTTCCGCTTCTTGCTGTTTGCGGCGCTCCTCACGCTGCTGACGCAGTTCCTGAATGCGTTGTTCCGCTTCCAACTGCTTTTGCTCGCGAACGTCGGCAATGCACTGCGCCGGACTGTAGGTCGCCGCTGTGCCTATAACGGTGATCGTTACAACCGCAAATGCGACCAGCAACACGGCGGCCATATTACCGGCAAAGAAACTCGGCAGCTTGATCTTGCCAGCCAGTTCCTCGACCGTTGCGTTTTTACGCGCCGCGGCTACCAGTTCCTGACGTTTCAGCTTGGCTTCGTTCAGCAGAGCGAAGAAAACCGTCAGCGCAACGATGATAAACGCCAGCGCCGAGATCGCGGGCGTGATGCCGTAGCGAACCTTCTGAGCCAGCTCAATCGTCAGCGTCGGGTATTCGCCAAAAGTGAAAGTGGTGGTGTTGTAGTTCTCGAAAGAAGCGAGGAATGCCAAAACCGCCGCCGAGGCAATCGCCGGGCGCATGAACGGCAGCAGGATTTTGCGGAAAGCCTGAGCGTGGCTGGCCCCAAGGTCCAGTGCCGCCTCAGTCAGGGCGACATCATAACGCTGCAACCGCGCCACCAGCACCAGCATACAGTAACTGGCAATAAAGGTGGACTGGCCGATCACTGTCAGGAAGATGCCGTTTGACAGGAAACTGTCGGCCCCCAGCCCCAGCATCCGGTTGATCCGGTCCCAGAAGACCAGCGTCGAGATACCAAGAACCACACCGGGGATCAGGATCGGTGCGATAATGACCGTATAGTAGGTCGCGCGAAGCTTCGGCCAGATCTGGGTCAGCATCAGCGCGCCTGCCAAACCCATCGCCACGGACAGGATGACCGTGCCGATTCCGATGATCAGCGAGTTCTTGATCCCGTTCAGGATACGCTGATCCTGAAACAGCTCGCCAAACCATTGGAATGTCAGACATTCCCATGGGCTCATTCGGGGGAACCCGGACGAGTTGAACGCGGTGACGGACATGATCACCAGCGGGCCCAGCAGATACAGGAAGAAGATCGCCAGATAGACCCAGATGCTTATGCGGAGGAAGGAATTGTTCATTTCCCTATATCCCCCATGTTCACTTTGAACAGGCGCATCATGGCCAGCACGAACAGAATACAAGTGACCAGCAGAACGATTGCGTAGGCGGCGCCCTGTGGCCAGTCGTTGTTGTCATTGAACTGCTGATAGATCAGTTGGGTGAACCACAGACTGGACGGCCCGCCCAGAATTTGCGGCGCAGCCAACGCACCGGCGGACAACATGAAGACCATAGTACAGCCCGAACTGATCCCCGGCTTGGCATAAGGAATGACCACTCGCCAATGTATCCGCCACCAAGGCGCCCCAAGGTCGCGTGCTGCTTCGATCTGGTTTTTGTCCAGACTTTCAATCACGTTATACATCGGGAAAATCATCAGCAGGATATAGGCGTATCCCAGACCCGCATAGAGCGCGATGTCATTGCGAATGAAGTCGAACGGTGTATCCCAGATGCCCAGACCCGTGAACAACGTGTTCAACACACCTGTTTCCCCAAAGATGATGCGCAGCGCAAAGGCGCGCAGGATCTCGTTGATCCAGTAAGGGATGATTAGCATGATCGCGAAGATACGAATATGGCTGCCCTCGGCCTGACCTAGGTAATAGGCAATCGGATAGCAGATGATCAGGTTGAAAACCGTCACAAAAACCGCGGCCACAAGAGTTCGGAAAAACACCCTCAGATCAACAGTGTTGTAGTCCTGACTGCCACCTTCGGGGCCGTAGACCAGATATTTGTAGTTCTCTAGCGTATATACGTCTTTGGGTCCGCCAATCTCTGGCGGTGGCAGATTCGGACGGAACGAGAAGTCCAACATCGACAGCTGCGGAAGGATGATCAGGCCGATGGTCCAGAACAGAACCAGACCCAGGATCGCCACTCCCATGCCGGTGCCGTTGCGATTGAAGAAGTCTTTCAGAAACTGGGGCATGAGTTAATCCCCTTATTCTGCAGCCAGTTCACCCGCAGGAACGATGACGGCGTTATGCGTCTTGTATTCCAACGTGATGTTCTGTCCGGTGTGGTCCTCGAAGGATTGTCCATGGTTCGGGATCGACACTTTGATCTCTTTTCCACCTTCACCTTCGGTAAAGATGTTGAAGACGTTGCCTTCAAATTCTTCGTGGTTGACCCGCGCGGTAACAAAATGGTCACCCGAAGCCCCCTCGGGCGCAATGGCGAAGGCTTCGGGGCGAATGAACAACATTGCACTATCGCCTTCTTTCATTTTGCCTTGATTGGCGGTCGATATCCGTGCAACCAGATCGCCCGAGCGGTTGGTCGAGATCAGCGCCTCGTTGCCCATGACCTGTTTGATCTTGCCACGGAATACATTGTTTTCGCCGACAAATGAGGCCGCGAAAGCCGTGTTAGGATCATTGTAGATGGTTTTCCCATCGGCAATCTGGTCAATCACACCTGCACGCATGACGGCGATATTATCTGACATGGTCAGCGCCTCGCCCTGGTCATGGGTAATGTAGATAAAAGTAATGCCCACACGCTGTTGTATCTCTCGCAGTTCCGTTCGCATGTGCTGGCGCAGTTTGAGGTCAAGTGCTGACAGAGGCTCATCAAGAAGCAATACATCCGGCTCGGCGCAAAGGGCACGAGCGATGGCCACTCGCTGACGTTGGCCACCAGACAATTCGCTGGGAAGTTTGTCGCCTTGCTCCGGGAGCGCGATCATGTCCAAAAGCTCGTCAGCGCGCTTGCGGCGCTCGGCAGCACTGGCGCCTTTGATTTCCATCGAGAACGTGATGTTTTCCCAAACCTTCATCAAGGGAAACAACGCTAGGTTCTGAAAGATCAGAGCTGTGGGGCGTTTGTTGGGCCCAATCCCGCGCATGTTTTTGCCGCCGATCAGAACATTGCCTTCGCTGGGCTCGAGAAAGCCGGAAACAGCCCTTAAGATCGTTGTTTTGCCGCAACCCGAGGGTCCGAGGAATGAAAAGAAATCTCCCCCGTTAATTGTGACGTTTGCATCGCGCACGGCGACGAAGTCACCGAAACGGATCCACAGGTTTTCCAGATCGACTCCGACCCCTGCACTCATTTTTGGTATCTCCCTGAGGTGTGCACTGTCACCACACCACATAGCTTTCCGTTACGCCGGAGCGGCGCACAGATTGTGGCCCCTCGCAGAACGCGAGGGGCATGGTTTCAGATCGCTTATGCGCTCTTGAACTTGTTGACGAACTCGGTCCGCGTTTCAGCATACCATGGGGCTTCGGCCGGCCACGGATTGAGGTTGGCCAGCGAGTCGCCCGGATAGGCCTCGGCAAAGTTCTTCTTGTAGGTGTCGCCTGAATACTGATCCGCCCCCAGAACAGGAGAGTTGTACCCATGGCTGTCGATGGCAACACCGGCAGGTTTGGCCTGATAGGCGAAGTCGATGAAGGCATAGATCTGGTCGATATTCGCCGCGCCAGACGGAATCGACATTCCGTCAACCCATGCCATCGCCCCTTCGATGGGCGCTTGATAGTGCACTGGTTCACCAGCCGATTTCAGTGCCAGTGGCGGGCCGTCCCAGGTCTGACCGACAACAACACCTTCATTCAGAAGACCGTTCTTCTGTGTATCGGCATCGTTCCAGATCAGCTTGATGCGATTCTTACGTGCAATGCACCAGTCAGTGATCTGACCCCAGACCTTGCGCATGGTTTCTTCGTCACCATAAGCGGCCCAGACCGAACCCGGCTCCATCTCGCCGGAACGCTCCATGTAGAGACCAGCGCCAAGCATCATCGAATGCGCGCGGCCCATGGTCTTGCCTGCGTTTTCTTCTGACCAGACGTCGCCATAGGATGGCGCGTCCCCAGCCGGCAGCCACAAGTCGGTGCGGTATGCAATACCTTCGGTGCCCCAGATATGCGGCAACCAGTGGACCCCGGCGCCGCCAAAGTTCCAAGCATCCGTACCGATTTTAGCCATGGCTGGGTTCACCAGGTCGACCGGAACCTTGTTCATGTCAAAGGGTTGTAACAGCTCCAGCGGCTCCCATTGCAACGAGCGGTTGTTGGTCGGTGAGACGATGTCAAAGCCCTGACCTTTGGTCGCCTTCATCTTGTTGATGATTTCTTCGTTTGAGCCGATCCCGGTGTAGTTCACCTTGATGCCGGTAAGGGTTTCAAACTCTTCAATAAAGCTGGGCGGCAGGTAATCCGACCACATCAGGATGTTGATTTCACCGGACGACGCCAGAGCGCTCTTGCTATAAAGAGGCGCGGCAAGTGCCGCGGCACCCGCTCCTTTCAAAACAGTGCGTCTGGAAAGTGATGACTTGGTAACCATTAGTGTTCTCCCGTTGTTGGACTCGATTTTTTTTGTTTTCTATTCATAGGACTTTCTGCGCCCATCCGTCAGTCCAAAAGTGACAGTTTTCGAAATTCTTATGTCCAGTTTCACGATTTGACACGTCTAAGCTGAATTATGAGGCGCCGCATTCTCCCGCCAAACGGTAACGTCCCTTGGATTGACCGGATCTGAACCAAGCAAAATTTGACGAGCACGATCAACAGGCAAAGGTTTTGAAACGTCACTGAAATTGAACGCGTAGTAGGTCGAGCCGCGTTGGGTTATGCGCATATCGGGGTCGCAAGGCGTTGCATTTATCCCAGCCCAGTTCAGTACCTCACCGACAATCGCCTGCAAAAGCTCATTTCGCGGAACCATTGCCAGATAGGTCGTGCGGTCAGAACGGATGACCGCTGGGCTGGCATCACAATAAGCGCTCTTGAAGCGGGCCAATACGTGCTCTTTGGTCTCGATGATTTCACGCCAGCCGGTGAATTCAAATTGCTGCCCATCGTGAAGAACTACAGCCTCCTGCGCAAATGAAGGGAGTGATTCGACGCGCGTGACACGGATACCTGTTAACTTTGCCAGTTCGCCCGGAGCCAGATTGGAAGGAGTGTTCATCCCGGATGTCTTGCTGCCGGAACGGGCACCTATCAGTATCTTGGCTCCCGAAGCGTCAAGCTTGTCTGCAAGGTCAGCCGTCACGATCATGCTTTGCGGTAATACGATGAGGGCATAGCCGCTCAGTTCATCTTCAGGGCCAACAAAATCAAGATCGACCCCAAAACCACGAATAGCAGTGTGCCACTCGCGAAAAATCTGGACATTGGGGAAATCCCTGTCATGCGGCAGGATATCCGCCGCCCAGATCGAGGTATAATCCAGCAGCATTGCAACCCGCGCTTTTGCCCGCCTCTCGGGTGGCAAAATGGCGCGATCCTTTACGATCTCAGCCAATTCAACAGCGGCCTGATCCAGGCTGCCATCTGACCGCAATATCGCTGTATGGTATTGTTCTTGAGCAGATTTTGCCTGTCGCCAGCGAAAGAACATCACGGCTTGCGCGCCATGTGCATAGGCCGCCCAGGTCCAAAGCCGAACCATCCCCTCTGCCGGAGAGGGGTTCTTATCGGCCCAATCTACCGGACCCGGCTGCTGTTCCAGAACCCACATCCGACCGCGCCCCTGACTGCGATACAAATCACAATGAAATCCCTGATAGTCCGGTGCGCCGGTGCGCAGATAACGGCGCTTTTCTTCATCCGAAAGGGAAGAGCCCAATAGGTTCCCCAGCGGGTAACTGTCGAACCCGACAATATCCAGATCAGCAGCCACGACGTGGTGATCGAACTCGAAACTGCCTGCCATAAAGTTATGGGTGATATCCCGGCCCGGCGCATATTTGCGCAGAACATCCACCTGCGTTTTGTTGAACAGACGAACTCGATCGGAAGAATAGCGCGCGAAATCCAGCGCGTGGGCTGGATTGGGCATGGCGACCAGCCCGTTGGGCAGTTCGATCTGACCAAACCGTGAGTAAAGCGACCCCCAGAAAACGGTTCCCCACGCGTCGTTCAATACGTCGATTGCATCATATCGTTCCTCCAACCAGTTCTGAAAACCAGTCCGCGCGGCATCGGAATAGCTGAGAACTGTATCGTGGTCGTTATACTCATTGTCGATCTGCCACGCTTGTACATACGAATTCTGACCATATCTGCGAGCGTATTCAGTTGCGATCCTTTGCGCCTCGGCCAGATAGACCTCACTGGAAAAACAATAATGCCTGCGCGAACCGAACCCTCTGACCCGACCATCCGGCCCTACAGGCAGGATTTCGGGGTACTCATCGATCAACCATTTGGGGGGGGCGGCAGTTGGGGTGGACATCATAACCCGCAGACCGGCTTGCCCCAAAATCTCAATCACCTCATCCAGCCAGTCCCAGTGGAACTGACCGCGCGCGGGTTCGATCAGGCCCCAGGTGAATTCAGCAATCCGCACCCAATCCAACCCCATATCTGCCATTCGGGCGGCATCGTCTCGCCATTGCAAAGGGTCCCACTGTTCGGGGTAGTAACAAACCCCAAGTTCCAGCGCGCTCATCGTGTGTCCTTTGCCGTGCGTCGTTCGATCCACTTCAGGAAACTGGCGCAGCCGAGTGTGAGAACGACATACAGGATTGCTGCCGTGTTGAAGGGGGCAAAGGGCAAAAAGCTAGCCGCCTGAAATTCGCGCATCCTCTGGGTCATGTCGCGGACGGACAGGATAGACAGCAATGACGTGTCCTTGATCATCGCGATGAACTCGTTGCCAAGCGGTGGAGTTACAATCCGAAGGGCTTGCGGCAGAACAATAAGCCGCGCCGTATGCCATCGCGACAAACCCAGAGAGCTGCCCGCTTCCAATTGGCCTTTCGGTATCGCCTCGATCCCGGACCGGAAAATTTCGGCCATATAGGCGGAATAACCAACCGAGATCGCGATGATCCCCCGTGTCATATTGGTCATATCGATTCCACCGCCGGTAACATCCTTGACTGCGCCCGCCAGCGGCAAACCGATATAAAGAATGATTACCAGCATCGGAATGCCGCGTATCGTATCCACGAAAAACTCGGCCCCGACCGCCAGCGGGTGCAGTTTATGCTGAGCCCCGCCGATGGTCAGTGTCAGCAACAAAAACCCGAGCACGGCAAATGCCAGGGCCGGATTGCGGTACTTATCGGGTAGAAATCTTGTTTGCCACAGGACCGGATAACCTTGTGTATGGGCATCGGCCGGGACAAAAGCGCCCGAGACACTGTCGACCGTTTCGATCTGTTCAAGCGCGGCAGTGGCATCGGTTGCGCTGCGGATGCGATATTGCTGACCGTCGGCCCCTTCGAACTCACCAAACCGGATAACGTCAGCCTGCGCCTGCGGCGTGCCGCGCACAACCGCGATACGCCCTTCGGTGCTGCCCACCAGAACAAAGCTGACCTGCGGCTGCATGAAGAAAAAGGCTGAGGCTGCAAGCAATGCCAAACTGATCGAACCATAGACGACCGTCGTACGCGCCTTTGGTTTAAACGATTGCAACCCGACCCAGACCAAACCAAGAATGGCCGCGAAGATATAGGCAAATATGGCCGCGCGGAATGTAATGGCCACCCCGGTCGCGAACTGCCAATGAGCCATGAACATGAGATAAAACAGAACCGCGCCTGTGAGACACTCCAACCCCAACAAGACGCGCCCGCGCCAGGGCGGCTGCAAACGTGCCGAAATTAGGCATAGTGCGACGACAGCCGCGTAAACCGCCAGGAAAACTTGTAATCCCGTCTGAACCTTGGCGATCACGCCCGGAAACAGTACCCAGGTCTGACTGGATCGATCGATAAGGGGTGATGTGTTTTCGCTGAGCGCATGGAAGAAGACCGACTCGGCAAATGGCATCAGAAGCAGCGGAGAAACAAAGCTGATGACCAAAAGCGCCGCAGAAGCTGGGAACGCGGCAAGCGCGCAGAATCGCAACCAGCCGGGGGAGTTTTGTGAAAACCGCACGTAGCGTGCGCAAAGATATCCAAGGATCGCAACGGTCGCAATCAGCAGAAATCCAACAAAGATGGGCCCCGCGTCGGTGCCGATCCCCAGAATTGCGACCAGAGACCGCAAGTATTTTGAGGATGTGGCGAACAGGTAGATAATAAAGGGCGCTGCTGCGAGCAACACCAGGTTACTCGGGCGGATCGTGCTGAGGCGCAACATGGAACTTCTCCGCTAAGACAAGGCCCGGCAGCGCTGGCCGCCGGACCGGAAGGGCGCTAATGGATCAATTGGTGCCCCAGTATTTGGCTGTCAGTTCGTCCAGCGTTCCATCCTCCTGAATGGCTTTCAGACCGGCGTTAATCGCATCCACCGTCGGATCGCCTTCTTGAAACACGATACCCAATGGATCGGATTGCAAGCCTGTGATGCCAACAGTCAACTCGCCCGCAAATTCCTGTTCATAGGCCGCTGCCGATGTGCCATCGATGATCACGCCCTGCACGTCCGCGTTCTGAAGCGCCAGAATGGCGGCCGAGAAGTTGTCGTAAAGGCTGACATTCTCGCGCCCAACAAGCTCTTCCGCCAATTGGGCGTTGGTCGTCGCAGTTTGCGCGGCCAGTTTCTGGCCACCGGCTTTGAAATCCTCAAGTGTCATGTCAGCATTATCGACCTGCAACAGAATGGCCTGGCTGACAACGATGTAAGGCTCGGAAAAGTCCATGGTTTCTTCGCGTTCCGGTGTGATCGACACGCCCGAGATAACCAGATCGAACTCACCCTGCTGAAGGGCCGCAAAGATACCATCCCAGGCGGTGTTTACGAAATTGGGGACGCAATTGACCTTCGCGCAGATTGCATTCATCACATCGACGTCAAAGCCCACGATCTCACCGGTTGTTTCATCCACGGTTTCCATCGGTGGGTATGTCGCATCGGTTCCGATTTTCAGAACACGACCTTCCAGGTCGGCAGCAAAGGCCGCTGGAGCCATCAGTGTTGTGAGTGTTGCAGCGGCAAGTAGGTTTTTAAACATTTTCAGGTACTCCTTTGTTGGATCAGGTGGTTTGCGCCGCATCGGGCGCCGGGGTGTCAGGTTGCCGCTCGATCAATGAGGCCCTGATCTTTTTCTGAATCTCGGACGGATCGACCCCGTCCAAAGCTTTCAACATGAACTCACCCAGCAGACGGCTTGTTTCAGCAATCGGCAAGTAATAAGTGCTGGGTGGCGGTACAAAATACTGGCTGAGCTTCAAGTCGTCGTTCGAGATGACCACAACGTCCCTTCCAACCTGCACTCCGGCTTTATCGGCAGCTGACAGCGCCCCAAGGGTTATGGCCTCATTAGCGCAGATGATGGCGCTCGGCGGTTTCGGCAACTCCATAAGCGTAGCAAATTTCTGCTGACCGGATTCCGCGGTGGTCGGGCCGGTGGGAACCAGTGTCGGGTCGAACTCCACACCGCATTCTGACAGCGCATCAGCATAACCCCTGCGGCGTTGCTGCGCATAGATCAGGTCATCCGGCGGGTTTATCAAAGCGATGCGGCGATGCCCCAGCCCAAGCAGCCTGGCGGTGGCATCATAAGCCGCTGCCTGACTGTCGAGATCCACATAAGGATGCGGTTGGGGGCTGTCGCTCATGCCGTATGTGACAAAAGGAAAGCCCTGCCCCTGCAGATACGCGACGCGTTCATCATGAACACGCGTGCCGGAAAAGATCACGCCATCAGCCTGCCCTTCCTGCACGATGGACTTCAACGTCTGCACCGCAGCCTCGCCATCACATGTGCTGAATACGCTCAACTGATAGCGCGTTCCTATTAGCGCATTGGATATTCCGGCCAGAATACGCGTAAACTCTACACCTTCCCACTCTTCCGCAGCATCGTTCGAAACACTGACCATGACCCCGATTCTATAGGATTTATTGGTGCGCAGCTTCAGGCCATCCAGATTCACCCGGTATCCCAGATCCGACGCAACTTTCTGAATCTCTTCCCGGGTTTCCCGTTTCACCGATACGGAATCCCGCAAAGCATTCGAGACTGTGCCAACGGAATACCCAGTACTTCTGGCAATCGATTTTATCGTCGCCCGCGCCATCACCCAAACCCTGCCAATTGTTCCGTCAAAAATGACCGACCCGTTTGCAGGGTGCGCACGTGATCATCGGTTTCGTCATGTTCGACAAACAGGTCCGTGCAGTTGGTCGAGGCAAGCGCACGCAGGGTTGCGTTCCAGTCAACTACGCCTTCGCCCAAATCGCGCCAGCGCGCGTCACCTGTTCCGCCTGCTGGGTCGATATCCTTTGCATGCACGGACAGGATTCGATTGGCGTGGCGGCGGATCGCGTCCGCCGGATCCAGACCAGCCGCAACCAGCCAACCGATATCTGGTTGCCAAAAGACATCTCCGCCGGCAAGGATCAGGTCAAGAGGTGTGTCACCAGCCTCACCGCTAAGATCAAAATCGTGATTGTGATACGCCAGGCTGATATCATGATCTGTCAGCTGATTTGCCCATTTGGACAACTGGCCCGACACCACCCTCCATCCCTCGGCAGTGTCGGGCCGCACCTGGGGCGCCAGCCAAGGCATGACAGCCACCCGGCATTCCATTAGGTTTAATACTTCGACGATATCCGAAAATCGCCCTTCGAACTCTTCCCAATCAAAATGTGCAGACCGAACATTAAGGCCTGACCCGTAAATAGTGCCCGCCATCTGAGCTGGGGTCAGGCCGTGCAAGCCAGTGGTTTCGACATCTGAAAAACCGCAGGCCGCAACCAATTGCAGCTGATCTGCAAGATCACCGCATTGCCGCACTGTGTAGAGTTGGGCAGAAACTCGCATCCCTCACCTTTGAAACGTTTCAAATATGGTGAATTACGAGCTGTATCCTTGTCAAGCGCCGTATTGATTCGATCCGTACGCCAGCTTTGAATAAGGCTCCGAGCCTTTGCCTAAAACCCAGATGGGGTGGGAAATCGAGCCATTTCCCGCAACCGATTTCTGATCCGAACAATGAAGGGCTATACGAGCGAGCCACCAATCTGTATCACCAAAAACGGTATGGCGCGCGCAGAACGTCTTCAGAATGATAATCGCATGGATTATCTCGACCGACACCTGGCTGCCGTAAGGGACGTTTTGGCACAAGATGTTCTGGTAAAGGGCTGTTTTGTTTGGTCACTACTGCGACAAATGCGAATGGGCCTTCGAATGTGGAAAAAGGTTTGGACTGGTGGACGTGAATTTTGAAACGCTTGAGAGAACACCCAAAGCGTCTTTCATGGCGCTAAAGTCTGCCCATTCCGGGGGTCAGAACGTCTCTCAGCCGTTAGCGCAACCATTCGGTGCGGTGCATGAGCATTGGAATCTGGTTGCTGACATAGGGGGCACCAACACGCGGCTGGGCGTGGTTACGAACGGAGAGCTGACAGACCTGCGCAAGCGCCCAACGGGGACACTGGAAGATCTGCTGGAAGCGTTTCACGCGCTTCGGGATGAAATCGGAACAAATCCACAGGCGGTCGTGGCGGCGGGCGCAGGCCCTGTCCGGAACGGCACGATTCGGCTGACAAATGCCAATCTGGACCTGTCCGAGGCCGAATTGGCAAAAGCCACCGGTGCCAGCCATACGTTTGTAATCAATGATTTCACCGCTGCCGCGTGGTCGGTGGCAGAAGTAACCCAGAAAGATGTTGCCGTCTTGCAAGGTCACGCGACACCGCCCGCAGGCACGCGATTGGTGGTGGGTCCTGGCACCGGGCTTGGCGTGGGAGCGTTGCTGTTTTCCGAGGGCCACTATCACACAGTCTCCGGAGAAGGTGGGCATGTGGGTCTGTATCCGCGTCACCGCGACGAAGTTGACATCTTTGAAGCAGCCCGCAGCATTGCGCCTGAGTGTTTTTTTGGTGACAGCCTCGCACTGGAAGCTGAGATGTTCCTGAGCGGTACGGGCTTGCCTATCCTATATCAAGCGATCGGGCTGGCGGCAGGCCATATACAGACACCAACGCGCTCGGCGAAAGACATTCTGCTCGATGCCCGCGACCGTTCTGACCCCATCGCGGTACAAGCCGCTCGGATGTTCAACACCCATCTGGGGGCTTTGATGGGCGACATGGCTGTCACACTGATGCCTTCGGGCGGAGTGTTTCTTGTTGGCGGCGTCGCGGAAAAGAATCGCTGGTTATTCGGCGAAGAGTTCCGGGAAGCGTTCAACGGCGGTGGCCGTTTCAGCGAGCTGCGCCGCTCGTTGAACCTGTATGTCTCCGAGCAAGCAGAGTTCGGCATTATCGGGGCGAACAATTTCTGCAAGAACGCTTTGATGCGATAACAAGTCTCCCTGACAAAATACTCTGAAAAGGACTACGAAATGATCCTGTGCTGTGGTGAAGCCCTGATCGACATGATTTCCGAGCCGACAGTGTCGGGCGAACAAGGATTTGTACCGCACACAGGTGGGGCGATATTGAACACGGCGGTCGCAGTCGGTCGTCTGGGTGTTTCCGTCGGAATGCTAACCGGCGTGTCGTCTGACATGTTTGGCCAACAAATTACAAAGACGCTGAATTCAAGCCATGTTGACACGTCACATGTGATTATCTCTGACCGCCCCACGACCCTTGCCTTCGTACAGCTAAAAGACGGTCACGCCACTTACAGCTTTGTCGATGAAAACACCGCCGGACGAATGCTGCAACCCGAGGACATGCCGGACCAGCTAACAGCCGTGTCCGCCCTGTATCTTGGGGGTATCAGCCTGGCATGTGAACCCTGCGCGGATGCCTATGCCTCACTTCTGAATCGCCACGGAGCGGATCGCGCAGTGATGTTGGACCCGAATATCCGACCGGGATTCATCAAGGACCAGACCCGGTATCGGACCCGCCTGAACCGCATGATCGCACAGTCCGATATTGTGAAGGTTTCAGACGAGGATCTTGACTGGATCATCCCGGGAGCCGAACCCGAGGGTGCCAAAGCGTCTCTTTTGTTGCAAACCGGCCCGTCAGCCCTCATCGTGACCAGGGGTGGCGACGGAGCGAATGGGTACCTGGCCGATGGTTCCAAGGTTTCGGTTCCGGTGAAACCTGTTCAGGTTGTCGACACAATCGGCGCGGGCGACACCTTTAATGCTGGGGTTTTGACCGAACTCAACCGCGCAGGGAATTTGACAAAGCAGGGGCTGCGCAATCTGACCTCCGAAAGCTTGCGGGCGGCCATGACGTTGGGCGCAACTGTTGCCGCAGTAACAGTATCACGCGCCGGGGCAGAACCGCCCTGGGCACACGAAATTTGATTGTCGGCAAAAACCCGAAAAATCGAACTGGTGACAATCGCATCAAGTCCGAGGGCCGTGGCTGCGGAGTTTGCGACCGCCTGGCAGGCTCACAAATTACGTTAGGCCACGGCAGAAAAGTATCTATCGCTTCCGGGCAATGATCCACACGGGATGATATGTCAGCGAGACCCCGCGATCCGTGCCGAACTCCTTAGCGTATACGTTTTCGAACCGAGCCAGCGTGGACTTGGTCCATGTTCCTTGCGCCCTGCCGTTTACACCTGTTCTTCGCAAATACCTAAGAACCTCGCGAGGCGTATCGAAGTAGGTTCGCCTCAGGCTTTCACCAACGGCCAATTTCTGCATCGGGCCGTCGACAGCAGCGGCAAGAGCAGCCGGAGTAGTAAGACCCGGTGCACGCGCAGCTGATCCGATCGCGCTAAGCTCTCGATATTGCTGAGGGCCAAAACCCGAAACCGCCAACCACCCGCCGGGCTCCAGCGCGTCCATCGCTCTGTGAAGCAATTGCAACGGGCTTTCCATCCATTGGATCATCGAAGCCGAGACGATCAGATCAATCCGGGAGGGCCAGTGAACTTCACGCGCATCACCGGCAATGAACGTGGCCTTTTCCGCATCCGCTGTTGCCTGAGCCTGTGGTGCGATGTCGTTCAATATGAAGTTTGGCAGGTGAAAGCTTTGTCGCATCAGACGGGTCAGATGCCCTGTGCCACATCCCAGCTCGAAGACAGTTTCAAAGCGGTCCGGAGCTCCGGCACGACGCAGTTCAGACACCAGCTTGCCTGCGACCCAGGCTTGTTGACTTGCTGTGTCGTGGTAGGTTTGAAAGCTTCTGCTAAAGCTCCGCTGCACCCTGTCTGCCAGTTGCGCTGTCATGATACCCAACTCGCCCAACTTTGCCCCGGTAGGAATGGTACGTGCGGCGCCGCCACACGCTCGACGCGGGCCGAGGTTGAGGCCCATGCGGCTTCTTGGGCCGTAGTCGGAATGATCCGGTCGTTTGTGGGTATCCACACCCTGTCAAAACCCGGATCAGGGGCAGGCCCGCGCTGGATCACGGAAAAAAGCTCTTGCTTCGCCGCGACTATATCGAGTTCCGGGGGCTCACTTGGCAAACCTGCACGGCGGCAGAACTTGGCGAAGCTGCGCTCGGAAAGCTGAGCCGCTGTTGCCTTGATCATGTCGGGCGCAATACCACGTTCCGGGCACGCAGGGTGCAAAGTGCCGCTGATGGCGATCAATCGGTCGGGACGAAAGCCCGAGCACGCCAGCCAATGCGCAGCCGACGAGACACCGAAGGAAAAGGCCAGCATATCAATGTGATCGAAACGGGCGAGATCAGGCAGGGGATCATCGAGACTGATGTAGCCTTCCACCAACAGAGTATTTCCGCCCCCCGTAAGACCCCGGAACGGAGCATCGCCCAGTGCCCATCCACCAAACACAAGGGTCAGAGTACTGTCATCTGATTGCGCCAGCCAACGGCTTTTCATTTCTGCCCCCCAGCCAGAGCAAGCATCGCGGACGTTACCCTGCTCAGTTCGTCAGGTGAAATAACATAGGGAGGCATGCAATAAATATTGCGAGCAAACGGGCGCAACCACACACCGGTTTCCGTAGCCAACCCATGTGCGATGGAGGGGTCGACCCGCTCATCCATCTCGATGACGCCAATTGCGCCGAGCACGCGCACATCTGTAACACCGGGCAAATTGCGTGCGGGCGCGAGTTCGGCCTTCATCTGCTGCGAGATTGATGCAACTTCCTGCTTCCAGTTTCGCTGTTGCAACTGGTCGAGGCTCGCCACCCCTGCCGAACAAGCCAGAGGGTTGGCCATGTAGGTGGGACCGTGCATCAAAACTCCGGCCTCACTTTCACCGATCCCGCGAGCGACGGCCTCAGTCGCGATAGTGGCGGCCAAGGTGATATGCCCACCGGTCAGCGCCTTGCCAAGACACAGGATATCCGGAACCACCCCGGCGTGATCCATTGCAAACATCTCGCCGCTGCGTCCGAAACCGGTCGCGATCTCATCGAAGATCAGCAAAACGTCATGCGCATCACACAAGGCACGCGCCCCACGTAACCAAGCGGGGTGATAGAAATACATCCCACCTGCGCCCTGCACCACCGGTTCAAGGATCAGTGCGGCTATTCTGTTCCCTTTGTCGTTCAGCAGCGCCTCCAGCGCCTCCAACCCGTTCTCGGAAGGATCGTCGAGCCACACATCGCCAAATTGAATGTGAGGGCGTGGCAGAAAGTGCTGGATCGACAACGCACCGCGAAACAGGCCATGCATCCCGTTGACGGGATCACAAACGCTCATCGCCTTCCATGTGTCGCCATGATAGCCACCACGGATCGTGGCAAATTCAGACCGTTCGCCCCGGTCTTTGGCAATCTGGTACTGGACTGCCATCTTCAACGCGACTTCGATCGCGACCGAGCCGCTGTCACTGTAGAAAATGCGATCCAGCCCAACTGGCAGAAGGTCGACCAACCTGCGGCCAAGTTCCACGGCGGGTTCGTGGGTCAGACCGCCAAACATCACATGCGGCAGTGTATTCAGCTGCTTTTGCATCGCATCTATGATGGCCGGGTGCCTGTGCCCATGCACCGTACACCACCAGGACGACATTGCGTCGATCATTCTGACGCCATCAGCACGTGTCAGCCAGACACCTTCTGCCCCGGTAATCAGGTGCATCGGGCCAGGTTCAAGCACATGTGTATAAGGGTGCCACAGATGGCGCGCATCAAATTCCAACGGGGTCACAGGAACCTCCGAATGGTCGCCACATCAATTGCCGAAAATGCACTGTTCAGGCTCTGCGGTGTCAGGTCGCTCAGAAATGGCAGGCGTCCCAGATGATGCACTTTACACATCTCGACGATGGTTTGCTCCACGTCCGGCACGGGGTCACCCACGAATGCGACGCCGACTACCTCGCAGCCAACAGCCCGAAGCGCCATCAGAGACAATGTGGTGTGGTTGATCGTTCCCAAGGCGGTGCGCGCAACAAGAACAACCGGAGCCTGCCATCCGGCAATCAGGTCCAGAAAGAACGACTGGCGGTTCAGCGGCACCATAAGGCCCCCTGCGCCTTCGACAACAAGAGGCCCGTCCACTTTCGGAATTTCAAGACGCGAGAGGTCAATCTCAATACCCATGTCTTCGGCAGACAGATGCGGTGAAGCGGGCATGTTCAGCCGGTACGCTTCGGGCAGGACCTCGGCACCGCTCAGCGCGCTGACGGTTTCAGTGTCCGTAGCATCCTCAAGACCAGACTGAACAGGCTTCCAGTACCGGGCCTGCAAAGCTGCCGCCAGACCAGCCGAAAACACGGTTTTTCCAACACCTGTGTCGGTTCCGGTAACGATCAGCGCGCTCATGCGGCCTCCGACTGACAGATTGCGATGGTTGAAAACAGGGTCGAGATATCCTGAAGGGTGACATTTCCGGTAATCGAGACGCGCAAACGGGATGTGCCTTTTGGGACAGTGGGCGGGCGGATGCCCCGAACGTCAAAACCCTGCTGCTGCAAAGTGGCCGCCATCGCCATTGTGCGCTCGTCATCTCCCAGTACAACCGGGATGATCTGGCTGTTCAACGCGGCTGCGGGCAACCCCAGTTGCCGTGCGGCGTCATGGGCATGGCGCATACGTTCATGCGCGCCTTCAATCAGGCTGACATCCTCGGCCAGTTCCCGTAGCGCAGCACGAACCAGAGAAGCGTTCAAAGGCGACGGAGCGGTCGCAAAGATGAAGGGACGAGCGCGGTTGATCAGGGTATCAATCATCACGCGCGGACCGCAGATCAGCCCGCCTGAGACACCAAGCCCTTTACCGCAGGTATGCAATGTCAGCAGATCAGCGTTCAGGTCATGCGCGAGACCCCTGCCTCGCTCTCCGAAAACGCCGGTTGCGTGGGCCTCATCAACAACCAAAACCGCATCAGCTTCGCGCGCAAGTACGGACAGGTCTTCCAGCGGCGCCAGGTCACCTTCCATGGAATACACGCTTTCGACGGCAATCCAGACCTGACCCGAACCGCCTGTAGATTGCCAGTCGCGCAATACGTTGCGTGCATCCGCAACGTCATTGTGGCGGAAGGCACGCAGGTCTGCACGGCTGGACCGCATGCCTTCATGGGCGCTCGCGTGAACCAGGGCGTCATATAGGACCAAATCCTCAGCCGCTGGCAACGTGGAGAAGATCGCCTGATTGGCCTGAAACCCGCCTCCCATGAACAGCGCGGCCTCAGCTCCAAAGAATGCGGCCGCTTCCCGCTCCAGCGCTTCATGTTCAGGGTGGTTGCCCCGCAACAGACGCGAACCTCCCGAACCTACAGGCACACCCCGCGACAACGCATCATGCGCCGCACGTTGTAACACTTGAGAACCGGCAAGACCCAGATAGTCATTCGACGCGAAATCCAGCCCTTGCGTCGGGATCAAGGCCCGGCGGCGGTGCCGGGCTTGAAGCGCATCAAGCATCGATTCCAGTCGGTTGACTGCTTTCATTCGGCAGCTTCCGTGCAGTTTCGCGTTTCGGCTTTTTCGGCCTGAAGACCAAGTTTCGCAAACAGGACCGCGTCGGTGTCTTCTTCGGGGTTTTCTGCTGTCAAAAGCGTTTCGCCAACAAAGATCGAGTTGGCACCGGCGAAAAAGCACATCGCCTGCATCTCGTCACTCATGTCGCTGCGCCCGGCAGAAAGCCGCACATAGGACTTGGGCATCAGAATGCGGGCCGTTGCAATGATCCGCACAAAGTCGATCGGGTCAATCGGCTCGGCGTCGGCAAGCGGGGTATCAGCCTGCGGCATCAACATATTGATCGGCACCGAGTCAGGTGGAGGCGTCATGTTGGCCAATGTCAGCAACATGTCGATACGGTCGCCAGTATGTTCACCCATCCCCAGAATGCCACCCGAGCAAACCTTGATCCCGGCTTCCTGTACCCGGTTCATCGTGTCAATCCGATCCGCAAAAGTACGGGTGGTGATGACTTCGGAGTAATAGCGTTCCGAGGTGTCAATGTTGTGATTGTAATAGTCCAAACCGGCGTCGCGCAGCTGAACCACCTGGGTGTCGTCGAGCATACCCAGCGTCATGCAGGTTTCCATGCCCAGTTCCTTGACGCCCTCGACCATCGCGACCAGCGCATCCATGTCACGCGCCTTTGGCTCGCGCCACGCCGCCCCCATGCAGAACCGGGTCGCGCCACCATCGCGGGCTTTCTTGGCCTCGGTCAGAACGCGCTGAACCTCGATCAGCTTCGATGCGGGCAAGGTTGATCCATTGCGGGCTGATTGCGAGCAATAGGCGCAATCCTCGGCGCAGCCACCAGTCTTGATCGACAATAGCTTCGAGGTCTGGATCTGGTTCGGATCAAAGTTTTCGCGATGCACGGTCTGCGCACGAAACAAAAGATCCATCAGCGGAAGATCGTGAATAGCTTGCGCAGTTTTACGGGTCCAGCCGGAGTGTGGGATGATCATTTTATCTATAAAACTCTTTGCAGCTTGCGTTGCTGTGGATTTATTATCGATAAAACTTGAATACGCAACTGTGTTGGCGCAAACGATCTTAAATCAAGCGGAAATGCCGCGCCTTCAGAAATCGAGCCCCAGATCGACGGTGCGGGCAGAATGCGTCAAGGCACCGGACGAGATGTAATCCACCCCTGTCGCCGCGATCGATGCGACCCGTTCCAAGGTCACGTTGCCGCTGGCTTCGGTCTTCAACCGCCCACCCACCATGGCAACCGCTTCGCGCAGCATGTCATTGTCCATGTTGTCCAGTAAAACAACCGAAGCCCCGCCAACGTCCAGCACTTCGGCAAGCTGGTCCAGTCGATCAACCTCAATCTCGACCGCCATCATGTGACTGACCTTTGCCTTAGCGGCTTCAAGAACCTTACGGATGCCGCCTGCCGCAGCAATGTGGTTGTCCTTGATCAGGATCGCATCTGACAAGGAATAGCGGTGGTTGAAACCGCCACCGTGCAGCACGGCCTGTTTTTCCACGATGCGCAGACCTGGCGTTGTCTTGCGTGTACAGGTCATACGGGCTGTTGTGCCGTTGGTCTGCTCCACAAATGCGGCTGTCATTGTGGCAATACCCGTCAGGCGACCGGCAAAGTTCAGAGCGACACGTTCGCCGGACAGGATCGATGCGGCAGAGCCCTTGATGGTCATCAGCGTATCACCGCGTGCGCAACGCGAACCATCCTTGATCCGCACGTCAACCTCAAGCGACGGATCCACAAGCCGGAACGCGATTGCAGCAACTTGCATCCCCGACACAACAGCGTTTTCGCGTGCGTTCAGGCTGGCTGTATAGGTTGTTTCCTGTGAGATCACAGCGCGGGTTGTCACATCACCGTAGCTTCCCAGATCCTCCATCAGCGCAGCGCGGACCACGGGTTCGAGAATCAGATCCGGCAGGATTGCATATGTCATGACAGTTCCTCGCAGGCTTTGGCCCGAATGCTCATTGCTTCGGACAAATACATCCGGGACCGCTCTCCGGGCCCATCATTGGCTTTTGGAAAGTCGGATCGCTTGTGCGCACCGCGGCTTTCTTCGCGCTGCAAGGCTGCGGCAGCGATCAAGGTCGCGGTTGCACACATGTTGCGAAATGACGGGCAGGCATCGTGCTGCGCCTCCAACTGCGCTATAGTTTGCAGAGCACGGATTAGGCCCGCCCGGTCCCGGACAACGCCCACGTCGCGCGTCATGGTTTCGCGCAACTCCTGGATAGATTTTGTTGTGTCCGGGGACATTACCTGAACAAACTGCAATGCAACGGGGTCGGCATTTGACACCACCGGAACGGATGCCCCGATACTTTCGGCGCAGATGCGTGCAAAGACAAGCGCCTCAAGCAACCCGTTCGAGGCCAACCGGTTGGCACCGTGAAGGCCTGTCGAAGATGCCTCGCCGCAGACCCAAAGCCCGTCAAGTGTCGCGCGACCGTCAGTGTCGGTGGCAATACCGCCCATGTGATAATGCGCTGCCGGTGCGACCGGAATCGGTTCGTTGACCGGGTCGACGCCGTTGCGCGCGCAGTATTCAGCAACTGCCGGGAACAGGTCCGTTATCTTCGAGCCCAATGCGGTGCGGGTGTCCAGCTTGGGTCGGTTACCTGCCTGCACTTCGGCAAAAATTGCACGCGCGACGACGTCTCGCGGGGCGAGTTCTGCGTCCGGATGAACGGATAACATGAACCGCTCACCCTTATTGTTGATCAGGGTCGCCCCTTCGCCGCGCAACGCTTCGGTTGCCAGCGGTGCCGGATCTTCACCAACATCCATTGCCGTCGGATGAAACTGAACGAATTCGGCGTCAGCAATAAGTGCACCAGCACGCGCGGCCATCCCGATGACCTGCCCGCGAATGCGCGCCGGGTTGGTCGTCAAGGCATACAACCCGCCAGAGCCACCCCCGGCAAGCAACACAGCAGGCCCGCAGAGCGTAACGGGCTCGGACCCCGTTTCTGATGCGTCCTGAACCGTGACACCAGTCACCCGACCGTTGGATACGTCCAGCGCCGTGGCAAGGACACCTTCCAACACCTGAACCGAGGGCGTTTCATGCACCCGTTCGATCAGGGCAGCCATGATTTCACTACCTGCCTGATCCCCTTTCACCCGTACGACACGCGCGAAGCTATGCGCCGCTTCGCGTGACAACACATAACTGCCATCCTTGGTGCGATCGAATGGCGTGCCCAATGTCGTCAGGTCGAGGATATATTGACGCGCCTCGCGCGTGACCAGATCGGCAACAGCCGGAACGACTATGCCAGCGCCAGCCATTACGGTGTCCAGGCTGTGGCTTTCCGGGCTGTCCGACAAATCCATTGCTGCGGCCACACCACCTTGCGCCCATGAGGAACTTGCACCTTCACCCAAAACATCGGGTGAGATTACAACCACTGGTCGCGGCGCGAGCTTCAGTGCTGCATAAAGCGCACCGATGCCAGCCCCCACAATAATGACGCGATCCGTGGTGACTTTGGTCATTTCAGATCAAATGCCAAGCTTGCGGGACAGATCGATCATCGCCTGAACGGATTTGCGCGCATTTTCAGCCACATCTTCGGCGACCTCGACCTGCCCTTCCATCGTGTGCAGGGAGTAGAGGATCTTTTCAAGCGTGATCTTCTTCATATACGGGCACATGTTGCATGGCCCGACAAATTCGACCTCGGGCAATTCATCGGCAATGTTGGATGCCATCGAACACTCGGTGATCAGCATCGCCTTTTTCGGCTTTTCATCGTGCACGTATTTGATGATGCCGCTGGTCGAGCCGGAATAGTCTGCCTCGGCCACCACATCCGGCGGGCATTCAGGATGCGCGATCAGCCGTGTTCCCGGGTTCCATTCGCGGAAGTCGCGCAGGTCCTGTGCCGTGTATTGTTCATGCACAATGCAAGAGCCGGGCCAATACACCACGTTCTTGTGGCTTTGATTGGCAACATTTCGCGCCAGATACTGATCCGGTGTCATGATGACCGTATCACTTTCCATGGCGTTGACGATCTGAAGCGCGTTCGAAGAGGTGCAGCAGATATCCGAAGCTGCTTTGACCTCGGCAGTGGTGTTTACATAGGACACAACCGGCGCGCCGGGGTATTTGGCGCGCATTTCATCGATTCCCTCAGCGGTAATCGATTCTGCCAATGAACAACCGGCTTCCATGTCGGGCATCAGAACAGTCTTCTGAGGGCTGAGGATCTTCGACGTCTCGGCCATGAAATGAACACCGGCCTGAACGATCACATCTTCTTCGACCTCACTAGCCTTGATCGCAAGCTGCAAACTGTCCCCAACGAAATCGGACACACCGTGAAAAATCTCGGGCGTCATGTAATTGTGACCAAGAATCAAGGCGTTACGTTCTTTCTTGAGCGTATTGATGGCCCGCACGTAAGGCGCGTAGATCGCCCAATCCGGTGGGCTGACCACGCGATCCATGCGGGCAAACGTGTCTTTCATCTCATTGGCCAGAGAGGCCGATGGGGCAAGGTCATAAACGCCCGAAATCACCGAGCGGACATGTGCAATATCGAGCAACGGGTAGCCACCTTTGTCAGTTGCCTTCAACCCCTCGGGGCTGCTGAACGGCTTAGCCCTAGCCGAAACAGTACCGGTTCGAAACCGGAAAATGTGACGTTAGCGCTAAGGCAAACCGACAAAACAAAGGTTGGCGTGGTAGTCAGCCCAAAATGCCCGGCAATCGCAGCCCATGTTCACGCGCGCAGGCTTTCGCGTCCTCGTACCCTGCGTCCGCGTGACGCCAGACACCTGACGCGGGATCATTCCAGAGCACCCGTTCCAATCGCTTGGCCGCGGCATCTGTTCCGTCTGCACAGATGACGACGCCCGCATGCTGGCTGAAGCCCATACCAACCCCGCCACCATGATGCAGCGAAACCCAGGTCGCACCCGACGCCGTATTGACAAGCGCGTTCAGCAGCGGCCAGTCCGAAACAGCATCCGAACCGTCCTTCATCGCCTCGGTCTCGCGGTTGGGTGAGGCAACAGAGCCACTGTCGAGATGGTCTCGGCCGATGACGACCGGAGCTTTCAATTCGCCGTTTCTAACCATCTCGTTGAACGCCAGCCCAGCCTTGTGGCGATCTCCCAGCCCGATCCAGCAGATCCGCGCTGGCAAGCCCTGAAACGCAATACGCTCCTGCGCCATGTCCAACCAGTTGTGCAGATGGGTATTGTCGGGGAACAGTTCCTTCATCTTGGCGTCGGTCTTGTAGATATCTTCAGGGTCACCGGACAACGCACACCAGCGGAAGGGTCCGATACCCCGACAAAACAGCGGGCGAATATAGGCGGGCACGAAGCCGGGGAAGGCAAAGGCGTTCTCCAACCCTTCATCCTGCGCAACCTGTCGGATGTTGTTACCGTAATCCAACGTCGGCACGCCCGCGTTCCAGAAGTCCACCATTGCAGCGACGTGCTGCTTCATCGAAGCACGTGCAGCCTTTTCGACCGCCTTCGGTTCACTTTCGCGCTTGTCTTTCCATTGCGCCATGGTCCAACCAAGCGGCAGGTAGCCATTTACCGGATCGTGGGCACTGGTCTGATCCGTGACAATATCGGGGCGCATCCCGCCAGCTTGCATCCGAGCGTATATTTCCGGGAAGATTTCAGCGGCATTTCCCAACAGACCAACAGATTTCGCTTCGCCCGCCTTGGTCCAGCGATCAATCAATGCCAGCGCTTCATCCAGCGTCTCGGCCTTCTCGTCCAGATATTTAGTGCGCAAGCGAAAGTCGATGCTGTCCGGGTTGCATTCCACGGCCAGACAACAAGCCCCTGCAAAGACAGCGGCCAGAGGCTGCGCGCCGCCCATTCCACCCAGCCCCCCGGTCAGGATCCACTTACCTGTCAGGTCACCGCCATAATGCTGACGCCCGGCCTCGGCAAAGGTTTCATAAGTGCCCTGCACGATGCCCTGTGTACCAATATAGATCCACGAGCCAGCGGTCATCTGGCCGTACATCATCAGACCTTTCTTATCGAGCTCGTTGAAGTGGTCCCAATTGGCCCAGTGCGGCACAAGGTTCGAGTTTGCAATCAATACGCGGGGTGCATCGCTATGGGTGCGAACAATGGCAACCGGCTTGCCGGACTGGACGACCAGAGTTTCATCCTCTTCCAGATCTTTCAGGCTGGCAACGATGGTGTCAAAATCCTTCCACGTCCGTGCCGCGCGGCCAATCCCGCCATAGACCACCAGCTCATGCGGGTTTTCGGCCACGTCAGGATGCAGGTTATTCATCATCATCCGCAACGGCGCTTCGGTCATCCAGCTTTTGGCGTTCAGTTCAGGTCCGGTGGGTGGAAAGATGTCACGGGTGTTTTTGCGAGGATCGGTCATCGGGCAAGCTCCAATGCTGTGTCATTGAGGACGTCTAGAATGTCTTTCAACCAACGCCGGAGACGGGTGGCTTTGGCGGTGTCAAAAGTCCAGGGTGGCGTTTCTGATGTCAGGTAGGTCGACTGCGCCAACTCCATCTGGATCGCGTGAATACCGTTATCCGGGCGTCCGTAGTGCCGTGTCGTCCACCCGCCCTTGAAGCGCCCGTTCAAAACGGTGCTGTAAGGGGATGAAGAGGCGAATTCATGAGCAATTGTTTCGATTTCCGGTGCACAGGTCATCCCGTTATTTGTGCCAATGTTCATGTCGGGCAAAACGCCGTCGAACAGAAAAGGAATGTGACTGCGGATTGAGTGGCAATCATACAGCACAGCGATTCCGTGGATCGCCTTCACCCTTTCCAGTTCGGCCAGCAAAGCGGCATGATATGGCGCATGAAATGCGTCACGTCGTTCAATGGTATCTTTTTCAGTTGGAAGGATGTCCCAGATATCCTGCCCGTCGAAATCCGTAAGCGGCACCAAGGTCGTCGTGTTTTGGCCAGGGTAAAGAGAAGTACCGCCTGGGTCACGATTGGCATCGATCACATAGCGATGAAAGGTGGCCCGCACCGTGGTAGCACCGGGCAAAAGCCCGTCGTAGAGCATGTGGATGTGCCAATCCGTATCTGTCAGCGCCCGACCCCGAGCATTCAGTTTGGCATCAATCGCCGCAGGCACATAAGTGCCCGTGTGAGGCAGGCCCAAAACAATTGGACTACCACCCTGAACTACCTCGACCGGATCAGTCATGCGCCAAGCTCCGGCATGGCGACACCGGTGCTTTCGGCAATCTCACCGCTTGCAATAAGGGCCGAGGCTGCTTCTATGTCATTTGCCATGTATCTGTCATCTTCTAACGCCGGTACAACCGAACGCAGGCGCGCCATGACACCTTGAAGGCTTTCACTGGTTGGCAGCGGCGCGCGATATTCAACCCCTTGCGTTGCACACAGCAACTCGACCCCAAGGATACGCTCCAGATTGGTCACCATTTGCCCCAGCCGCCGCGCACCATGGGCGGCCATTGACACGTGATCCTCCTGATTGGCCGAAGTTGGTGTTGAATCTGTGACGCAAGGATTGGCCAGATGCTTGTTTTCGCTCATCAGCGCGGCTGTCGTGACTTCGGCAATCATCAGGCCAGAGTTCAATCCGGGGTTGGGTGTCAAAAAGGGAGGCAAATCAAAGCTGAGTACCGGATCGACGATCAGCGCGATACGCCGCTGCGCAATCGCCCCGATCTCGGCCACCGCCAGAGCAATCATGTCGGCGGCAAATCCGACCGGTTCTGCATGAAAGTTTCCGCCTGATACGATCAACCCGGCCTCGGCCAGAACCAGAGGGTTATCGGTGGCGGCGTTGGCCTCGGTTTCCAGGGTTACTGAAGCCTGACGCAGCACATCCATCGCGGCGCCAACAACCTGCGGTTGGCAGCGGATGCAGTACGGGTCCTGAACCCGCGTATCACCGTCCCGGTGGCTCTCGCGAATGACCGACCCAGCCAGTAGCGCGCGCATGGTTGCGCCCGCTTCGATCTGGCCTCGGTGACCACGCAAGGCGTGAATTTCGGGTTGCAAAGGCGCGGTAGACCCCATGATCGCATCAGTTGTCAGGGCTGAAGTGACCAAAGCGCTTTGCGCCGCCCGCCACGCGCCGAAAAGCCCCGCCAGCGCAAACGCCGTGGAAAACTGAGTGCCGTTGATCAGTGCCAACCCTTCCTTGGGGCCAAGTTCGACCGGGGTCAAACCTGCCGCTGCCAGTGCGTCGCCGCCAGGCATGGCTGTACCGCCAAACTCAGCTTCACCCTCGCCCATCATGACGGCTGCCATGTGCGACAGTGGTGCCAGATCGCCCGAAGCACCAACAGACCCCTGTGCCGGGATCACCGGTGTCACGCCTGCGACAAGCATCGCTTCCAGCAGGTCAATCAGCTCCAACCGCACACCCGACGCGCCACGTCCGAGGCTGAGCAGTTTGAGCGCCATCATGAGCCGCGCAACAGCACGCGGGATCGCTGGTCCAACGCCACAGCAATGGGACAAGATCAGGTTGCGTTGCAGCGTCGCGGTATCCTCGGCCGCGATCTTGACGCTTGCCAGTTTTCCAAAACCCGTATTAACCCCGTAAACGGCGGCTTTACCAGTCGCCGCCTCAATAATGCGAGCGTGCGCCGAGGCTATGGCGGGCCTGCAAACCGGGTCCAGCCGAACGGCGCATTCCTGGCGGAATACCTGTTCCAGCTGCGCCAGAGATACAGCACCGGGAGTTAACGTCAGAGTGGTCAAAATGCGCCTCCGAATATGCGGGCGTGAAGGGGATTAAAACCGATGCGGTAGGCAAGCTCGGCCGGGTGGGTGACATTCCAGACGGCCAGATCCGCCCGCAGGCCCTGAAAGATCCTGCCGCAGTCTCTCAAGCCCAGTGCACGCGCGGCATTCACAGTGACACCTTTCAAAGCTTCCTCAGGTGTCATTCGAAACAAGGTGCACCCCATGTTCATTGCAAGCAAAAGCGATGTCATCGGAGCCGAACCCGGGTTGCAGTCGGTCGCAAGGGCCATTGGCACTTCGTACATGCGCAACAGGTCAACAGGCGGTTGTTGCGTCTCGCGCAGGGTGTAGAAAGCCCCAGGCAGGATCACGGCCACCGTGCCTGCCGCTTCTATGGCTTTGACACCGCTTTCGTCCAAATACTCGATATGGTCGGCAGAAAGCGCGCCATAGCTTGCAGCAAGTTTCGCGCCACCCAGGTTGGACAGTTGTTCGGCATGCAATTTGACCGGCAGTCCTAGTTCCTTGGCAACGTCAAACAGTGGCACCAGTTGGTCGGGCAGGAAGGCAATCCCTTCGCAAAATGCGTCAACTGCGTCTACCAAACCCTCGGCATGAGCCGCGCGAAGCGTCGGAATGCAAATCTCAGCAATGTACGCCTCGGGCCGGTCTTTATACTCGGCGGGTACAGCATGAGCGCCCAGAAAGCTGGTCGCTATGCGCACCGGGCGGCTTTCCTGCAGGGCCCGCGCGGCGCGCAGCATGGTCAACTCAGTTTCTTGATCCAGCCCATAGCCCGATTTGACTTCGATCACCGAGACCCCTTCGGCGATCATCGCGTCCACGCGCGGCAGAGCCTGCGCGATCAAATCCTCTTTACTGGCCGCACGTGTGGCTTTCACGGTCGAAATGATCCCTCCGCCTGCGCGGGCCACCTCTTCATAGCTGGCACCGTTAAGGCGCATCTCGAACTCAGCCGCGCGGTCGCCGCCATGCACCACATGGGTATGGCAATCGATCAGAGCCGGCGTCACCAGCCGCCCGTCCAGCGAGGTTTGAGAGAACGTCGCGTATTCTTCCGGTAACTGCGTCTTCGGACCGACCCATGAAATCCGGTCGCCACGCACGACAATCGCCGCGTCTTCGATCAATCCGTATGCATCCGTACCAACCATTGTAGCGGCGTGCAGATCTGTAAACAGATGATCGTGGGTTTGCATTCGAATCCCTCTTCGGTGCAATTCTCTCTTTTCTGGTACAGGTCTTTATGGCATATGTCTATTCATAAAACCGGAGGTGGGAATGACGGTCATATTCGCAAAACGGGCCTTTCTGGCAGCCGGCTGGGCAGAAAACCTGCGAGTCGAGATCAAGAATGGTCGTATCGCGCATCTGACAACCGACGCGGTCGCGCAAAACGGCGACACCTGCGTTGACACTCTCCTGCCCGCTTTGGGCAACCTTCACAGCCATGCCTTTCAGCGCGCCATGGCGGGAATGACCGAATATCGGTTGGCTGGCCGTGACAGTTTCTGGACTTGGCGCGATCTGATGTATCGTTTCACAGCCCACCTGAGCCCTGACCAAATTCAGGCCATCGCCGCGCAAGTCTATGTTGAGATGCAGGAGGCCGGGTACGCGTCGGTCGGGGAATTCCATTATCTGCACCACCAACCGGACGGGCAGCCCTATGACAGGCTTTGCGAACTCAGCGACCGGATCATGGCCGCCGCCGCCGAGACCGGAATTGGCCTGACCCATCTGCCCGTTCTGTACAGCTATGCAGGAGTTGGAGAAAAACCGCTGGAGGCCGGGCAGCGACGCTTTGGCAATGATGTGGGCCGTTTTTGCGAACTTGTCGCTCAGGCGCGGGAAGCGCTCGGCAATCTTCCCGACGACTGTCGCGTCGGCATCGCGCCACATTCCCTGCGCGCCACGTGTCCGCGCGATATAGCGCAGGTGGTGGCATCACAAAATTCCAGTCCGATCCATATCCACATTGCTGAACAACCCAGAGAGGTTGAGGAAGTGCAGGCTGGCCTTGGCGCGCGTCCGGTCGAATGGCTGCTGGATAATGCCCCGGTTGATTCCAACTGGTGCCTGATCCACGCAACCCATATGACCGACGAAGAGACTCGCGCCATGGCCCACAGCAATGCCGTTGCCGGTCTGTGCCCGGTGACAGAAGCCAACCTGGGCGATGGGCCTTTCAATGGCCCTGTCTATTTGAATGCAGGCGGCGCTTTTGGCGTGGGATCAGACTCCAACGTGTTGATTTCCATGACCGAAGAGCTCCGCACACTCGAATATTCGCAACGACTGCGCGACCTGTCACGTAACGTGCTGGTGGTTGGTGAAGGTTCTGTCGGACAAACCCTTTACCGCGGCGCAGCTATTGGCGGCGCGCAGGCGCTAGGCCGCAATGCGGGGCAAATTGCCGAAGGAATGCTGGCTGACCTTGTCGCCATTGACAGCCAAGCCCCTGCCCTTTTCGCATTACAGCCCCACCAACTGCTGGATGGTCTAGTCTTTGCCGCCAAAGATAGTGTCGTAACTGATCTTTGGTCCGCAGGCCGACACCAGGTTCAAAACGGGCGTCACTTCCTGCGGGACAAGGTCGCGCGTAACTACAAACGGGCAACAGGTGAACTTCTGGCTGAGCTTTAGCTGGGGGTCTTATTGAAACTCACGCGAAGGATCTTAGAGCCCACAGCCGGACTGACCGTAACGGCGGCGTTCAGCGTCATTGCGTCTCCGGCCACCAGAGGCGTTTTGTCTGACATATGGGCCATTCCCGAGGCGACAAAGATAAACTCGCCCGCTGTCGCCTCGAATTCCTGATCATTTGCAAAAACGTTCACTACCACAACGACGTCCTTTGGATCGTAGATCACATTGAACGCACGACACGGCCCGTCCAACAGCCGCGCATTCAGCGCGAGCGCCCCGTCGAACGAAAGCGGCAGCAAAGGGCGTGCCGTTAAAACGCCGCTATCGCCGAGCAAATCAAGCCCTGCCCCTTCGATGATCGTGTGTACGCGCGAAATCCCTGGAAATCGGGAAAATGGCCCATCCCGATCGATCCGGGCCACACTAATACGCCAGGCGACGTGCTCGCCGACCCGCTTCGCGGCAAGTTCGGTAGTTACACCGCCACCATTGGCCCATGGCGTAACCGCGCAATCCTGCAATCTGATAAGGTTCTGGGTCAAATTCTTTGCATCTCACCGTTAACCTAGACATAATACTAATAAGTTCAAAAAATATAGTGAGCACAATGTGAACGAGCAGAAAAACGTCGGCTTCCAGGATGTCCGCGATGAAGTTCTGAATCGCATCCAGACCAGAATCTGGCCGCAAGGCAGCTTGCTGCCTACCGAACTGGAGCTTGCCGCCGAGTTCGGTTGTGCTCGTGCAACTGTCAATCGCGCTCTGCGTGAACTTGCTGATCAGGGTATTGTCACACGGAAACGCAAAGGCGGCACGCGTGTGGTCACAACACCGGTCAAACAAGCCCGACTGCCTATTGCAGTAGTCCGGCAAACCATTGAAGATATGAATGCCGAATACCGATATGCGTTGGTCAACCGTACGCTGATAGATTGTCCGGCATGGCTACAAGCCAAACTCGGACTGCCCGAGGGTACGCAAATTCTGCATTTGCGCTGTATGCACCATGCCGACAATCGCCCCTTCCAGTACGAGGAACGATGGATCAATACCGCCGCAGTACCGCACGTCATGGATGAAGACTTTCTGACCACCGGTCCTAACGAATGGTTGCTGGCCGAGGTTCCTTTTTCGAACGCGGAAATTGCATTCTCAGCTGTTCCGGCAACCGGTCCGCTTCAGGATTTTCTTTCCGTTCCGCCCGGCACCCCTTTGTTCCAGTTGGAGCGGACAACGTGGTTTCGAAAAACCCCGGTCACCTTTGTGCGCATGACCTTTCATCAGGGTTATCAAATGCGGACTACGTACTGAGGCCGTATTCGTTATTGGTGATCCCGCCGAATGCCAAAATCTCGATCCGCTACCCCTGCTTGTTTCAAGTACGCACTACATCAAGTGCATGTGCATTCGGGTGGCCAGACTGCCCAGAACCCAGATGGTGCCAAGGATCATGATCATCAGAACCAGTGTCGAAAACAGCACCAGGTGCAGATCTTCGCGGCTGCTGCGCCGACGGTCGATATGCAGGAAGTAGACAAGCTGCAACACAAGCTGTGCCAATCCAAGCAACCCGATGGTCAGGTAAACACCAACCGTTTCAATCCCATAAACCTGCGCCACGCCAAACATCGCCAAGGTCAGCAAAAGTGAGCCACCATACCCGATCACATAGCGCCGACGCTCGCGACGATGCATTTCAGAGCGCCTATCCATAGGTCAGACCTCCGAAATACACGATGGTAATGATCCCAATCCAGATCAGATCGAGAAAATGCCAGAACAACGCCAGTCGCACCACGCGCGAGATAACCACATCCGTCATACCCTTGACGCGCAGCTGGATACCCAAAACGATCAGCCAAAGGCATCCAGTCGCAACGTGCAGACCATGCAGTGGGACCAACCCGAAAAAAGCCGACAGAAAACCGCTGCGCTGCGGAATGCCGCCTTTATCCGCCATGGCCATGAAGTCACGCACTTCCAGCACCAGAAAACCAAGCCCCAGCACAAGGGTGACGCCAAACCATAAGACAATGCGACCGCGCGGCAGATTGTACTTCAACGCCAGCATGGCAAGACCCACTGTCAGGCTGCTGGTCAGCAGCATCAGGGTCTGCGCAAAGACACTTTTCAGATCAAACAACTCGTGCGGGCCGGGGCCACCTGCCTGCGCATCGATCATCGTTATGTAAATCGCAAACATCAGGCCAAAATAGACCAGATCACTCATCAAGAAGATCCAGAACCCAAAGGTGACAACCTCGGTTGCCTTGTGGGCACTGGCGTGATGTTCCCCAAGATTGATACCGGGATAGCTGTGAGTGGGCGCGCGCCTCATGTCGCCACCTCCAGATCCGGGCGGGCAAGGCCGCGGTTTTCCGGAGAAGTTTCATAATCGCGATCAACCGCCGCTTCGCTGTGGACCAATGCCAGCCAGGCTTCGTGGTCCCTTCGCACCTCTTCCGCGGGGATGGTGAGTTCTGTACTGTCGTCGAATGTCCAGATGATCACCACAAGGATCATCAAAACCGTCATTAACGCCGCAAGCCACCAGATCCACCAGACCAGCGCAAACATCCATATGCCACTGAGAACGCACAGAACAAAGCCAATTCCCGTGTTTCGGGGCAGTTCGATATCTTCATAAGCGTCTGGTGTTGGATAGGCCGTTCCTTTTGCCTTCTGTGCAGTGAATTCATCCCGATCCGTAACCTTGGGGATGATCGCAAAGTTATAAGCAGGAGGCGGTGAAGGGATAGACCATTCCAATGTGCGACCATCCCAGGGATCCCCAACCGGAACACGGGTTTGGTCGCGGTCACGAATGCTGACCCATAGCTGGATCAGGACCGAGAACAATCCACAGGTAATAACAATCGCTCCGATGATGGCCACGATCATGAAAGGGTGGAAAGACGGATCGCTATAGCTGAAAGATCGGCGCGGCATGCCCAACAGCCCGACGAAGTAGAGAGGCATGAATGTCAGCAAAAACCCCCCGGTCCAGCAATAAACAGAAACCCGGCCCCAGAATTCGTTCAGTCGGAATCCAAAGGCCTTGGGGAACCAGTAATTGTATGCCGCCAACAATCCGAACAACACGCCAGGCAATAACGCGTTGTGGAAATGAGCTACCAAAAACAGCGTATTGTGAACCTGGTAGTCTACGGTTGGATTTGCCAGGATCACGCCGCTCAGCCCGCCGATGGCAAACAGCATCAAAAATGACAACCCATAAAGCATCGGCACCGAGAACCGAATGCGTCCCCGCCACAACGTCGCCATCCAGTCATAGACTTTCACGCCGGTTGGGATGGCAATCAGCATGGTCGCGATACCAAACACCGCGTTGATCAGCGCGCTTTGACCCATGGTGAAAAAGTGGTGCAGCCAGACTGTGAACGACAACACGGCGATCGACATGGTCGCGATGACAAGCGAGTTGTAGCCATAAAGCCGTTTGGCCGAGAAGGTCGCAAACACCTCGGAATAGATGCCATAAGCAGGCAAAACCAGCAGGTAAACCTCGGGGTGGCCGAACAGCCAAAACAGATTGGCATAGTTCATCATGTTGCCACCGAGGTCGTTTGTGAAAAAGTGGAAATCAAGATAGCGATCAGCGGCAAGCATCAGCGCGGCGACACTCAAAGGCGGCATAGCAAAGACGATCAAGATCGAACTGCAAATGATTGTCCAGCAATACATCGGCAGCCGCATGAACGTCATGCCCGGCGCGCGCAACTTGTAGATCGTTACAGCAAAATTGATACCGGTCAGTGAGGTGCCAATGCCCGAAACAACGATTGCCCAGATCCAGTAATCCGGTCCAACACCGGGATTGAACGCCGCGCCGGTATACGGTGGATAGGCTGTCCAGCCGCCGGTCGAAAACTCTCCAATCACCAGCGACACCATCAGCATCATGCCTGACGAAACCGTAAGGCCCAGACTAATCTGGTTTAGTCGCGGGAATGCCACATCGCGCGCGCCGATCATCAGCGGGACAATGTAATTCGCAACACCAAAGACAAAGGGAACGGCAACAAAGAAGACCATGATTGTGCCGTGAGTGCTGAAAAGCTCGGCAAAATGTTCGGCTTCGAGGAAACCGTCGCCGGGCCCGGAAGCCTGCTGCGCGCGCATGACAACGCCTTCAAGCACACCGCGTGCCAGCATCACGATGGCAAAGACGATATACATGACACCGATCTTCTTGTGATCGACGCTGGTCAGCCAATCGCGCCACAGGGGTGTCCACAGACGAAACCAGCTCAGCAATCCTACGACAACAACAACGCCAATAATCACAACAGCTGCGGCTGTATTGGCCACGATCTCATTAGTATTTGGGTTCTGGATCAACCCGGCAATCGGAAAAGCGTCCCAACTCAGACGCCCGAAGAAACCTGTCTCGGTCGGCGTCATTTTTGCGCCTCCTGCCCAAATGATGCAGTTCCAGGCTGTAGCTCGATCGGTAAAGGCTGACCGCTGTGGTAGCGGCTCAGGATACTCCGGAACAGGTCGTCTTCTATTGAGAAGTAGAGCGCATCATCCGGCATCCGAGATGTTCCCAAAGCGGCCTGTACTTCATCCCTGTCAGTCCGCATGGCCAGTTTCCGATACGTTTCCTTGTCTAGTTGAATGCTGTTGTTACGCACTTCTTCGACCCAAGTGGCGAAATCCTCACCACTCATTGCGATGGTGCGGAACTTCTGCTTGGTAAAGCCCCGTCCGTTGTACTGAGTGTTTTCACCTTGCATAACTTCCGGCGCATCCGCGACAAGATGTAACTGGGTGGTCATGCCCGGCATCGCATAAATTTGCCCAGCCAGCGCGGGTATCATAAAAGACTGCATTACGGTATCGGTCGTCAGCGTCAATGCAATTTGCCGCTTTGTCGGAATTCCAAACTCTCCCACTACGGCGATCCCGAGATCTGGGTACAGAAACAGCCATTTCCAATCCAGACCGACAACCTGAACCCGCAGCGCCGGATCCTCACCAAACGGTGCCGAATACGGGTCAAGCCGATGCGTCGCCTTCCAAAGATAAAAGGACAGCAGGGCCACGATTATTACAGGTAAGCCCCACATGACAAATTCCAGCTTGGCCGAGAAATCCCAATCCGGTGCGTAAGGCGCAATGCGGTTGCTTCGGCGGCGATACCGAAACGCTATTATCGGGACCAGCACCAATACCGGGATAACGGCCAGCAGGATCAATACGGTCGCGCGAAGCAAATGCGTCTTCTGAACTGCCGCTATTGGGCCTTGCGGGTCCATAAAGCTGTCGCTGGCCAAAGCTGGTTGCGCCGAAGCGATCAACAGGAACACAGCGGCAAGTCTGAGCAAGGATGGATTGGACGAAACGACTTGTGCCACAGCTGACTGTCCTCTCCTCATCTCGATCCCATCCAACTATCGGCAAGTGGGTGAAATTTCTCAAGAGTTTTCCGAACCACAAATTGCCATCCTCAGCTTTCTTTCAACTTTGGGTATAAACAGCGACGGGTCGCGCGGCATCTTCCCGTTGACTTGCAAGGCCAGTCGGGACAGAAAAATCGTCAATGCGTACTTTGCTTGTCACTCTAGGATTGATCCTTCTGTCCCAGACCGCACTGGCACAGGATCGTGCAGCAATTGAACTCCAGTTTCAGTCGTGGCTGTTGGAGACGATCTGGCCCAAGGCGCAGGCCAAAGGTGTTTCACGCAACACACTGCAACAGGCGTTTTCCGGTGTTACTCTGAACTGGGACCTGCCGGATCTGGTTCCGCCCGGACATAAACGCAAAACGCCCAAGGCGCAAAAACAAGCCGAATTTGGCTCGCCCAGCCGGTATTTCAATACGGGGTCAATTCAGGGTGCAACGTCTGTCGGGCGCAGGATGGCAAAGCAACACTCTGCGATTCTTGCCAAAGTCGAAAGCAATACTGGCGTTCCTGCTCGTATCATTCTGGCAATCTGGGGCAGAGAAAGCGGCTATGGGCAGGTGCCAATCCGCCATGATGCGTTCAGGGTTCTGTCGACCAAGGCATTCATGAGCACACGCGCGGAATACTTCACGGCCGAGCTTATCGCAGCTCTGCAAATCGCAGAAGCGGGGCCCCTGCCAGCCCGGCAAATGAAAAGCAGTTGGGCAGGCGCGTTAGGGCAACCCCAGTTCATGCCATCAAGCTATTTGGATTACGCCGCAGATGGCAACGGCGATGGACAGGTCGATATCTGGGGGTCATCCGATGATACAATCACTTCGATTGGCAACTACCTGAAAAAGCACGGCTGGATCGCCGGGCGTGACTGGGGTTTCGAAGTGTCTGTGCCGGCAACCGTTTCATGTACATTGGAAGGACCCGACCAGGGGCAGTCAATTCAGCAGTGGGAAGCGATGGGCATAAACCGGGTCTCTGGCAAACCTTTCCCAGCCCACGAGATGAAGGGGGTAGGTTACCTGATGATGCCAGCAGGACGATTTGGTCCTGCTTTTCTTGTCACTCCGAATTTTTACGTTCTGAAGGAATACAACAAAAGTGATCTGTATGCTTTGTTCGTCGGCCATGTCGGTGACAGAATCCAATTTGGAAGCGACGATTTTGCAGGGCGGTGGGGCAAGGTCGGCGGTTTGTACCGTTCTGACATCGCAAAGATGCAGGGCGCGCTGGAAAGCTTGGGGTACGATGTCGGAGGCGTTGACGGCTTGCCAGGTTTCAAAACCCGCCGATCAATAGGCAGATGGCAGGAAACGATGGGTGTTGCACCTACCTGCTTTCCTGAAGCCTCGATGACAACGAAACTGGCCCGATAAGGCACCAAGCATGCGTTGAACGGTCGCTCTCGACTTGCTTAAGCATCTTATCGCCGGTCGCAACAGACCGCATTTATCATCAATATTAATGATTTCGACCATATTGTTGCTCTTTCAAAAACGGACTTGATGCGTCAGATCATGTATTTCCAAGAAGCTCGGATGTTTGCCGACGGGTTACTTGTGCCCTTAAGACACGTTACTTGACGCAACTTGCGACTAAGTGAGCCGTGTTAATTCCAGTTAAGTAATCCCTTCCATCTGAGTTCTTTTTGACCGCGCAGTCCAAAACTACTTGTCATAACAAGGCGATATGCCCATCCAAAGAAAGGCACGCGGAACTCCGTTCGGGGGCTTTTCAAGGCAAGTGATGCTGCTCCAAAATATCAACTTTCCGTGATCGACAAATCGTCGCCAGATTTTTGGCACAGAGTTGTAAGGGAAGGGTCGCTGGGAACTGTCGTTCGGGCCTTGTATACAGGAAACAACGGAGTCGGCTTTTGACTCGTCTGGACCAAGGTGGCACGATTTGGTCAATAACAGCCGGCACACTGGGCATGATTGATTGACACGGTTTTGAAGACTAAGAGGACATTCCGGATGTTTTCTGTTTTACCGGCCAAGTTTTGATTTGAGAGGCACCATGACACGCAAAGTCACCAAAGCAGTTTTTCCAGTGGCGGGAATGGGAACCCGGTTTTTGCCGGCAACCAAGTCCGTTCCGAAAGAGATAATGACGTTGGTGGACCGCCCCCTGGTGCAATATGCAATCGATGAAGCCCGCGCCGCTGGGATCAAAGAGTTCATCTTTGTGACGTCTCGCGGGAAATCCGCGCTTGAAGATTACTTTGACCATAACCTCGTCCTCGAACAGGAACTAATGGCCAAAGGGAAAAACAAGCTTCTCGATATCCTGAACAAGACCAATATGGAAAGCGGCGCGATCGCCTATATCCGCCAACACAAAGCCTTGGGCCTGGGCCACGCCGTTTGGTGCGCGCGCCGCTTGATAGGCGATGAACCTTTTGCCGTTATGTTGCCTGACGATGTGATTGCTGCAGACAAACCATGTCTGCAACAAATGGTCGAAGCCTATGAGGAAACGGGCGGCAACATGGTGGCAACGATGGAGGTTCCGCCAGAAAAGACAAGTTCGTATGGCGTGCTTGATGTTGTCGACAGTATCGGCCCGGTCATTCCGGCCAAGAGCATGGTTGAAAAGCCTGAACCATCGAAAGCGCCATCCAATTTGGCCGTTATCGGGCGCTATATTCTTCGACCTTCCGTGTTGAACAACCTGAACGCAATGAAAACCGGAAGCGGCGGTGAAATCCAACTGACTGATGCAATCGCCGAAGATATCGCATCCGGCGTGCCCGTTTTTGGCTACAAGTTCGACGGGCAGCGTTTCGACTGCGGCTCAAAATCCGGTTTTCTGCAAGCAACCGTTTCCTTTGCCCTTGCCCGTGACGACCTGCGTGATGACCTGAGCCAGTATCTGAATGACATCGTTGCAACTGGAAAAGCGGCCCAGTAGCCAAGGGATCACTCATTCCACAAAAAGAACTGAAAAATATCGTTGGTCATCAGCAATTCAGGGGCACGCGTATGAACAGAACGGTCTATCCAGTCATCCTGTGTGGTGGTTCAGGAACGCGTTTGTGGCCCCTGTCGCGCAAAAGCTATCCCAAGCAATTCGTCCCACTTGTCGGCAAAACCAGTCTTTTACAAGATTGTGCCGACCGTATGCTTGGGCCCTCGCATGCGCCCTATGCCAAACCACTGGTTCTAACCAACGATGCCTTTCGGTTTATTGTCCCTGAACAGTTGACAGCTGTGGGGATCGCCCCCGGCCCGATCCTGATTGAGCCTGAAGGGCGCAACACGGCCCCTGCCGTACTGGCGGCTGCGTTGTACCTTGCCTTACATGATCCGGATGCCATCATGCTGGTTGCACCTTCAGATCATGTGCTTCCAAACAAGGCGGCTTTTCATCAGGCAGTCGACATAGGCGTGCGCGCAATTGCCGAACGAGGCGATCTGGTGACATTTGGCATCACGCCCACTCGGCCCGAAACCGGGTATGGCTACTTAAAGCTGAACGACGCCCCAGACGCGTCCGAGGGTGCAGTTCGCCTGGATCGGTTCGTGGAGAAACCGGATCTGGAAGCGGCGCAGGCGATGATGAAAGATGGCAGTTACCTGTGGAACTCCGGCATCTTCCTGTTTGCGGCACGTGACATCGTTGCCGCATATGAAAAGTACGCTAGCAACCTTGTTGCACCTGTCCAAAAGGCCGTCGACAGCGCCAAGACAGATTTGGGGTTCCTGAGATTGGATCCTTCAGCTTGGGCTGACGTCGATGACATATCGATCGACTATGCGGTCATGGAAAAAGCTCCCAACCTCAGCGTGGTTCCCTATTCCGCAGGTTGGTCTGATGTTGGCAGTTGGACGGCTGTTCAAGAATTGTCAGATCCTGATGAAAATGACATAGCGACACATGGGGAAGTAACCACAATCGACTGCCGCAACGTTCTGATACGATCAGAATCGCCAGCGCAGGAAGTGGTGGCAATGGGGCTTGAGAACGTTATCGCAGTTGCGATGCCAGATGCTGTGCTGGTTGCCAGCATGGAAAAAGCCCAGGATGTCAAGCAGGCTGTTGCTGCCTTAAAGGCAAAAGGGGCCAAACAGGCAGATACGCTTCCGGTCGATCACCGCCCCTGGGGCTGGTTTGAGAGCCTCGTGATCGGTGACAGATTTCAGGTCAAGCGAATCCATGTGCATCCTGGCGCAGCGCTCAGCCTGCAGTCCCATCACCACCGGTCCGAGCATTGGATTGTGGTAGAGGGCACCGCCAAGGTCACAATCGATGATCAGGAACGGTTGGTCAGTGAAAACCAGTCAGTTTATATCCCGCTGGGTGCTGTGCACCGGATGGAGAACCCTGGCAAGGTGCCCATGGTATTGATCGAAGTGCAGACCGGCACCTATTTAGGCGAAGATGACATCATTCGATATGAAGACATTTATGCCCGGGATTAAGCGGCGACATAGTTCTCCACAGGCCATACTCGGGTCGGCTTATCCCCGGAGATACTCGGGTTAACAGATCATTTCCTGTGCGGTCGGCCAGGTCAGACGAGATTGACGCGCCTTACGGCAGGGTGGCGCGCAACCGACTTTCGGACCGACAGCCACAGGAGGCCCCCCGTGTCACAGATCTCACCCAGACTGCACTTGCCTTTTCTGCAGCCTTCGCAGGCCCAAAAACACGTCACCCACAATGAAGCACTGCGACAGCTTGATCTGGTCGTTCAGCTTTCAGTGCAAACGACCAATGCCAGCACCCCGCCCGTAGTCCCCGAGCAGGGCGATATCTATGCTCTGGGCGCCACCCCCACCGGGGACTGGGCCGGGCATGCAAGAGAGCTTGCCGCATGGCTGGACAACGCCTGGCATTTCTTGACCCCGTATGCGGGCTGGCGTGCCTGGGACGAAGCCACTGGTGAACTGAAGTTCTGGAATGGGTCTGACTGGCTGCCCTTGCCCGTCAATACTCAGAACCTGGATGGTATCGGGGTGGCGACAAGTTCGGACGTTACGAATCGCTTGTCTGTCCGAAGCCCGGCCACGCTTCTGAGCCACGAGGGCGGCGGGCATCAGCTGAAGATCAACAAGGCGGGTGCCAGCGATACGGCATCGCTGGTGTTTCAGTCGAACTGGACCGGCCACGCTGAAATGGGGTTATCCGGAAGTACGGGGTTCTCAATTAAAGTGTCCCCTGACGGAGGTACCTGGACGGAAGCTCTGACTTTTGACCCTACGACCGGAACAGCGGCTGGTGCAGCTATTCAGGGTAATATGACGGATACCACTCCGGGTCGCCTGATGCGTGCCGACTACGGCTATGGGCCGGGCAACCTTCTGGGGGCGGTATCAGAAGTTGGCGGCACACCGACCGGTGCGGTCATAGAGCGCGGAAGTAATGCCAGTGGCGATTTCACGCGTTTTGCTGATGGAACCATGATTTGCACCGCCGTGTTGCTTCCTGTCGCATGTACGACCGCTGAAGGCGCATTATTCGCAAGCGCTGCAATGACGTGGGACTACCCAGCGCCATTCTCCTCTGCGCCAAGCGTTAGTGGCAGCGCTGGGGCTAATAATCGCTTCATCGGGTTTGATGTGCCCGGAAACACTCAAGTTACCTGCAAAGCCCTCTCCTCAACTTCGGATGCAGTCGCTTTTTCACCAAGTGTCATCGCCATAGGGCGCTGGTTCTGAGTACAGCTGCCGCCTGAACTGTGGTTCAGGCGGTTTTTTTGTGTAGTCGACCCATTTCTTTAGCGATCACCGATTTCATTGGACCCGCCACAGACGCCTTGCTCCGGTCGAAAAGCGAGCGACGCAACACCACACGCCTGGTGGCTGTTTATTACTGATCCATGCCCAGAATTGTATCTTCTCAGCTGACAATGGCCGTGATTCAACAGTTTCTGCGCTGCACGACGGACTTTAGAAACTCCTTTCCAGCACTTATTGCCTCAAAAACAACAAGAAAACGTGGGAACTCAACAGCCATACCTGTAAATCATTGAAACCGGCTCTGGATTCTTCGATTGTGCCCGCGCCGTTGATAGTAATTGGTAAAAAAGGATTTGGCAGATGCGCATTGCAATGATCGGCACAGGTTATGTGGGCCTTGTGTCCGGTGTGTGTTTCTCGGACTTCGGTCATGATGTGATTTGCGTTGATAAGGCTGAGCAGAAGATCGATATGCTCAAAGCCGGACAGGTGCCTATTTATGAACCGGGTCTGGACGTGCTGATGGCACGAAACGTCGCGGCTGGCCGTCTGAGCTTTACAACCGATCTTGCAGCCGCAGTGGACGGCGCGGATGCTATCTTTATTGCAGTTGGAACGCCAACCCGGCGTGGAGACGGCCATGCGGATCTGACCTATGTGATGGCAGCGGCGGAAGAAATCGCTCAGGCTGTCACCGGGTATACCGTTATCGTCACAAAATCGACTGTGCCCGTCGGAACAAACAGAAAAGTGCAGGAAACAGTCAAGGCCGCCAACCCCCAGGCCGAATTTGACGTGGCTTCGAACCCTGAATTTCTTCGCGAAGGCGCGGCAATCGACGATTTCATGCGCCCGGACCGCGTCGTGGTCGGCGTGGAAAACGACCGCGCTGCCGAAGTGATGGCAGAAATATATCGCCCTCTGTATCTGCGCGACTTCCCGATCCTGACCACCGATCTGGAAAGTGCCGAGATGATTAAATACGCCGCCAACGCGTTTTTGGCGACCAAGATCACCTTCATAAATGAAATCGCAGGACTGTGCGAAAAAGTTGGCGCGGATGTTAAAGAAGTTGCGCGCGGCATCGGCCTTGACGGGCGGATCGGCAACAAATTTCTGCATGCAGGACCCGGCTACGGTGGTTCATGTTTTCCAAAAGACACGGCCGCGTTGGCGCGGATCGGGCAGGACCACGCGCATCCAATGCAGATCACCGAGACCGTCATCCGCGTTAATGACGAAATCAAGAAGCGGATGATCGAGAAAATTCGTGACGCATGTGACGATCATTTCAACGGCAAGACCGTGGCAGTTCTGGGTGTTACGTTCAAACCCAACACAGACGATATGCGCGACGCACCATCACTGTCCATCGTCCCCGCCCTAATAGGCGGAGGCGCAAAGGTGCGTGTTGTTGACCCACAGGGAAAATCTGAAGGGGAGGCGCTCTTGCCGGGCGTCGAATGGTGCGACGATCCGTATATCGCCGCGCGGGGCGCGGATGTTGTTGTGCTGCTGACGGAATGGAATGAATTCCGCGCGCTGAACCTTTCCGAAATTGCGGCGTCAATGAAATCAGCCAGGATGGTTGACCTGCGCAACATCTACTCGAAAACTACGGCGCTGAAGTCAGGATTTGACACCTATGTCGGCGTTGGGCGCTGAAAGCGTGCTTCCCGCCGCACGCATCTTCAAGTGGTTGACGGATCATAGTGCGGCAGTCCAGACCCGGTAACGGCCTTGGCCGGTGACTTCACGCACCAGACCTCTCCGGGTGAACAGGTCAAAATTCCGCTGAACCGCCGCGCGCGAAGAAATGGTAAGTTCTTCCGCAAGCGGGGCCGAGACCATGGGCCACGCCGCCAGAGCATCAATCAGACGCGGGGGGGTGCGACCGCTCAAATCATGCGTTGCGTCGCGCGCCTTGCCCTCCCAGGCACTGATCCGGTCGAGGTGCAGCAAGGCCGCAAGAACGGCTTGCCCGGCGCCCTGTATCCAAGACCCTAACTTTTCCGTCGGCCCACCCGTTCCGCGCAACGCACCCGGACCAGACAGCGCCAGTGGCATGAACGTTGCGCCGCCGCGCCCCATCGAAGCCGCGTGCCGCGCTGCGATGATTGCCGCCTCGGTGTCGTGTCCGACGCCCTGCGATATAGCTCGCCAAGCATGAAACGCGATCGCCGATTGTGTTACTGGGTGCAACCTTTCAGCATTCTGCATGACTTCGGCCAGATCAACGATCGCTTCGGGCGTCGCACCAGAGCCCTGAGCCAGACGGTCGAGAAACGCTGTCAACCCGCTTTCCCACCCGCCTGTAGCCGGGCCTGCGCCTGAGCTCAGACGGCGCACGGCCCAACCTGCCCGAAACAGCGCCTGCACGTCATCGTGGGTCGCGCCGATCCTCAGACCCGTCCACAAAGCCAGGCGGTCTACGCTGACCCGATCCCCTGTCCACCACCCCAGATCGGACGTTTCCATAAGTGCCAAACGGTGCGTCCACCCCTCAGGCCCCGAACGCAGCCGCTCATCCAGAGCGCCAAAGGTCAGGGCAAGATCAGCAAGCTCTGCCGACAATTCTGATTGTGCCGAATGCCAATCGCGCGGATCGAACAACGGGCGCTGATCTGATCGGGGACCAGGCAGAAATAAATCTTCCTCCACGTCCTGGTCCGGGGGCAAAAACCAAGGGTCGTCCTCTTCTGCCGGATCGCCGTCATAGATACTGGCTGGGCCAAGATCATCGACCTCGTCTTCTGGAAGGGGCATGGTTTTCTTCGACGTCATACCCGGCATTCTTCGGGCATTTGCAACTGTTCACAAGGGTTTTCCATCAGCCCGAGAATGTACGGGCCAACACTTCCAGTTCGGCGCTTAAATCTGTATGCGGGGAACTGCCCAACAGCATATATCCATAACCGCCCTGCTCCCATTTTGCAGTTGCCAAACCGCTCAACACCGATTGTTGGACTTCGGTACTTGGGGCATTCGGTCCTTGGCGAATAACACAGAAGGCAAGTGGTTGACCCTGATCATCAGCAAAAACCACTTGGATCAAGGGCTTGCCTTTGAATGAAAGAACCTGCGCCCGCTTCAGCTCCAACCCTGGCAACGCTTCCAGTGTTTCCTGATTCAGTGATCGTCCCAGCTTGGCTTCGGCCATTGCAAATTGCTTGGCCAGCGACGCGTCCGAACTGTCCAGCGATGCAATCGTTTCCGGCACGTAAAGTGATTGATAGATCGCGGCCTGCTGGGCCCAGCTTAAATCTGCTGGCCGGGTGGCCCAGAATGTTACGGCGACGGCTGCAAACGCCGCGCTGGCAGCCACCGCAACAAGACGCAGAAACCCGTTAATGCCGGGCCGTGTCGTTTTTTCCGGCAGGTCCACCTTCGGCGCTTCAGCGGGCAGGTTCTCAAAAACGTCCCGAACAACTGGCGCAAACGGATCCAGCGCCATCAGACGATGTTCCAACGTAGCGTCATCTTCAACCGCAGCCTCAATAGCGCGGGTCTGAGCCTCGTCCAGGCTGCCTTCCAGATACGCTAGAAGCGTCTCGTCGGAAAACGTCATTTGCCACTCCGTCGCGCGGTGTCCGCTGCATCAATCTGCATCACGGTTTTAAGTTTCTGCCGGGCATTCGAAAGCCGGCTCATGATCGTGCCAATTGGAACCTCCAACAAGGCGGCGGCTTCGCGGTAACTGTACCCCTCAACGAAGACGAGCATAACCGTTTCGCGCTGTGCCTCTGGCAACTGCATCACTTGAGTAAACACTTCAGCCGCAAAAATATTCGTTTCTGTGTCTGGTCCCGTTGCAACCAGATCCGCTTCGGGGGTCACCGACAGCGCCTGCGCGTTCCGAACCGACCGCGAACGCAGCTCATTCAGCCAGATCGACCGGCAGATTGTCATCAACCAGCTGTCCAGACGGTTATGCGACGTCACCTGATGATGTCGTTCAAGCGCGCGCAAACATGTGGCCTGCAACAAATCGTCGGCTACATCCGAGGCACCCGATAATGCCAGCGCAAACCGCCAGACACGCTTCGAATGCGTCTGAACCGCATCGCGGACTGCTTGTTCAGAAGTCATCTCAGCTCTCATCGAATGATCGCGACCTGCTTGTGTTTCTCAATCGCGGATCAGACCCGCAAGGGCAGAATTGCCATATTTAGCAGTGAAATGAAACGAAACTCCTGCTCCAAGCAGTCACGTTTGCGTCTGTAATTGTTGCAGCGCCTGTTTCTGCAACCAACTGGGTGTTGGATACTGGCCATTTGCGGCAGTTGTATTGGTTTCAACCAAAGGCATGGTGTTCCAAAGCACATTAGCCGTTCGATTGCGGTTATGGATTGCTTGAGTATTTGGTATTGGTTGCGGGTTTGGTGGTTAGGTCTTATTTAGCGTGTTTGGATGTTG
>NZ_JBQFZL010000007.1:0-172389 GCF_056542225.1 Ruegeria sp. AE3 | reverse complement strand
CCGGTGCGTCTCAACCGTCTTTCCAGTCCGTCAGGCCAACCTCAGCTGCGCCGGTGAAGGGGTATTTACGGATTAGACTTCCAACCCGCAACCCCCATTTTGAAAAAACTTTGCTTTTCTCACTAAATTCTAAATTAATTATAATAACTCAAATACTTAAACGTTTACTTTGCGATTTCCGCCAGCCACTTAAGGTGCAGGCTCATCAGAAGAAGTGGGTGAAATCTGCGCTTTGGCTGGAATCGTCGGCCCCGACAGCAAACGACGACATTGAGATCCGTCTTGAGTCTTTCGATCGACGCGGGCGTACCGTTTCGCTGAATGTCGAAGAACACTTGGAAACTGACTTCAGGTCACAATTGTTTTTTCACTCTATTGACGCAGTCTCAGGGAAGCCTGGCTCGGATGACGAACAGCGGACCAGCGCATTATGGTTCTGATAGTAGGGAAGCCAGCATGCAGTTCGACTATATCATCGTGGGCGGCGGGTCGGCAGGATCCGTTCTTGCAAACCGCCTCAGCGAGAACCCGGCTTCACGCGTTTGCCTGCTCGAAGCAGGCGGGAACGGAAAGGGCCTGACAGTCAGAGTGCCGGCAGCTGTCGTGGCAACCCTTCCGGGACGCCCCAAGATCAACAACTGGGCTTTTGAAACCATACCGCAACGTGGGTTGAACGGACGCCGGGGGTATCAACCCCGCGGTAAAGCACTCGGTGGTTCGAGCGCGATCAATGCGATGCTTTATGTCAGAGGTCAGCGGCAGGATTACGATGGGTGGGCCGATCTGGGCTGCGACGGCTGGGATTGGGACAGCGTATTGCCGTATTTCAAACGGTCCGAGAACAATGAGCTTGGTGCAGACAGCTGGCATGGTGACAAGGGCCCGTTACAGGTGTCACAGCAAAAAGAACCTCGCCCGATCACCCGCGCGTTCATTGAAGCCGCGCAGCAACTCCAACATCGCCACACTGAAGATTTCAACCGAGGCGATAACGAAGGTGTCGGGCTGTATCAGGTAACGCAGTATCATGACCCTTCAAAGAATGGTGAGCGGTGCTCAGCGGGTTCGGGTTACCTGTTCCCGATTGCCAACCGCCCGAACCTGACAGTCATTACACATGCCTATGCGAAAAGGCTGGTCTTTCAAGGTAAGCGCGCAACTGGCGTTGTTTTCAGGGTCAAAGGCAAAGAGGCAGACACCACCGTTACCGCCACGCGCGAGATTCTACTGTGCGCGGGAGCATTAAAAACACCTCAACTGCTGCAAGTCTCAGGGATTGGAGCAAGCGCTGATCTTGAAACGCACGGGATCGCTGTTCTGCATGAACTGCCGGGTGTGGGGCAGAATTTGCAGGACCACCTCGATTTTACACTGACCTACCGAACCAAAGACACGAACAACTTTGGGATCGGTGCGACAGCAGCGGTGCGACTGCTGAAGCACATCCGTCAGTGGCGCAAGACCGGTGTGTCAATGGCGGCCACACCGTTTGCCGAAGGGGCGGCGTTTCTGAAAACCTCACCCGAATTGGAACGCCCGGATATCCAGCTGCATTTCACCATCGCAATGGTCGATGATCACGCCCGCAAGCTGCATTACGGTTACGGGTACAGCTGTCATATCTGCAAGCTTCGCCCGGAAAGTCGGGGAACCGTTGGCCTGAGCAGCGCGGACCCAATGGCAATGCCTGTCATCGATCCGGGGTTTCTTTCAGATGCACGAGATCTGGACACCATGATCAAAGGCGCGCGAATGACGCGAGACATCCTGCAAGCGCCGGCTTTGGCCAAATATCGGCACAAAGAGATGTTCGGAACGGATACGGCGAAATCCGACGCCGATTGGGAGGGGCATATCCGCGCCCGTGCCGACACGATCTATCACCCGGCTGGCACCTGTAAGATGGGCACCGACGATCTGGCGGTTGTGGATCCTGAACTACGGGTGCGGGGGATCGAGGGGCTGCGTGTGGTTGATGCGTCGGTGATGCCAACGCTGGTATCGGGAAACACAAACGCGCCAACAATAATGATCGCGGAAAAAGCCTCGGATATGATTAAAGCAGCCGCGCAGTAAAGAACCTACCGGTCCTTCATCAGCGCCTCCAACCCCACCCGGTAGTTTGGATAGATCAATTCGACACCCAACTCATCCTTGATCCGGTCGTTTCGGACGCGTTTGTTCTCGTTATAAAAACTGCGCGCCATCGGTGTCAGGTCAGCCTTGTCAAATGAAACCGCCGGGGGCAGAGGAAGCCCCTGCAATTCGGCGGCATACCCGATGACATCCTGTGGCGGGACAGGTTCATCGTCGCATACGTTGTAAACACTGCCCGGATTCGGCCTTGTCATCGAGGCTTGCAGAACCTGCGCAATGTCATCCACGTGGATACGCGAAAACACTTGCCCCGGCTTGATGATGCGCCGCAGCCCACCGCGTGTGAGCTTGGAGAACGGCCCACGACCTGGGCCGTATATCCCTGCCAGACGGAAGATGTGAACAGGCAGGCCCGGCACAGCCGCCCATTGCTCTTCAGCCAGCATGCGCCACTTTCCACGCTTGGCGGTCGGTGTTGGCGGGGTGTCTTCGTCAACCCAGCCGCCCTGATGATCGCCATAAACAGCCGTTGTCGATAAATAGCCCACCCATGTGAACTGACTTGCCCGTTTTCGGATCTCATCGCCCAGCGCCGCCAGTACCGGATCGCCCGCCTCGCCCGGTGCTGTCGAGATCAGCAAATGCGTCACCCCATCCAGATTTGGGACCTCACCGGGCCAGATCAGCGGGTCCGCGCCAGAGGCACGTATCGCATCTGCGCCTTCGCCATCTCGTGTGGTGCCAAAAATCTGCCAGCCTTTCGGGGCAAGAATTCGGGAAAGGGCCTGCGCAGAATAGCCGTGGCCAAATGAGAAGAGTGTCTTGGTCATGCACCGTTGATGGGCTTCAACGTATCGGGATGCAAGCGCCGCATGGACGCACTTGAATCGAATCTTCTGATGCGCCTTTCTGTGGATATGAGCAAAAAGAAACCAGACCTGCATTCTGCCTACGCGCTGAGCTCTCCGGACGAAAACAAACGCCTTTATGCGGAATGGGCCGGGGATTATGACGACAGCTTTGCCGCGCGTGAGGATTATCAGCTTCATATCCATACCGCGCGGGCGTTTGTGGGCGCGGGCGGTCAGGGGCCGGTTCTGGATGTCGGTGCGGGAACGGGCCTGTGCGGCGCGGTATTGTCTGGGCTTGGCGTTGGGCCGATTGATGCCACGGATATCAGTTCGGAAATGCTGGAACAGGCTATGCGCAAGGATATCTACCGGGACGCGATCGAGGCTGACCTGACCCATGGCATCCCGGTTCCGCCTGACAGCTACTCCGGCATCGTGTCATCTGGCACGTTCACGCATGGCCATCTGGGTCCCGAAGTATTACCCGCCCTGCTTCGCGTCGCACGGTCAGGCGCGACGTTCGCCCTGTCAATAAACGCCCACCATTTCGAAAAGATGGGCTTCAAGGGCAAGCTGCACGAAATGGAACAGGATCAGATTCGCAACCTGACCCTGCCCGAGGTTCGCATCTACGGTGATCTTGCCGCGGGTCCAAACAAGGATGACACGGCCTTCATTGCATTGTTCGAACGGGTTTAGGCCCCGGACAGGTCCAGCCGCGTCAAGTATACATCTGCTTTTTGTAAGCGCGCGTGCGTGTCGTCGCCTCGGCCGAGCCATCGTGATAGGTGCCAAACCACTTGTCGAAAGGAATTTCGGATGTGCCGTAGTTGCACTCGAAATACCGGTGGTGGAGCTGGTGAAAAAAGTCGCCCGCCCGCGCGGCTTCGGTCTCACCGGCCTTTATCTTCTCGAACCCAGAATGGGACAGTATCGGGCTGACCTGCTGGAACGAGCTGTGAAACAACACATGCAGCGGATGGGATGGCACGATCAGGTGGATGAAATACGTCGTGAAATACAGCATGTTTTCATACCAGTGATTCGAAATCCCTGACCACGGCCCGGTATTGACATTGCGGTGATGGACCGCGTGCACATGTTTATAAAGCCTGGGATGATGTTCCAGCCGGTGCACCCAGTAAAAATGCAGGCCGGACCACATGGGAATGAACAGCATCCAAACCACAAACCACACCGGCGCGCTGGCCCAGGTAATCGTCGGAACCCAGCCATTTGCCATCGCCCAAAAGATGACCCACTGGTAAATGGTCGCCACCGTCATGGCGCTGCCCAGCGTCCACCAGATATTATCCCAGACCTGATTGCGGAATGTGAATGTTCCGTTGTCCCGCGTCAGGTCTCTTCGATCGAACTTTTTGTACATCCCCTGCCCTTTGCGCATGTACAGCCACCAGTGCAGGCTTCCTGCTATCAGAGTTTGCGGCACCATGTTCAGCAACCAAATCCTGAACATCCAGCCGGGTGCAAAGCTCTTCATCGTCTCTAACTCAGGGAAAAAGAACGCATAGGCGATGACGGCCAAAGTCATGCACAGGGTCAGGGCGGTGATTTGCAACCACGCTCCGCCGTACCATTTCAGCACGGCGGATGGGCACGGCGGCCAACTGAACAGCGGATTGAGGCCTACTGGCCCGTCGGGGTGGTAATGCCAGCGGGCGGCTTCAGGGTCCTGAGCGGTATCTCGCATGTCGGTCACTCTGTCTTGCATCAGGTTGCGTAATCTGAGCCTTCTGCATCGAGTATTGCCTTGATCTCTCGCAGATGCGCTTCGGCCTGATCGGGGTAGTCGTCCAGTTCCTGCGCTGTTTTCTCGGCAATCTCATCCGACAGCACCCGCAGGGGCAGACCTGTTTGCAGCGCCCGGATGTAAGTTTCGGCAGCGCGCTCGAAATAATAGAGCCTGTTAAAAGTATCTGCAGGGTCGCTACCGGTGATCAGAACCCCGTGGTTGCCCATGATCATGACCTTCTTTTTCGGATCAGCCAGCATCCCGGCGCACCGCTCGCCTTCGCTTTCAAAGGCCAACCCGCCAAATTCTTCGTCAACCACGTAGCGGTTGTAGAAGGTCGCGGTGTTCTGATCGATTGGCGGAAGCGTACTGTCGGCAAGTGAGGCCAGAACCGTTGCGAAAATCGAATGCACATGCATGACGCAACGCGCGTGCGGGCAGTGGCGATGGATCGAGCCGTGCAGGCCCCAGGCCGTGGGATCAGGGGCACCGGGCTGTGACATCACATCCGGATCGTTGGCGTCCAACAACAACAGATCAGACGCGCGAATACGCGAGAAATGCGCCTGATTGGGGTTCATCAGGAACTGCGTCCCGTCTTTGTTCACAGCAAGGCTGAAATGGTTGGCAACGGCTTCATGCATATTCAGCCGGGCTGTCCAGCGAAAGGTCGCGGCCATGTCCACACGTTCTGACCAATGATCGATATTGGGGCGAAGGCTAGTGAGGCTCATGTGTGGAGTCCTTTGACAACTGCGAATGACCAAAGCCTGCATTTGGTCCGGCAATTTGACCAACGAAAAAAACGCAACTATCCCATTAGCTGAACTTATGCCGGAGTTATGTCGATGCAAAACAGGCTTCCCCCGCTGGGCTGGCTGCGCACATTCGAAGCCGCAGCCCGCCATCTGTCATTCACCGACGCGGCGCGGGATCTGAACATGACGCAAAGTGCGGTCAGTCAGCAGATCAAATCGCTGGAAGGTCATCTGGGTCAGCCATTGTTCCTGCGACGCCCGAAGGCGCTTGAGCTGACAGAGGCCGGGATCACCTATTTGCCGGTGGTGCGCGAGGCGTTTCGGACGCTGATACGGGGCACTCAGGCGGTTACTGGCGCGCAACAGAACGCGGTACAGGTTCAGTGCAACATCAGTTTCGCCGTGAACTGGCTGGCCCCGCGCCTGCCGTTATTTCGGACTGAACACCCGGATGTTCAGCTGAACATCTTCACCGAACTGTGGGAGCCGCGCGAGATGGCCGAAGGCGCAGCGGTCGAGATCAGGTTTTCCCTTCGACCCTCTGATACGACCCGGACAGAGATGCTGCGCTCAGAGTATTACTATCCCGTCTGTGCTCCGGGGTATCAGGTGTGCCTGCAAGACCTTCAGGAAAAACCTCTGTTCGACTGTTCCAACCTGTTGACCAACTGGGCGACATGGGCGGAAGATCAGGCTCTGAATTGGCAGAATCCACCTATTACCTACGCGACAACCTATCTGGTTTGTTTGTCAGCCGCGATGGCCGGAGGTGGCCTGTGCCTGGCCCATGACGCCATCGCGGGTCACCTGATCGATCAGGGGCGGCTGATCGCACCATTTGAGCATCGCGCCCCGATGCCCGAGGCATATTATCTGCTGCTCTCCCCTCAGGCTGAGGATACGCCCGGGGCCGTCACCTTTGCGAACTGGATACGGCGAGAATTCGGGTCCGAAACGTAAACTCGACGGGTTCCTGGGCGCTGTCGGCGCCTATGTCAGCTTTCGATGGCCGGGTTGGGCAGATTTGCAGGATTGTGATCCGTCGGCAGTAGTGAAGAACCGGGGTTGCACCCGCGCGCGCATTCGTGAAAGTTGAGCCATGGAAAACGCACCCTTCCCAACTTGGCCCGATGTCGCCCCCCGATTGATCGCAGTTGCTGCCGGACGTGAGGCAGCAGATACGGTAATAAAGGGCGGGACTTGGGTAAATGTGCACAGCCGCGAACTGCTGCCGAACCATTCTGTTGCAATCGCCGCAGGCCGTATTGCATTTGTCGGTCCAGACGCCTCGCATTGTACCGGACCAGAGACACAGGTTATCGACGCGCAATGCCGCTATATCCTGCCCGGCTTATGCGACGCGCATATGCACATCGAATCGGGGATGCTGACCCCCGCCGAGTTTGCTCGCGCGGTGATCCCCCATGGCACAACCAGTATGTTCACCGACCCGCACGAGATCGCCAATGTGTTGGGGCTGGATGGTGTGCGCATGATGCATGACGAAGCAATGATTCAGCCGGTCAACATCTTCACTCAGATGCCCTCCTGCGCACCCTCTGCACCGGGGTTAGAGACGACAGGCTATGAAATCACCCCCGAAGACGTCGCCGAGGCGATGAACTGGCCCGGGATCATCGGCTTGGGTGAAATGATGAACTTCCCCGGCGTGATTCACGGCGATCCCAAAATGCTGGCCGAGATTGCGGCCACGCAGCGGGCAGGAAAGATTGTTGGCGGGCATTACGCATCCCCTGATTTAGGGCCTGATTTTGCGGCTTACGTGGCTGGCGGACCTGCCGATGACCACGAAGGCACCTGCGAAGCGGATGCCATCGCACGGGTCAGACAGGGAATGCGTTCGATGATGCGGTTGGGCTCGGCCTGGTATGACGTTGAAAGCCAGATTACCGCAGTAACCGAAAAAGGTCTGGATGCGCGCAATTTCATCCTGTGCACGGATGACTGCCACTCTGCAACGCTGGTCAATGAAGGGCATATGAATCGCGTCGTGCGCCACGCCGTTGCCTGTGGCTGTGACCCGCTTGTGGCCCTGCAGATGGCCACAATCAACACCGCCACGCATTTCGGTCTGGAACGCGAGATCGGATCGGTCACGCCGGGACGACGGGCGGATATCATCCTCAGCTCTGACCTGACCGAATTGCCGGTCGAACTGGTCATAGCGCGCGGGCAGGTTGTCGCGGAAAACGGGGTGATCAAGGTTGATTGCCCCCATCTAAACTGGCCCGACAAAGCACGTCGCACGGTTCATCTGAAGCATGCGCTGACCTCGACCGATTTTGAGATCACGGCGCCGAAGGGCGCAAACAAGGTAAGGGCCAACGTCATTGGCGTGGTAGAAAACCAGGCCCCCACTAAAGCGCTGAAAGCCGAATTGCCGATTATCGGCGGGCTTGTTGAAGGTGAGGGTGACGTATGTCAGATCTCACTGGTCGAACGACACCGGGCGACAGGGGGCGTCACCAATGCCTTTGTCTCGGGGTTTGGATATCAGGGAAAAATGGCCATGGCCTCGACCGTGGCACATGACAGTCACCACATGATCGTCGTCGGCACGGACCGTGAACAGATGGCGCTGGCCGCGAATCGACTGGCCGAGGTGGGTGGCGGCATCACGATCTTCCGGGACGGCCAGGAACTGGCGATGGTCGAACTTCCCATTGCCGGTCTGATGTCCGACAGCCCGGCCGCTGAAGTTGCGGCCAAGGCGGACAGGATGGTTCAGGCCATGCAGGAATGTGGCTGCAATCTGAACAACGCATATATGCAACATTCGCTGCTGGCGTTGGTCGTCATACCGGAACTCAGGATCTCTGATCTCGGGCTGGTTGACGTGCGCACATTCAAAAAAATTGATCTTCTGGAACCCTTGGCATGACGACACTCCTGACACCTGAAGCCCTTTCGCCAGAACAGTTCACCGATCCCGCAGCCGCAGTTGCGCGACTGGAGGAGCTTTACACTCAAGCAACAGAATTTCTGTGCGACAGCTTCTCGAAGGTACTGCAAAATGGAGCACCAACCGCCAGATACAGGGCCTATTACCCCGAGATTCGCATAAAGACGTCGACCTATGCTCAAGTCGACAGCCGCCTGAGTTTTGGGCATGTGGCGGAACCCGGTGTTCACGCTACAACCGTAACGCGCCCGGATTTATTTCGGTCCTACCTGACCCAGCAGATTGCCCTGTTGATCAAGAATCACGACCAACCGGTGACGATTGCAGCGTCGGACACACCTATTCCGGTGCATTTTGCCGTGGCGAATACGTCAGGTCTGGTTGTGCCGCATCAGGGGGCGGCTGCTTTCACCCTGCGCGATGTGTTTGACGTGCCGGATCTGACCACCACGAATGACGACATCGTTAACGGCGTGCACGATCATGAAGACGCCGTCGGACCCTTGTCATTGTTTACTGCCCAGCGCGTCGATTATTCACTTGCGCGACTGGCACATTACACAGCGACAGATGCCCGGCATTTTCAGAACCACGTTCTGTTCACGAACTATCAGTTCTATGTTTCGGAATTCGAGAACTACGCCCGTGAGCAGTTGGCTGATCCCAGCAGCGGGTATACCAGCTTTGTCTCGACCGGGAATGTTGAGATCACGGAGCCGGACGCAGAAATCGAGCAACCGCTGAAACTGCCGCAAATGCCAACCTATCATCTGAAGCGTGAAGATGGTTCGGGTCTTACTTTGGTGAACATCGGTGTTGGCCCCTCGAATGCGAAAACTGCGACCGACCATATCGCGGTTCTGCGCCCCCACGCGTGGTTGATGGTTGGCCATTGCGCCGGATTGCGCAACACGCAGGCATTGGGTGATTTCGTTCTGGCCCATGCATATCTACGTGATGACAAGGTTCTGGATGATGACCTGCCGGTCTGGGTGCCCATCCCGCCCCTGGCCGAGGTTCAGGTCGCGCTGGAACGCGCCGTGGCCCAAGTGACCGAGCTGGAAGGATATGAACTGAAGCGGATCATGCGGACGGGAACAGTTGCATCGGTCGACAATCGCAACTGGGAACTGCGCGATCAATCCGGACCGGTTCAGCGCCTCAGCCAGTCGCGGGCCATCGCGTTGGATATGGAAAGCGCCACAATCGCCGCGAACGGCTATCGCTTTCGCGTTCCTTACGGCACTTTGCTGTGCGTGTCGGACAAGCCCCTGCACGGCGAACTAAAGCTGCCGGGCATGGCCTCGTCCTTTTATACCACTCAGGTGGGGCGTCATTTGATGATCGGGATACGCGCTATGGAGCACCTGCGCGGCATGCCGTTGGAGCGTCTGCACAGCCGGAAATTGCGTTCCTTCGACGAAACTGCCTTCCTCTGACGCAAAAAAGCAACGTTTTCCCCATATTTTTAGGGGTTTCTGCGCTACTATTCGTTGTGTTTGGCCACAATATCCCGTTACAGTTACGCGGTGAGGCCCTATAGATCGGGCACGTTAAGGAGACCAAGAAATGGCAAAACCTATGACAAAGACTCAGCTGGTTGCTGCTCTCGCTGAGGAAATGGGAACCGATAAGAAATCCGCGAACTCTGCGCTTGAGGCCATCACCGGCCTGATCACGCGCGAAGTTTCCGCAGGTGGTGCAGTGACCCTGCCTGGCGTCGGCAAAATCTACTGCCGCGAACGCCCTGAGCGTCAGGTCCGCAACCCGGCAACCGGTGAAACCTTCACCAAAGAAGCCGACAAGGTTGTGAAAATGACCATCGCGAAAGCACTGAAAGACAGCGTGAACGGCTGATCTCAAGCGCTTGGAACCATATAAAGGGGTGGCGGTTACGCGGCCCCTTTTTTGTGCCTGAGCTTCACAATTTAAAGCCTGCGCACATGTGTCCTAAGGCATCAGCGTTCTTATTCAGACTGTAAATATGGGCTACAATCCAACACCGGATGTCCTTGGCACGTTTTTTACGGACAACCCTTTGATTTCCTGCTTGGCCCGCTAAATCCCAGTTCTATGGAACAGGATATTACATTCACGCGACTGCCCCTCGTCTCAGCACCTGAGATACTGGCGCATATGAGAAATCCAATTCTTGCCGAACACATGCCTCTCCTGACGCAGGATTGGGATGAGGAAACAGTCGCCAGTTTCGTTCATGCGAAAGAGTCGTGTTGGGCGCGGGACGGCCTAGGTCATTGGGCAATTCTGCACCGCGGACAATATGTGGGATGGGGCGGTTTTCAAAAAGAAGGTGAAGAGTGGGATTTCGGGCTGGTCCTGAAGCCCAGTGCATTTGGACTGGGTGCCAAAATAGCGCGTCAGGCCATCGCATTCGCAAAGCAGGACAATCGTATTCTGTTCGTGACATTCTTGCTGCCGCCTTCACGCACGAAACTGCGCGCAATGACTAAACTCGGCGCGTATTTTGTTGGGCAAGTAGACTACTCTGGCCACAGCTTCCTCAAATATCGTCTCGACACGGAATGAGGCGCGAACCGGGCATCGCCAAAACACGGCTGCGGGCCCCGATGTCGAGGCCCGCTTTTGTTTTGGTAGGTTAGAAACAATCAGTGAATCGTCTCAACCTTGTGGAAGTCCAGATCACGATCTTCCGGCATGGCGTCGATACACATCACTTCTTTGCGCTTGGTGACAAGGATATAGACCACACAAGCCAGGTAGAGACCGACTACGACGGCTCCGATCCATTGGATTTGCAGCCACTGGCTCTGGAACAGCAGGGTCAGGACAAACAGCAGCGCGACATTGCCGGCGACATAGGCCGCCTTGCCAAACCGCTCGGCTGTCATGTTCAGGTTGTCCGTGTAGAGCCTAATCAGCGAGTCCAGCGAGTTTATCACAAAGGTCACGCCGACGATTACCATCGCGATATTGGTGATGCCTGCGGTACTGATACCGTTTAGGTGATAGTAGTAGAGAACGGTGAACCAGATCCCCAGCGGGATGGACGGGAAGATCAACAACGCCGCCAACAGCTGCCAGGTCTTCAACCCGCCCACAAAGCGCGAAGTAAACTGGCCAATCATTATTGACCACGCAAACCACCAGAACAGGTAGAAGGCATGGTAGTCAGTCAGCGGCAGGACAAATTTGTGCATATTGGTGAAATAGGCGCCAATGTTACTGCCGGTTTCGACAAACCCGGTCATTCCCATACCAGCGGCCGCCCACATTCCCAGGATCAGGGCCATGAACAGGAAGGTCGAGCCCACCGACAGGATCCGCACATATTTCAGGTCGGTCGACGAGTATGCCGCCGCCAATATGACCACAAACACGATGACGTAGAAGGTGGTAACGACAGATTCGCCATCTCCGACCTCTGGCAGGTAGCCAGGCAGGTAGATCAGGAACAGGCTGGCGGTAAAGGCGCAGGTGCCAATAATGACCACGTTGTTGATCAGTTTGACCAGCGGGATCTCAAAGAAGTTCACGCGCGGTTCGATCACGCAGAAATAGAAGGCTGTCAGGAAGTAAAACGCCCAGATCAGAAAACCCCAGAAACCGAATTCGATCGCCAGTGGATTAGCAAAGGCATATGCCGGATCTTCGGCATACCCACCAAATTCTGTCAACGGGAACATGATCAGGCCAACATCCAGACCGGACGTAAACAGGATCGCGATGAATGTGAAAAGGTGAACAGGTGTCACGCCAACGCAGCGCAGGTTCCACCATTTCACGACGAAGAACGCGACCAGGCCCAACGCCAGTAGGACGCCAAAAGATAGAATGTATTCCAGAAGCACCGACAACCCTCCCTTGATATGTCAGATCCCGGAGCTGATAGCTTTAATTGGTCAGTCAATCAACGAAAACATAAGGGCGACTTTCCTGTCATCACATATGCGTCTTTTATGACGCGCAGCGCTTGCGACCGATCACAAAATCGGGGACAGTCCGCGCAAAGTGACAGGGGGTCTCCATGGATCTGCGCGCCATAGCCATGGGGCTGACATTTGCCCTGATCTGGTCGTCCGCCTTTACCTCGGCGCGGATCATCGTGGCAGACGCCTCTCCTTTGTTTTCGCTGGCTCTGCGGTTTTTGATCTCAGGGGTTCTGGGGGTTCTGATTGCCCGGGCGATGGGGCAAAGCTGGCACCTGACTCGGAACCAATGGCGGGCGACAATTCTGTTCGGTATCTGCCAAAATGCCCTGTATTTGGGTCTGAATTTTTACGCGATGCAAACGGTCGAGGCTTCGGTTGCGGCGATTATCGCGTCCACAATGCCCTTGCTGGTGGCACTGGCAGGGTGGCTTATTTTTGGCGAGAAACTGCGCCCTCTCGGTATTTTGGGTTTGTTTGCCGGATTCACCGGCGTCGCCCTGATCATGAGCAGCCGGATCAGTTCTGGTGTCGACATGTTCGGCGTCGCGCTATGCGGCATCGGAGCTTTGGCGCTGACCTTTGCCACCCTCGCGGTTCGCGGCGCAACCTCAGGCGGCAATTTCATGATGGTCGTGGGCCTGCAGATGCTTGTAGGTTCCGCCACGTTGTTCGTGGCCGCTCCGATCTTTGAGACCATTTACATCCACCCGACGCTGCCACTGGCATTGGCGTTCACTTACACAACCCTGTTTCCTGGGCTGCTGGCCACGCTGATCTGGTTCCTTCTTCTGGATCGCATCGGCGCGATCCGCGCAGCCACGTTCCACTTTTTGAACCCGGTATTTGGTGTCACGATTGCGGCCATATTATTGGGCGAAAAACTGGGCGCGATGGACGCAATTGGCGTTACCGTCACGACGCTGGGTATTCTTGCTGTTCAGCTGTCACGCCAACCTTCTGGCAAAACGGCTTCGGCCTAAAGCAAGGACCCAAATGTTTGCGTCTGACCGACTGCACGACTGTGAGAGCTGTTTGAAATATCGCTTTGCTTTCTACCCTGCAGCCCCCAGATAATGGCTCAAACGTCAAATCAGCCGGAGGATCCATGACACGCTACACCAAAGACCCCACGGTTATCGCGGCGCTTTCGCCCGAAGAGTTTCATGTCACCCAACGCAACGGCACCGAACGACCGGGGACAGGCAAGTATTTGGGGAACAAGGAACCGGGCATCTACGTGGACATCGTGTCAGGCGAGCCGCTGTTTGCTTCGACCCACAAATACGAATCCGGATGTGGCTGGCCCAGCTTCACCAAGCCGATCCTCCACGAGCATGTGGAGGAGTTTCGCGATACGACGTATGGTATGATCCGGACCGAGGTTCGCTCGAAACACGGCGACAGCCATCTGGGGCATGTCTTCCCCGACGGCCCGCGAGAACATGGTGGCCTGCGGTATTGCATCAACTCGGCCTCGCTCAGGTTCATCCATCGGGACGAGATGGAGGCTGAAGGTTACGCCGAATTCCTGATCCACGTGGAGGAAATCCAATGACTGAACAACGTGCTGTACTGGCCGGAGGCTGCTTTTGGGGTATGCAGGACCTGATCCGCAAGCTGCCGGGCGTCTTGCGAACCCGGGTGGGCTACACCGGAGGCGATGTGCCCAACGCAACCTATCGCAACCATGGCACCCACGCCGAAGGGATCGAGATCTGGTTTGACCCGTCGCAGATCAGTTACCGCGACCTGCTGGAATTTTTCTTCCAGATTCACGACCCGACCACGGTGAACCGGCAAGGCAACGACCGAGGCATGAGCTATCGTTCCGCGATTTACCACGTCGATGAAGCCCAAAGAGCAACCGCGCTGGATACTATCGCAGATGTGAATGCCAGCGGCTTGTGGCCGGGAAAAGTCGTAACCGAAGTCGAACCCGTCGGCGATTTCTGGGAGGCCGAACCCGAGCATCAGGATTATCTTGAGCGCATCCCGAACGGATATACCTGCCACTTCCCGCGCCAGGACTGGGTTCTTCCCAAACGTGCCAGCGCCGCAGAATAATGCACCACCTGCCCGGCCCCTCTGTACAAGTCAGAGGGGCTAGCCCGCCGCAACCCGCGGTCGCCCGCTTGCCTCGACCGTGATCATTGCTTCGACAAACACATCATTGGCCTCGACCCGCGCGGTTTTGATGTCGCGATCCACGATCACGCGGATATCTTCTGCACCGGCTTCGCGCACCGCACCTTCAGCTTCCGACCTCAGAACATTTTCCAGCAAAGCCAACGCGTCATCTGATGCGGAAAAATCCTTGGGCCCGCCCTTGAGATGTACACGATACCGCCCTTCGGCAGGGCTTGTCACCGTGCCCGATCGCCGTAAGGTCAACCGTCCCACGACGGCGCCAATCGCATTGGCTACACCCGCATGTTCCGGCAGGATCATCCGGCAGTGCAGCCGTTCACCAACCGCCCGGTAGTAGCTGGGGGCTGATGCCCCAAGCCCCACAACATCAACGTTTAGAGCTGCGGTCAGCGACAACAAACCGCGATGCCGCGCCAATCCGCGCTGTGTCAGGACATGCCGCGCCAACTCCTGTGGCGGCAGCCCGAAACTGTCCGGTTCCTCATCAAAAACAGCCTCTAACAAGATCAAACTGGTCTGTTCCGTCAACTGGTCCACGATCATTTGCGCCAGCGCCTCGGCGGAATTTGCCAACATATCCCCGGACCCGACCCGTTTGCGCGCAACCAGTTCTAGTGCCTTACGGGCGGCTTCAGCATCCCAGGCATCCACCCGCCCCAGTACATGGCTGGCATCCGACGGCGTCACGCCCGAGATCTGAACGATCCCGCGTTCCACCAACCGGGTCAATGCGCCGCTCTCCATTCGGGACCTAAGCAAGGAACCAATCGGCAGAACCTGATCTCCCAACCGCTCCAACAGGGCTTCTTCGCGCACATCTATACCGTCGTCACGTATTCCCGGCACGCGTCGGGCAAAGCGCGTATCGTGCTCACCCACCGTCGTGGCCCGCAATTGCTCGTCCAGAACGGCATGAACGATCTCGGGCGCTTCCGAGGCGATCAGGGACACCGGAAGAACGCGGCGCGGCCCCAGAAAAACACCGCCCTGCAACCCCTCGGTCACGACATGCACCTGACTGTCACCTCCAAGGCCATGGGTGCGCATCGCAACTGCCTCGACCATTGTGCGGAACCCGCCCACCTGTGCCCCTGCCGTGTCGATCGCGGGCTTACCGTCACGGATCAACGCCACGTCAGTTGTCGTACCGCCAATATCCGACACCAACGCATTCTCTGCGCCAGTCAACCAGCGCGCGCCGACAATTGACGCGGCAGGTCCGCTCAGGATCGTTTCAATGGGGCGTTCACGCGCCTGTTCAGCACTCATCAACGCCCCATCACCGCGAACAACCATCATCGGGGCCATAATCCCCAACTCGCGCAGCCGGTCCTGCGCCCGCCCGATCAAACGGTCGATCATCCCGATCAGCCGCGCGTTCAACACTGCCGTCACGGCGCGTTTCGGCCCATTCAGCTTTGCCGACAAGTGATGCGAACATGTTACCGGAGCCCCGGTTCTTTCCGAAACGATTCGCGCGGCTTCAAGTTCATGCGCGGGATTACGGGTGGCAAACTGAGCGGCTATGGCAAAGCCTGAAATCCCCTTGTGAGTGTCTAAAAACTGCTCCAGCGCGGCAACATCCAATGGTGCAGCTTCGCTGCCAGAATGGGAATGCCCACCAGACATAACCAGGGCCGGGTCCCCTTTTAACGCGTCCTTCAAACCGTGCTTTTCAAGGTCGCTGTCTTTGAACCCGATATAGATCAATGCAACGCGCCCGCCCTGCCCTTCGACCAAGGCATTTGTCGCCAATGTAGTGGACAAAGAGGCCATTGAAATCTGATCCGGCGCAACTTTTGCCTGCTCCAAAACGGCAGAAATCGCCTTGCCTACACCAATTGCCAGATCCGCACGTGTGGTCAGGGACTTGGCCGAGGCTATTACCTCTTTTTCATCCCGGATCAGTACCGCATCGGTATAGGTTCCACCCGTATCCACCCCCAAAGCCAGCGCCATCGGGTTCTCCTTACTGTTCGCTGCAGATTGGTGTAGCGATTGGGGCCGACACGTCCAGCCTGTTTGCGGCAATTATGAAAGTTGTTCCACCGCCCAGCGCGCTGCGTCGGCCACGGTTTCATCTGGGTCATCTGTCAAACTTTGGGCCGCGGCCCTCAGTTTCGACTGCCCCGAGTTTCCAATGGCATAAAGCACGTTGCGCACAAACCGGTCGCGCCCGATCCGTTTGATGGGTGAGCCCGAGAATTTCGCTCGGAACGAAGTATCATCAAGCGCCACCAGCTCTTCCAGCGCAGGCGCCGCCAGATCTTCGCGCGCTGCATAGCGCAGGTCGCTTGCGGCAACCGCAAACTTGTTCCACGGGCAAGCCGCAAGGCAATCGTCACAGCCGTAGATTCGATTGCCCAGCTTTCTGCGAAGCTCAGGCTTCACAGGGCCTTTATGCTCGATTGTCAGATAGGAAATGCACCGCCGTGCGTCCAACTGATACGGGCCCGGAAAGGCGTCCGTGGGGCAGCTGTCCAAACAGGCCCGACAAGACCCGCAGCGATCAATCTCAGCGGGATCCGCGGGTATATCCAAAGTTGAAAAAACAGACCCTATAAAGGCCCAATTACCCCACTCCCTGCTGACCAGATTCGTGTGTTTCCCCTGCCAGCCCAACCCGGCGGCCTGCCCCAAGGCTTTCTCCGGCACGGGTGCAGTGTCAACAAACACCTTAACCTCGCCGCCCGCCTCGGCAATCAGCCACCGCGCCAGGCGCTTCAGTCGCTTTTTGACCAGATCATGATAGTCTTTGTTCTGCGCATAGACAGAAATCGCCCCGTGGGCGCGTTGCTTCAAGACGTCTGTAGGATCATGTTCCGGCGTGTAACTCTCGGCCAGCATGATCACTGATCGCGCCTCGGGCCAAAGGGCCGCAGGATCACCGCGCCAATGCGTCCGCTCGGCCATCCATCCCATCTGCCCATGATACCCTGCGTCCAGGAACGCTGCCAAACGCTCGGGAACTTTTGGAACATCCCAGGGGCGGCAGACACGGCACGCAACAAACCCCTCTTCAAGGGCCTGCTGTACCAGCTTTTCCTTCAAATCTGATCCGCTCTTCATCTGGCCAAAAATATCCTCGGGGGGAATCGCGCAGATGCGCGATGGGGGGGGGCAGACAGCCCCCCTGGCACACCCTATCAGAAATCCAGATCCGCGTAATGGGGCGGCGGCCGGAAACCCGGCACCTGATCCGCCAGAATAGAGCGAAAAGCAGGGCGCGATTTGATTTTTGCATACCAGTCCTTGACCACCTGACTGCGGTTCCAATCCACATCCGAGATATAGTCCAGCGACGACAGGTGCGCCGCTGCCGCGAAATCAGCCAGTGTCATCTGATCACCGGCCAACCACCGGCGGTGATCCAACAGCCATGCCATATAATCCAGATGGTACTTGATCGCTTTGGCACCCTGTTTGACGTTCTTGCTGTCAGGATAGCCCTGACCCGTCACTTTTTTGTTCACCCGTTCGTACAGCAGCTTCGACGTCACCTCATGATGGAATTTGTCGTCAAACCAGCCGACAAGGCGCCGTACTTCGTATCGGGCTTCGGGACTTTTTGGCATTAATGATGGTTCGGGGCGGGTTTCCTCAATATATTCGCAGATCGCCGCGCTTTCCGACATCATTTGTCCGTCCAGACGCAATACTGGTACCTTACCCGCAGGGTTTCGGCGCAAAAAGTCGGGATCCTGCTCCCAGTATCGCTCTTCGACAAGCTCAACCTCGATCTTCTTTTCCGCCAAAGACAGCCGAACCTTGCGGCAATACGGAGAGAGGGGAACATGAAACAAACGCGCCATGGGCTTCCAATCGAACCAGTGAGTACCCGACAGATTTAGCCTTGGCAGGCGACGGGTTTCAATCCTCGAAACAATCTGCGCGACCATCTGCGCGGATGGTGGCCGCCCCATCCAGAATAGATGCCGCCCGTCTGCGCGTACGCGCCGTCGGATCTGTGACTGACCTGTTGCGCGGTGACGGCAGAATGGCGGCAATCCGCGCTGCCTGAACTGGGGTCAGTTTCGATGCGCTGGTGTTGAAATACTGTTGCGCGGCAGCCTCGACCCCAAAAACGCCATTCCCGGTTTCGGCAACGTTCAGATAGACCTCAAGGATGCGCCGCTTGCTCCAGAAAATCTCGACCACAGGTGTGATCGAAGTTTCCAGCGCCTTGCGTATCCAACTGCGCCCCTGCCAAAGGAATACGTTCTTTACCACTTGCTGTGTAATGGTCGAGGCACCGCGATTTCCGCCATCCTCAAGCGCATCTCGAATGGCCTCTACATCAAATCCCCAATGCAGGCAGAAATTCGCATCCTCTGCTGCCACAACCGATCGCGCCATGATCGGGGCCATGTCCTCGATCGGTACCCATTCACGCTCAACCTTTCCCAATCGGCGCCATTCTGACCAGATCGTATGGGTTAAAGGTGGGTTCACAACCGAATACAACAGGATTATCGCAAGCAAAGCTCCTGCAATTGCCGCAACCGCACGAGTCAGCCAACGGCGTATCTGACGCACCGTTGGTGATTTCCTGCTGGATGCCTTGTTTTTCTTACCGCTTGATTTGCGGGCTGCTTTCTTCGCCATACTTCAGCTATACGACGCGCGGTCCGGGTTTGAAACGGCCTAAATTGCGAAGGCGCGCGCTTCGCGCGGGTGAACAACCGGGCGTGCGGTTTCTACCGACATCGGATCATGACCTGCCAGTTCAGGGAACAGATGCAGGACCTCGCTCTGCGTTTCGCGGTCCGAGGCCGACAACGCATGCCCCGGATAATAGCTTTCGCTTTTGGCACCATTGGCGATGACGATCTCGTGCTGCTTGAACAAAAGGTGGAAATACTCCACCTCACCGCCTTCCACGCGGGTCACCGTTTTTCCATTGACCAGAGCATGTGCCGGAATCAGCGCTTCAGCGTGCCCGGACAGATACGAGGCTCGCCAGTCTTCAATCAGCATCCTATGCTGAGGCGAAACAAGCAGCGGACGATCCAGGTCGAACACTCCGGCCTCAAACCGGATCGGGGCCAGCTTTCCTTCGGCGGCTACCACTGTACGCCCAACCCAGATCAAAGGCTGAGGGCCATGATCCACGGTCGTGACCAGATCACCGACCTTAAGATCTTCCACCGTGCGTTCCCCATCCGGGGTCATTATCATGGTGCCCGGCGTGAAACAGGGCGGACCCAAATTGCCGACATTCAGCGGCCCCTGTGTGTTGACGAAGGTGGCTGAAACAAACGTTCCCGGCTGCAAGACCTGGCCGTCTGTCGGTGTAAAAACCCGAGATCCATCAGCCAGATAAAACGTGGTGCCGGTATAGGTTACATTCCCGACGCCCGCGACGTTGATGGTAACAGTGTCTCCCGGCCAGGAATTCGTAACGTCCTGGCCATTGACTGTATCACCACTCGGTGCATCAATTTCGTTGTCATCATCTGCATCGATCAAAGTGAAACTGCTAACCGCGACAGCCGTTCCCGCAGGCGGCGGGTTTGCTGGATCGAAAGTATAAAACTGATCCTGATACGGTGTTGGCATCCGGTTGCCCCTGTCTGCTTATCATCTGGTGCCTAGATCGGCCCATGATTATCGCCTGAGTGTGAAGAAAGATTGGCGATTTTCGGATAAACGGGCAAGACCAGCACTGAAACGTCGTTAATATACGAACCCCGCGTGGTGCAAATGACACGCGGGGTTTCGAGAGGCAAAAAGTTTCGGCTTATTCCGCCGGAACTGCTTTGGCTTCAACACTCAGTGGGTGGCTAAGTTTGTTCAGCATTTCCTTCGGGCAAACCTGCAGGAAGTTGCCTTTTTCCACATCCCAATGCTGAAGAATATCAGCAGCCTTGCGGCTTTGTGATTCAGCAGCGTGACGCATGATAAGCGTTTTTAACTGATCTTCCCAGTGATCCACAGTGACCCGGCAAGTGACCAGCGTTTCCCTGTTCATCAGCGCCTCGGCCTTGCCTTCGGGATCATACAGATAGGCCATTCCGCCTGTCATGCCCGCACCAAAGTTGGCTCCGATCGTTCCAAGGATAACGGCGACACCGCCGGTCATGTATTCACACCCGTTGGAACCGCACCCCTCGACAACAACCTTGGCGCCAGAGTTCCGCACCGCGAACCGTTCACCGGCGCGACCGGCGGCAAACAGATACCCATCAGTGGCCCCATAGAGAACCGTGTTACCAATGATCGTATTGTCATCTGCTTTCAGCGGGCTGACTTGCGGTGGGCGCACGACGATCATACCCCCGGACAGGCCCTTACCGACATAGTCATTGGCATCGCCCGACACTTCCAGCTTCAGACCCGGGGCCGCAAAAGCTCCCAGCGATTGCCCGGCAGAGCCTTGCAACTTCACATGCAGATGGTCGTCCTGAAAGGTGTTCCGCATCCCGAAATTCTGCACAATATGGCTGGACACACGGGTTCCAACGGTCCGGTGCGTGTTCTGCACGGCATAAGACAGCTGCATCTTTTCACCATCCTTCAGGAACCGGGCCGCATCACGAACGATTTCGGCGTCCAGCGTATCCGGCACCGCGTTGCGCTCTTTGTCGCGGTTGTAGACGATGTTATGTGCCCCATCGACAGTGATCAGCAGCGGATTGAGGTCCAGATCGTCCAGATTCGCCGATCCCCGGCTGACCTGAGCCAACAGGTCGGCTCGGCCGATGATCTCGTCAACCGAGCGCGCACCGAGGCTGGCCAGCAACTCTCGCACTTCCTGGGCATAGAAAGTGATCAGGTTCACCACTTTATCCGCATTGCCGGTGAACTTGGCGCGCAGGGATTCATCCTGCGTACACACGCCCACCGGACAAGTGTTCGACTGACACTGACGCACCATGATACAACCCATGGCGATCAGCGCGGCGGTACCGATGCCGTATTCCTCGGCCCCCATCATCGCGGCCATGACAATGTCGCGACCGGTACGCAGACCACCGTCGGTCCGCAGGGTGACGCGATCCCGCAGGTTGTTCATCGCAAGAACCTGATGCGCCTCGGTCAGGCCCATCTCCCACGGCAAACCGGCATATTTGATCGAGGTCGCAGGCGACGCGCCTGTACCGCCATTGTGACCCGAAATAAGGATAATATCCGCTTTCGCTTTGGCTACACCGGCAGCAATCGTGCCAACGCCCGAGGACGCTACCAGCTTGACCGTCACCTTGCAGCGCGGGTTGATCTGCTTCAGATCGTAGATCAGCTGCGCCAGATCCTCGATCGAATAGATATCGTGGTGCGGCGGCGGCGAGATCAGCGTCACGCCCTTGGTCGAATGGCGCAGGCGCGCGATCAGGTCGGTGACCTTCATACCTGGCAACTGACCACCTTCGCCGGGTTTTGCACCCTGAGCGACCTTGATCTCAAGCTCTTCACACTGGTTGAGGTATTCCGCAGTCACGCCAAACCGGCCCGAAGCCACCTGTTTGATCTTGGCCGAAGGGTTGTCGCCATTGGGTTCAGGCACGAAATGTGCCGGATCTTCGCCACCTTCGCCACTGTCGGATTTCGCACCGATCCGGTTCATCGCCACGTTCAGTGTTTTATGCGCTTCGGGCGACAATGCACCCAGCGACATACCTGGCGTGACAAAGCGTTTGCGGATCGAGGTGATCGATTCCACCTCTTCGATCGGCACCGGCTTGCCCAACGGTTTGAAATCCATCAGATCGCGCAAATGAATTGGCGGGTTCGACTGCATCTTGGCCGAATACTGTTTCCACAGCTCATACGAAGCCTTGTTGCAGGCCATCTGCATCATGTGCATCGAGGTCGCTTCCCACGCGTGGGTCTCACCTGACTTACGCGCCTTGTAGAAACCACCGATGGGCAGCACATCCAGACCGCTGTTCCAACCCTTGGCATGGATTTCTTCGGCCTTGGCCTGAATACCTTTGATACCGATACCGGAAATCCGGCTCGTCATACCGGGGAAATACTCGGCCACCATGGCACGGCTGAGGCCAACGGCCTCAAAGTTCAGACCACCGCGATAGGACGAAATGACCGAGATGCCCATCTTGGCCATGATCTTCAACAGACCCTGATCGATCGCCTCGCGATAGCGCGCGACGTTTTCTGTCAGGGTTCCGTCCAGCAAACCGCGGTCGATGCGGTCGGCCAAAGAATCTTCGGCCAGGTAGGCGTTCACCACAGTCGCGCCACATCCGATCAGAACGGCAAAGTAATGCGGATCCACACATTCGGCCGAACGAACGTTCAACGAACAGAAGGTCCGCAAACCCTGACGCGTCAAATGGGAATGCACAGCGCTGGTCGCGAGAATCATTGGTATCGCAATCCGATCCTCGCCCGACCGCATATCAGACAGGACAATATGCCCGGCACCAGATCGCACCGCCTCTTCGGATTCGGCTCTGATACAGGCCAAAGCTGCGCTCAATGCGCCTTGACCAGCCTCGAAGCTACAGTCGATTTCCGCCAGCGGCGCATCAAAGTTCTCAACCAGTTTGTCCCATTGCGCGTTGCCGACAAAGGGGCTTTCCAGAACCACGATCTCGGTCTGGCTGCTGTCTTCGTCCAGCACGTTCTTGAGGTTGGCAAACCGGGTTTTCAGCGACATCACGCGGTATTCACGCAGGCTGTCGATCGGCGGGTTGGTCACCTGGCTGAAGTTCTGACGGAAAAAATGGCTCAGCGGGCGGTATTGTTTTGACAAAACAGCCGAGGGCGTATCATCACCCATGGATGCCAAGGCTTCCTTGCCATCCTCCGCCATCGGAGCAAGGATTTGCTCCAACTCTTCTACCGAGTATCCCGCAGCAATCTGGCGCTTGCGCAACTCGCCACCCGCAAAGATCGGAGCTTCGGTCACACCCGCAAGCGTTTCGTCCAGGTCGTTTATCTTGCCAACCCATTCGCCGAATGGAAGCGCGCTGGCCAGTTTGTTCTTGATTTGGGTGTCCCGGTACAGCTTGCCTTTTTTCATGTCGACCGCCAGCATCTGACCCGGCCCCAATGCGCCTTTTTCGGTCACGGTGGCTTCGTTGATCGGCACCATTCCGGCCTCCGACCCTGCGATGACAAGGCCATCACCGGTCACGACGTACCGCATGGGGCGCAGCCCGTTCCGGTCCAGACCAGCGCAAACCCAGCGTCCATCGGTCATCGCCAGCGCGGCCGGACCATCCCATGGCTCCATCACCGAGTTGCAGTAGGAATACATGTCGCACCACGCTTGCGGCAGCTCGACCGCCTGCTTGGACCAGCTTTCCGGAACCAGCATGGTTTTCGCCATCGGGGCCGACCGCCCCGCACGCACCAACACCTCGAAAACCGAGTCTAATGCGGCGGAATCTGACGAACCACCAGCGATGATCGGCTTGATGTCTTCGGCATAGTCACCAAAAGTTCCGCTAGCCATCCGGATTTCATGGCTTTTCATCCAGTTGACGTTGCCCTTGAGGGTGTTGATCTCGCCGTTATGGGCCAGCATGCGGAATGGCTGTGCCAGCCACCATTGCGGGAAGGTGTTCGTGGAATACCGCTGGTGGTAAATCGCAAACGCCGATTCAAAGCGGTCATCCATCAGATCGGGATAGAATACAGCGACCTGTTCAGCCAGCATCATGCCCTTGTAGATGATCGACCGGCAGGACAGCGACGCAAGATAAAGGCCCGAAATGCCCGACGCCAAGGCCGCTTTTTCGATGCGACGACGGATGACATAGAGTTCGCGCTCAAAAGTTTCTTCGTCCACACCCTTGGAGTTCGAGATCAGGATCTGCTCAATCTCGGGGCGGGTCGCGTTGGCCTTTTCCCCCAGGCAAGTCACATCGACAGGCACGTGTCGCCAGCCATAGATGTAATACCCCATACGCAGAACTTCGCTTTCGACGATGGTCCGGCACCGCTCCTGTGCGCCAAAATCGGTGCGGGGCAGGAAGACCTGACCAACTGCAATCAGTTCATTCAACTTGGGTTCGTGGCCTGTGCGGCGGATCTGATCATAGAAGAAGGGAACTGGAATCTGCACGTGGATGCCCGCGCCGTCGCCGGTCTTGCCATCCGCGTCCACGGCTCCGCGATGCCAGATCGCTTTCAGGGCATCAATCCCGGCATCCACCACCTTGCGAGACCGTTTGCCATCAACGGACACAACAAGGCCCACACCGCACGAAGAATGCTCTTCTGCCTCGGAGTAGAGACCATTTTCGGCCATCCACTTGCGTTTTGCTTCTTCTGCCCGCACCCAATCGGCATCATATTTGGTCATTGGCTGTCTCCTTCGTCAGAGGGGGAATACATGGCTTCGACCTCGGCTTTGGTCATTTGCCGACGTTCACCTGCGAACGCGTATCCCTCGGGCTTTTTGTCGATATAAAGTTCAAGTTTCAGCGGGTTGCCTGTTGCATTTTCAAACAGGCCAGCCGCCATTTGTGTCTGTCCGTGCATCTCACCCGGCAGCGTGATCCGGTACCAGAGCGAGGATCCGCATTCGTCGCAAAAGGCACGTTCTGCCCAGTCGGACGAGGTAAATGTCTTGACCGGGCCTAGCGCGGCATAGCCTTCTTTCGCCTGAAACGTCACCAGCATCGAACTGGTCCACCGACGGCATTGGTCACAGTGACACGCCCCCAGCGCATCCCGCGCCGGTGTAGCTGTTACAGTGACCGCACCACACATGCATTGGCCTTGAAGTTCCGACATTTCGAACCCTCCTGAAAGCTGGGGTTATTCCGCTGCGACGGCAGTCTTGGCATTAAACCGGTCGATGATCGCGTCGGCGCAGTCGCGCCCGTCACGGATCGCCCATACAACCAGCGAAGCACCGCGCACGATGTCGCCAATTGCGTACACACCTTCCATTTCGGTTTCCCCGGTCTGGAATGCTGCCCGGACCGTTCCCCATCGGGTGACGGGCAAGTCGGGCTGCCCGAACAGCGTTGGCAGGTCTTCGGGCTCAAAACCCAATGCCTTGATCACCAGATCGGCGTCCTCGACATAATCCGCGCCTTCGATCACTTCGGGGGCCTGGCGACCAGATGCATCGGGTTGCCCCAGGCGCATTTTCTGCACCATCACGCCGGAAACCTTGTCGTCGCCCGTGAACCCCTTGGGTGCACTGAGCCATTCGAATACCACGCCTTCTTCCTCGGCATTCTGTGTCTCGCGCTGCGAACCCGGCATGTTTGCCCGGTCACGACGGTACAGGCATTTGACTGACGTCGCGCCCTGGCGGATCGACGTGCGCACACAATCCATCGCAGTGTCGCCACCACCGATCACGACAACCTTCTTGCCCTCGGCATTCAGCCGTCCGTTGTCGAAATCCTCAACAGCATCACCAAAGCTTTTTCGGTTTGATGCGGTCAGGAAATCGATTGCCTTCTCGATCCCGGCAAGACCACTGCCCGGCATGGACAGATCCCGCGACTTGTAAACGCCCGTCGCGATGATGACCGCGTCATGCTTGGCGTGAATTTCCGCGAATTTGGCAGCGTCCACGTCGCAGTTCAAAACGAACTCGACACCGCCGTCAGCCAACAGGTCGTTGCGCCGCTGGACGACTTCTTTTTCAAGCTTGAAGCCCGGAATGCCATACATCAGCAACCCACCCGCACGGTCGTAGCGGTCATAGACCGTGACCTGAATACCGGCCCGACGCAGCATGTCTGCCGCGGCAAGACCGCCCGGCCCGCCACCGATGATGCCGACGCTTTCACGGCGCTCTGCCGCAGGGACCACTGGCTTGACCCAGCCTTTTTCCCACGCCGTGTCGGTAATGTACTTTTCGATCGTTCCGATGGTAACTGTTCCATGACCGGATTGTTCGATCACGCAATTTCCTTCGCACAAACGGTCCTGCGGGCAGATGCGGCCGCAAATCTCGGGGAAGGTGTTTGTCGCCTGGCTGGTTTCGTAAGCTTCTTCCAATCGTCCGGTTGCAGTCAGCCGCAACCAGTCGGGAATGTTGTTATGTAGCGGGCAGTGCGATTGGCAGTAAGGCACACCGCATTGACTGCAACGGCTGGCCTGTTCTGCTGCTTTCTCGGCAGCGAATTCTGCATAGATCTCGTTAAAGTCTTCTCTGCGGTCATTGGCGGCACGCTTTTCCGGCATGACGCGGTCGATCTGCACAAATTTCAGCATCGGTTGCTTGGCCACGGGTCAGACTCCATGAATTGGCTTGGTTCGGTTTCTTTATGCGATGCGCAAACGGATGAAAAGTCATATATACTGACCTATTATGAGAATTTTTCGCCCTTCCACTCGAAATCGGCAAATTATGGAGGGAATTTTAGGTACGATACGGACCTATATGAAGACTTTCCTTTTCTCCACTGCCCTTATAGCCATACACCACAAGAAAATCGTGGCGACAGCACGGCAGGGCAGATGAGTCTTTTCCACCTGATTCTCGTGGCAATCATTCAGGGAATAACTGAGTTTTTGCCCATTTCGTCTTCGGGTCACCTGATCCTGCTGCCGAATTTGTCAGGCCTTCAGGATCAGGGTCAAGCCATAGACATCGCGGTGCACGTCGGAACCCTCGGAGCGGTCGTTCTGTATTTCTGGACGGATGTGAAGCAGGCCCTTGCCGGGTTGCCGCGCGCCTTGACCGGCCGGACAGATACGCCGCAGGCCCGTTTGGCTCTGGGCCTCATCATTGCAACAATTCCAACCGTGATTGCAGGTCTGATCCTGCATCTGACCGGGTTAAGCGAGGCCATGCGTTCGATCGCTGTAATCGGATGGACAATGCTGGGCTTTGGCCTGCTGCTTTATTGGATTGACCAGAAAAGCCCCCAGACGAAAGGGGCGGCCGATTGGGGTGTGCGCGATGCTTTCATCATGGGGCTGTGGCAGGTTCTTGCGCTGATCCCCGGAACATCGCGATCCGGGATCACCATTACAGGAGCACGTCAACTGGGCTATACCCGAGCAGACGGCGCACGGATTGCCATGCTTATGTCAATCCCAACCATTCTGGCCTCAGGCACACTGCTGGCACTGGATGTGATACGCGACGCTGATGCGCAACTGGCACGGGACGGGGCCATTGCCGCGGCATTTGCTTTTGTCTCGGCACTTCTGGCGCTTAGCCTTATGATGCGACTGCTGCGCAGTGTCAGCTTCACGCCCTATGTGATCTACCGCGTCATACTGGGCGCGGCATTGTTGTTCATGGCCTACAGCTGATCAGATACGCAGGTTCTTCGCCGAGTTCTGAATGTCGTCATACTGCCCCGATGGGCGGAATTTCCAAAGATATTCCGGCAGCACCGATTCCAGAGTGGTCGGCGCAATGCCAAGATCCGCAAAGGACTTGGCCCCGTCAGATACCACGTTGTCATGACGCAGATTCCTGACCTGGTCGCGGGTCAGAATGTTGTTCGGGAACAGCTGGAAGCTGACGAATTTCGCAATATCCAGCACGCCCGCCATAATCCGGGCAGCAAAAAACGGAAGACCGACAATGATGCGCCGCCGGTGGATCACTTCAAGCATCTGTTGCATCAGGGCGCGGAAGGTTTTCACTTCCGGCCCGCCAAGCTCGTACACGCCCGGCTCAGCCTGCCCCAGAATACCTTTGACCGCTGCCTGGGCCACGTCGTCCACGTAGACGGGTTGGAATTTGGTCTCAGCACCAACCACCGGCAGGAACGGACCCATGCGGGTCATCCCGGCAAATCGGTTAAAGAACTGATCCTCGGTACCGAAGATCACAGATGGGCGAAGGATCACTACATCCGGCATGTGCTTCAGCACACCCGCCTCGCCCAGCGCTTTGGTCCGGGCATAATCGCTGGCCGCGTTTGCATCTGCACCTATAGCCGAGATATGCACCATTCGACCAATGCCCTGCTGTGCGGCCAAGCGCGCAATACGCTCGGCCCCTTCGGTCTGAACGGCATCAAACGCGTTCTTGCCCAGTTCATTCAGCACACCCACACAGTTCACCACGACATCGGCGCTCTGCATTGCCAGCGCGACCGAGGCGTCATCGCGGATATTGCACAGCACAGGCTCAACCTGTCCCACGGCGCCGTAGGGTTTCACGAACATGGCTTCGTTCGGGCGTCGTACAGCCACCCGCACACGCCACCCCTCTCTCGCCATGCGCCGCGCGATGTAGCGACCGACAAATCCCGATCCGCCATAAATCGTCACCAGTTTCGACATGAGAGGGCTCCTGCTGAGAAATTGCGCCCTAGAACTAACGCCCGCAGGCCAGCCAAACAAGGCACTAATTCGCCGCGCCGGTCATGAAATATTCAGGCCAAAACTTCAGTTCGAAAACCGAACTTAAAAAACTTTCAAAATTCATTCAGAATCCGGTTGACGCCCCCCGCCAGTCAGCTTAAACGCCGCTCCACGACACCTGCCCAGGTGGCGGAATTGGTAGACGCGCTAGCTTCAGGTGCTAGTGTCCGTATGGACGTGGAGGTTCGAGTCCTCTCCTGGGCACCATTTCTTCCCAAAGAAAATATGGAAGCAGCCGCCTAATGAGCTGGTGATGTCTGAATCGGTGTCTTATCGCTTCAAATCATCTTTGAAACAGCGGCGATTCTGTCATGACAAGATAAACCGCAATAAAGGGTCCTCGTGGCGCTATGTATACCCGCTTGGTTCTGGGTCGCCTATCGCCTCCTGCTTTTGGTAAGCGGCAAAACCAAAGAAGGGTAAGGCAGCACCGGTATTACGCGCGCTTTTCACTGATCGAGGTTACGCCCAGAACATCCAGCACCCTGGCTTCGATCTGCTCGGCATTCATACCCGCAACGGCATACATATCCGCAGGGCTGGCCTGATCGATGAAGATGTCGGGCAAGACCATCGAGCGGTATTTCAAGCCCCGGTCAAAAACACCCTCATCCGCCAGAAGCTGTGCTACATGGCTGCCAAATCCGCCAACAGCGCCTTCTTCGATGGTGATCAACGCCTCATGATCCGCAGCCAGATCCAGGATAAGGTCCCGATCCAGCGGCTTGGCAAAGCGGGCGTCGGCGATGGTTGGGTTGATGCCTTTGGCGGTCAGAGACTCGGCTGCTTTCTGAACTTCAGCCAGCCGCGTGCCAAAAGACAAAAGTGCGACGCGCGCGCCTTTTCGGATCATGCGGCCTTTGCCGATCTCCAGTACCTCACCGCGTTCGGGCAAGTCCACTCCAACACCTTCGCCGCGCGGATAGCGGAAGGCGATCGGCCCTTCATCATGCGCAACAGCGGTTGCCACCATGTGCATCAATTCCGCCTCATCCGCAGCGGCCATGACGACCATGCCCGGTAGATTGGCCAAATAAGCAATATCGAACGACCCGGCATGGGTGGCACCGTCAGCGCCCACCAAACCTGCACGATCAATGGCAAACCGAACGGGCAAGCGCTGAATTGCGACGTCATGCACAACCTGGTCGTAACCCCGCTGCAAAAAGGTCGAATACATGGCGCAGAATGGTTTCATCCCCCCTGCCGCCAGCGCCGCTGAGAAGGTCACGCCGTGCTGCTCGGCAATCGCAACATCGAAACAGCGCGACGGGTACCGTTCGGCAAACAGGCCCAACCCGGTGCCATCGGGCATCGCGGCAGTCACTGCGACGATCTTGTCATCGTGCGTGGCCGCATCCACCAGAGCCTTGCCAAAGACAGACGTGTAAGAAGGCGCGTTTGACGGAGCCTTTTTCTGCTCACCCGTGACCACATCGAATTTGGCAGTCGCGTGGCCTTTGTCGCGGGCCTGTTCGGCTGGTGCGTACCCTTTGCCCTTCTTGGTCAAGACGTGGATCAGGATCGGCCCGGTTGCCCGCGCCTTGACGGTGCGCAGAACCGGCAGCAGCTGATCCAGGTCATGCCCATCAATGGGCCCGAGATAGGAAAACCCAAGCTCTTCAAACAGGGTTCCGCCCACGGCCATACCCTTGAGCATTTCCTTGGCGCGCTTGGCCCCTTCGCGGAACGGTTCGGGCAACAGTGAAACAGCGCCCTTGGCGGCCGCCTTCAGATCGTGGAATGGTGCCTCGGCGTAGATTCGGGACAAATAGCTGGACAAGGCACCAACCGGGGGGGCGATGCTCATTTCATTGTCATTCAGAATGACGATCAGGCGTTTCTTCAGGTGACCGGCATTGTTCATCGCCTCAAAGGCCATGCCTGCCGACATCGATCCATCACCGATCACGGCAATCGCGTCGCCCAACCCTTCCGGAGTTACACCGCCCAGATCACGCGCAACAGCAAAACCCAAAGCGGCGCTGATGGACGTACTGGAATGCGCGGCGCCAAACGGGTCATAGGGGCTTTCGCTGCGCTTGGTGAAACCGCTCAGGCCGTCTTTCATACGCAACGTGCGAATGCGGTCGCGCCGTTCGGTCAGGATTTTATGCGGATAGCACTGATGGCCAACATCCCAGATAATCTTGTCGCGCGGCGTGTCAAAAACTGCGTGCAGCGCGGTCGTCAGTTCCACAACGCCCAGACCCGCGCCCAGATGCCCCCCGGTGACAGAAACCGCCGAAATCGTCTCGGCCCGCAATTCCTGCGCAACCTGATGCAGCTGCGCGTCCGAGAACCGCTTGAGATCGGCGGGGCGGTTCACAAGGTCCAGCAGAGGCGTTTTGGGGCGGTCAGACATTTGGCGCGTTCCTGGCTTAGCTGTCCCGGGCAATAACGAAGCGAGCGGCTTCCTTCAAGGTTTCTGCCGTCGGGCCATACCCGTCCAGTGCGGCACAGGCCTGATCAACAAGTTCACTGGCACGGGTTCTGGCAGCATCCAAACCCAGAAGAGATACGAAAGTGGCCTTTCCCGCATCCGCATCTTTCTGAAGACGTTTGCCTGCCTTTGACGCATCACCTTCAACATCAAGGATGTCGTCTGCAATCTGAAAAGCAAGACCAAGGGCCCGGGCATATTGGCGCAAGGGCTCTGGATCCGCTTTTGCCAGACGCGCACCCGCACAGGCGGACCATTCGATCAAAGCGCCCGTTTTGCCGCCCTGAAGCCGTGTTATCGCATTCAATGTCAGAGGCTCAGAAGCGGTTTCTGCTGCGATATCAAGCGCCTGCCCCAAAACCATACCTTGCGCACCGCTTGCCCTGGCCAGTGTCAGTGCCAGATCAGCGCGAACGTCTGCATCTCCAACCTCGGGCCGGGTGCACAGCTCAAAGGCCAGTGTCTGCAGCGCGTCCCCGGCAAGTACGGCCGTGCCTTCGTCCCATTTCACATGAACCGTGGGGCGTCCGCGCCGAAGATCGTCGTCATCCATACAAGGCAGATCGTCGTGAACCAGAGAATAGGCGTGAAGGGCCTCGATTGCGGTCGCGGGCCAGATCGCGCGGGACTCGTTGATTTGGTGCAGGCGCGCACTTTCCAGAACCAGAAAGCCGCGCAGCCGTTTACCGCCACGGGTGGCATAGGCCATTGCCCGTGTCACATCCAGATCGGCCAGCGCGCCCATTGTCAGGTCAAAATGATCCTGAAGACACGCCGCGTCCTGCGCCAGTCTTTCCTGAAACATTTACTGACCTTCGACAGGTGTTGTCCCGGTCGGTTGGCCATTCGCGTCCAGAGTGATCGCGGCCACTTTTTCCTCGGCCCGCTTCAACTCGTCCTCGCAACGCTTTTTCAAAGCGGCCCCGCGTTCATACAGCGCAATCGACTGATCCAGCGCCACGTCGCCGCGCTCAAGCTGGCCAACCACGGCCTCAAGCTCTTTCATGGCCTGCTCGAATGTCATCTGCTCAACTGGGGTATCGGTCATCGTGCTGCCTTCATCAGTTCTTCCACATGGGCGCGTGCCGCCTCGGCCAGTGCGTTCAGATCATACCCGCCCTCCAGAGTCGAGACGATACGGCGCTGACACACCTCATCGGCTATCCCGCACAGCTCTGCCGTGATCCAGGCGAAATCGCCGGTCGACCAGTTCAGGTTGGCCAGCGGATCGTCCAGGTGCGCATCGAACCCGGCCGAGATGATGATCAGTTCCGGCCGGAACGCCCGCAAGCGTGGAAAGGCCTGCGTTTCATAGGCGGATCGCATCTCAGCCCCGCCGCTGCCCGGGGCCAGCGGGATATTCAGAACGTTATCGTAAGCGCCTGTCTCGTCCGGGCGGCCCGATCCGGGCCATAACGGCATCTGCTGGCTCGTGATCACCAGGGCCCGATCTTCATCCCACAGCAGGTCCTGCGTGCCGTTGCCATGATGTACATCGAAATCGACCACTGCGACCCGCTTCAGCCCGTGGTAATCCAGCGCATGTTTCGCAGCCAGCGCCGCATTGCCAAACAGGCAGAACCCCATGGCTTTCTCGGCTTCGGCGTGGTGCCCCGGTGGACGAATGGCACAAAAGGCGTTCGGCGCCTCACCGCCCAAAACCAGATCAACGGCCCGTACCGCCGCACCAGCCGCACGATAGGCCGCATCCACGGAACCCGGTGACATGAAGGTGTCCCCGTCGATTTGCGCAAACCCGTCAGTAGGGCGCGACGATCTGATGTCTCGGATATGGCTTTCGGGATGAACACGCAGCAAATCATCGTCTGCCGCCAGTGGAGCGGTCACGCGCTTCAGGTCAAGTCCTTCAAGCGCGTGCAGGATATGCTCCAGCCGCGCCACCTGTTCCGGATGACCCTGCGGTGTGACATGTCCAAGGCAATCGGCATGTGTCAAAAGGGCGGTTTTCATCGGGATCCCATCTTCATCTGGCTAAAATATCCTCGCCGAAGGCATAAATCGCCGCACAGCGGCTCATTCAATCGGGCGCCAGCATATAGCCCGCGCCCCGGACTGTCTGCAGATACCGGGGCTGTTTCGGGTCCTGTTCGATCTTCCGGCGCAGGCGGGTGATCTGCACGTCCACCGCACGTTCCTGTGCCTGTCCTTTATCCCGGCCCAGATCTTCCACCAGTTTTGCGCGGCTGATTGGCTCACCAGGTTGGGCCGAAAAGATTTTCATCAGCTGGCTTTCGGTCGCGGTCAGGCGGACTGGCCTTTCGCCCTGCCACATTTCACCGCGTTCAATGTCATACCGGATGGGGCCGAGATGCAGGATCTTCGCCGCTGTTTCCTCGGCCGGGGTTTCCGGCATCCGGCGCAGAATCGCATTGATCCGCAGTAGCAGCTCTTTCGGCTCGAAAGGTTTGGCGAGATAATCATCCGCCCCGGCTTCAAGCCCTGCAATCCGATGCTCGGTCTCGCCCTTGGCGGTTAGTAACAGGATCGGCGTCGTATGAGTGTCACGCAGCGACCTGGTCAGACTGACGCCATCTTCGCCCGGCATCATCACATCCATGACGATCATGTCGAAATCCAACCCCGACAAAACCCGCCGCGCATGGGCCGCATCCCGTGCCGCCGTCACCAGAAACCCGTTTCGCATCAGGAATTTCTTGAGTAGATCGCGAATGCGTTCGTCATCATCAACAATCAGCAAATGTGCATCTATTTCGCTCATGATGTCGTATCCCGCAATTTCGTATAGGCATGACGCATATCAGCATCCATCATTGCTTCAAGCACTTTGCGAAACCCGGCCACGGCCTCCGGACCGGCATCCTTGAAGGCCGCGCGCATTCTTGTTCGTTGCGCATCTGACAACGTGGCCTCCAACGTTTCGCCCTTTTCCGTCAGAAATAGATGCCGTTCGCGTTTGTCCACGGTTCCGACCCGGCTTTCCACCAGACCATCCTCGATCAACGTCCGAAGGACCCTGTTCAGAGACTGTTTTGTAACCCCGAGGATCGCCAGCAAGTTGTTCACCGTGGTGCCCGGGGCGCGATTGATAAAATGGATCGCGCGGTGATGGGCGCGGCCATAGGCCATTTCGGACAGGATACGATCGGGATCCGCGGTAAAGCCGCGATAGGCGAAGAACATTGCCTCGATCCCCTGCCGCAATTGTTCATCCGTCAAAAACAACAGGCTTTCGCCCCCATATCGCGGGGCCGGGCGGATTTCGGACATATCATGCCTCATTCGTTACTCGGGTTCGACTTTATGTCAGCGTTATTGACATTCCAAGGGCAGAGAGGTATCGAATCGCAGTTTTTGCGCAACATTGTGTCCGCATCGGACCTAAGTAGCGCAACAATCGGAAATTTAACCCGGTTCAGGAGGTTTCGCATGGCAGGGTATGATGATCGTGACGGTGTCATCTGGATGGATGGCAAGCTGGTGCCCTGGCGCGATGCCAATGTGCATATTCTGACCCACGCGATGCACTATGCCTCATCCGTGTTCGAGGGGGAACGCGCTTATAGCGGCAAGATCTTCAAAAGCCGCGAACATTCCGAACGTCTTATCGCCAGCGCCGAGGCACTGGACATGCCGATGCCTTATTCTGTCGATCAGATTGAAGCAGCCAAGGAAGAGACCCTGAAAGCCAGTGGCCTTCAGGATGCCTATGTCCGCGCATTGGTCTGGCGCGGGTCTGGCGAAGACATGGGCGTGGCGTCGGCCCGCAACCCGGTACGGATGGCCGTCGCGGTCTGGCCTTGGGGTGCCTACTATGGCGACGCCAAGATGCAGGGCGCAAAACTGGACATCGCCGAATGGAAACGCCCCAGCCCGGAAACCATCCCGGTTCACGCCAAGGCTGCGGGCCTTTACATGATCTGCACCATTTCCAAGCACAAGGCCGAAGCCAAGGGATGCTCGGACGCGCTGTTCATGGACTGGCGTGGTTATGTGGCCGAAGCAACAGGTGCCAACGTGTTCTTCGTCAAGGATGGAGAGGTTCACACCCCGCTGGCGGATTGCTTCTTGAACGGCATTACCCGCCAAACCGTCATTCAGATGATGAAGGATAAAGGCATCACTGTGCATGAGCGACGCATCAAGCCCGAAGAAATGGCTGATTTCGAACAGTGCTGGCTGACCGGAACCGCGGCCGAGGTCACTCCGGTCGGGCAAATCGGCGATTACACTTTCGAAGTCGGCGACCTGACCCGCGAAATCGCAGAAGATTACGAAAAGCTGGTCCGCTCGTAATAACTTGCAAAACCCCGCTTCGGCGGGGTTTTTGTTGCAGATCGTGCAAATTGTCGTGCAAAGCGTTCCGTGATCTGGACGATCGGGTCAATTCCCGTATCTTCGACACATGTTGGATTTACTCAGCGATATTCTCACCCGTCTGTCCCTGCGTGGCACGTTCTACTTCCGCACCTCGTTCACACCACCATTTGGTATTCAGGTGCCGGAATTCGAAAACGTCGCGCGGTTTCATTTTGTCCAACGGGGTGAACTCAAGGTCCATGTCTCATCCACCGGGGAAACGTTGCGGTTGCGGCAGGGGGACCTGATCCTGATCCCTCATGGGGCGCCACATGCGTTGTTGTGTGCCGAGGTCAGGCCACTGGATGCGCTTCCTCTGGAACAGGTACTTGAGATTGCCGGCTACAAGGGCGACGGCGTTCTTGTCTATGGCGGTGCAGACGAGGACCGGGACACACAACTGATCTGCGGTCATTTTTCTTTCACCGGCCCAGCAGGACGAAAAGGCTCTGGGCATATGCTGATCGACCGCCTGCCGCCCTACATTCTGATCGAGAATTATGGCGAAGAGGCCGGATCGTGGATGGAATCGACCCTGCGCATGATCGGATCCGAAGTGTCCGGGGCCCGTATTGGCGGCGATCTGATTGCCCTGAAGCTGTCCGAAGTTCTGTTTGCGCAGGCGATCCGAACCTACCTGGAACGGCAAAGCCCTCAGGACACCGCCCTTGCGGGCTTTGCGGATACACGCATCTCACGCGCATTGACGGCGTTCCACCAAGCGCCAGCGCAAGACTGGAGTGTTGCGACACTGGCGCGTGAATCCGGCATGTCGCGCACGGCCTTTTCTCAGTTGTTTGCCCAGAAGATGGGCACGACGCCGATGCAATACCTCACCGACTGGCGCATGCAGATTGCGTGCCATGGCCTTACAGAGGCACGATGGAACGTCGCAGATGCAGCAGCCGAAGTTGGATATGCCTCTGAGGCCGCGTTTTCCCGCGTTTTCAAGAAGCAGGTCGGCTTGTCACCAGCCGCATACAGGTCCATGCACTAAAACGCCGAATATTCTGTACGATCTGCAAGATTTTTGAAACGATCAAGAATTCAGCGTTCGGGTCAGGCTTTCTATCTTTCTTTCATCACTGATTGAAAAGAGGAAAATCTTATGTCCGTGCGTTTCGTTACCCGCTCTGTCCACGCGTATCTGGACTACCCGGTTGCCATTGCCCTGATGACACTGCCATTCCTGCTGGGATTGGGTCAGTCCAACCCGCTGGCGCTGTGGCTTTCGGTTGTCACTGGCGTCGCCGCCTTTGTCCTGACGGTTCTGACCGACCATCACTTGGGAATTTGGCGCGTTCTACCCTACAAATTTCACTTGGCCGTGGACCTTATTGTCGGCATCACCTTTCTGTTTGCACCTAGTGTACTGGGGTTTTCAGGATTGGATGCGGCGTTCTACTGGCTGAACGGTGCGGCTGTGGTTCTCGTCATCTCGCTCAGCGCGCCCGAGCAGGAAGTCGCTGCCTGAGCGCTGTGCCTCTGCATTGGCAACTTTGTCCAAATACTGCCGAAAAAGCTGAGCTGCCTGTTTTAGAAATCGGCGGCTCAGAGCAGAGAAGTGTATCGACCGGTCGGGCGAATTTACTTGAAAAAGCTGACTGAATTCATCAGATTTATCCCAGTGCGGGGTGAGGTCACAGATGACAGACACGCTTGACGAAATCATGGCCCGACATGATGCGCTGGTTGCGTGCGGGTGCAACTGTTGCGAAGGCGACTATTGCGCCTATGCTGATCGCCAGAACCGGGACACCGCAACCGCTGAAGAAGCCCGGGCACAAGACACCGTCCACCAACGCAAGTCGTTGCGATATATCTTTGAAACTGTGCTAAGCGGCAGAGGATAACTGCGCAGCAATACGGGCTGCGCTGTTGCAAGGTTCAGAAATCCACCCCGCGCTGGGCCTTGATTCTCGCCTGGAACGGATGCTTTTCTTCGGTCATCTCGGTGACCAGATCTGCATAATCACGCAGCGCCAGCGGTGCGTCGCGGCCTGTCAGGAACACACTCGTCTTGTCCGAACGCGCGTTCAGCCCGTCTATCACCTGCTCGACCGAGAGATATTCATAGCGAAGCGCGATGTTGATCTCGTCCAGAACCACCAGATCGTATTCGCCACTTGCCATAAGGGCGCAAGCCTTGTCGAAGGCGGCATTGGCGGCTGCAATGTCACGCTCGCGGTCCTGTGTATCCCAGGTAAACCCCTCGCCCATCGTGTGCCAGGTGACCAGATCACGTTCTTCGAAGAAACGACGCTCGCCGGTTTTCCACTTGCCCTTGATGAACTGAACCACGGCAACCTTCTGACCCCAACCAAGCGCGCGGATGACCACGCCAAAGGCCGCAGACGACTTGCCTTTGCCCTTCCCGGTATTGATCAGAACAAGGCCGCGTTCGGGATCAACGGCCTCGGACACTTTCTTGCGGTGCTGGGCCTGCACCTTTTGCATCTTTTCCTTGTGATCCTGTGCGTCGCTCATTGGGGAACCTCATTGATTGTCCGGCCCAACCTAGGGAAAGAATGCAAAAGGTAAAGTCACGCTTTGGGGTCTGTGACAGAACGCGCCTTGCCACGCTCAAGCCCCAGCTGGTGTTCGCGCCAGATCACAACAACATTGCCTGCGATCACCAATGCGGCCCCGATCAGGATCGCAACGGTAGGCAATTCATCAAACACGAAATAACCGATCACAATCGCAAAGAGCATTGTTGCATAGTCATAAGGTGCCAGCATCGATGCCTGTCCAAAGCGATACGAGGACGTGACCAAAATCTGCGCAACTCCGCCAATCAACCCCATGGTGATCAGTATTAGAGCCTGAGTCAGAGTTGGCATTGTCCATCCCCAGATCGCCGTCAGGGCCGAAAGCAACGTCGCGGTCAGCGAGAAATAGAACACGATTGCAGCAGGGTGATCGACCTTGACCAGTTGGCGGATGTGGATCTGCACAAAGGCCCGGGCAAAAGTCGCGCCCAGTACACACAGAGCTCCGATAGTTGCAGCCGTTTCCATCTGAGTGCTGCCAAGCCGGGGCCAGATCATGATCATCACGCCCAGCAGCCCAAGTGCCACGGCACCGATGCGAATCATGCGGATGCGCTCGCCCAGCATCACGGCGGCCAAAATCAGGGTGAAAATCGGGGTGGCATAACCGATTGCGGTAACTTCGGGCAGAGGCAACAGGCTAAGGCCAGTGAATGTCAACCCCATGGCGCTGGTCCCCAGAACACCGCGCCAGAAATGACCCATGGGTTTCTTGACGACAAAGCCTTGCGCCAGCTCTCGGCGCGCGATCAGCCACAGAATGATGACCGGAATAGCAAATAGGGACCGGAAGAACACCAATTGGCCCGGTGGGAATTCGTCAGATAAGGCTTTGACTAAGGCTGACATCGACGTGAACAGGAACAGCGCGCCAAGCTTCAGCGCTACAGCCAGCAAAGGTCGATGCGATGTTAAGGGTTTTGTCATCGGCGCGACCCTGCGCCTTTGCAGAAAAAAGATCAACGGGGTGGATCAGGTGATGGTCCACGAGTTCGGTACCGATGCGCCGATTTCCGCTGCAAAAGCCTCAAGGAACTGAAACATTCGGCCCGCCCTTGCTTGCGCGATCTGCTTGCCTGCATCCGTCAGCATGTCGTCCGGCAGGGTCAGCAGTTTGACCTTCCAGTGATCAATCGAATACCGCAGATCGTCCAGCGGGCGCGCCTCTGCGAATGGATCAGCCGGATCATAGAGAACACGCCCCAAAGCACCCGATACAGAAAATGTGCGCGCAATCCCGATGGCACCCAAGGCGTCAAGGCGATCCGCATCCCGCAGAATCCGGGCCTCCAGCGTTTCGGGTGGGATGTTGGCCGAGAAGCTATGGGCCGCGATCGCATGTTGCGCGGCCTGAACCTGATCGTCGGAAAAGCCCAGTTTTGCCAGAATAGGCCCTGATTCAGTCGCTGACTGACGTGAGGCAAACTGTCGTTTCGGGTCATTCTTGGGTAGGTTGACCAGATCATGAAGATAACAGGCTGCCAACAGGACGGGGATGTCCGCCTGAGCGCCTGCAATGGCCTGAGCATTGGTCCAAACACGATCCAGATGGGCCAGGTCATGGGCCGGATCAGTTTCCATGCGTTGCGCGACAACAGCACGCAAACGCGCGCGCAGATCAGCCGATCCGTCCACGGTTTTCTCCGATCTGACCACGGTGCAGCAGCAAGTGATCTAGGATAACACAGGCCATCATCGCCTCACCGACAGGGACAGCGCGGATGCCAACACAGGGGTCATGACGGCCCTTTGTGATGATCTCGGTCTCTTCACCGGATTTTGTAATGGTCTTGCGGGTGGTCAGGATCGAAGAGGTCGGCTTGACCGCAAAGCGCACGACAATGTCCTGCCCGGTCGAGATGCCGCCCAGAATCCCGCCTGCGTGGTTTGAACTGTATTGCGGGCCATCCTGACCCATGAAGATTTCGTCGGCATTGGCTTCACCAGTCAGTTCGGCGGCAGCCATGCCTTCGCCGATCTCGACACCTTTGACAGCGTTGATCGACATCATCGCGGCCGCAAGATCAGTGTCTAACTTGGCGTATATCGGCGCCCCAAGCCCTGGCGGGACACCGCGTGCCACAACCTCGACCACGGCCCCGACAGAATTGCCGGATTTGCGCAGGTCATCCAGATAGGTCGCCCAATCCCCGGCCGCCTGTTCATCAGGCACCCAGAACGGGTTCTGTTCAATCTGCGCCCAGTCGAATTTGGCGCGGTCGATCTTGTGCGGACCGATCTGGGTCATGTATCCGGTGATCTGCACATTCGGCGCGATCTGCCGGATGGCCTCGCGCGCCAGTCCACCCGCGGCCACGCGCGACGCGGTTTCCCGGGCTGAACTGCGCCCACCCCCGCGATAATCGCGGATGCCGTATTTCTGCCAGTAGGTGATATCAGCGTGGCCCGGACGGAACTTGTCCATGATATCGCCGTAGTCTTTCGAGCGCTGATCGGTGTTCTCGATCATCAGTTGCACGGGCGTGCCTGTAGTTTGGCCTTCGAACACGCCAGAAAGGATCTTGACCTGATCTGGTTCGCGCCGCTGCGTTGTGAACTTGTTTTGCCCCGGCTTGCGCTTGTCCAGCCAGTGCTGGATCATCGCCTCGTCAATCGCAACGCCCGGCGGGCAACCGTCGACAGTGGCGCCCAAGGCGGGCCCATGGCTTTCACCCCAGGTGGTGACGCGGAAAAGATGGCCAAAGCTGTTCATCGACATGGGGCGTGCTCCTTTGCGGATCGTGATTAGCGGGCAAGGCCCCCGGCCTCAAGCGGATTTGGCCGTTGACGGTTTGAACGCCACCCGTCGGGCGGCGTTTTTGAGTATTTTCGAAAAGATGAAGATCAGGCGGCCTGCGCGACTTTCGCACGGGTTTCCGAGATCATCAGCGCGGCCTGAGCCGCTTCGCGCCCTTTTTGTACGAAATGGTCGCGGTAGATCGCATTGTGATGATCAGTTTCCTGATATTGGTGCGGGGTCAGCGAGACCGAAAGGACAGGAACCCCTGTATCAAGCCCGGCGCGCATCAGGCCATCGACCACGGCCTGCGCAACGAAATCGTGCCTGTAGATGCCGCCATCAACGACAAAGGCAGCGCAGGCGACGGCGGCATAGCGCCCGGTCCGGGCCAGATCACGGGCCAGCAGGGGCATCTCGAACGCGCCGGGGACGTCGTAGACATCGACTTGTTCCGAGGGGACTAGTTCGAGGAAGCCGTCGAGCGCGCGGTCAACAATATCGGAATGCCAGTTGGCTTTGACAAAAGCATAGCGGGTGTGTGTCATCATGATCTCCTTTCAGTTTGGTGGCCTGCTGGCAGTCGCGAGAACCGGTTCCCACTTTTCGCTGCCAGCCCGGCATGACACGTCACCCAAGGCGATCACGAGCAGGCGCGCCGTATTACCGGCGCGGCTTGCACGTTCTCTTTCATCCGGACTGTAACCGTCGGCTCTGGTATCTCACCAGATCTGCTGACACCCCGAAAGCCGGGGCCGCTCGCGGGCTTACGGGCCGTGGCCCGCATACCGCCGGTGGGGAATTCCACCCCGCCCTGAGAACGAGGCGGACCTTGCCAAGAACTGTCCGACGCTGCAAGAGATTTGACAGGAGGACACTCATGCACCCTAACCCCGTTTTTCGCGCCGAGGATCGTGCGCGTCATGTTGAACTCGCCCGCGACCGGGCGTTTGGCGCTCTGGCACTCTCTGCGGAAGAGGGCCCGTTATTAAGTCATGTCCCGTTTTTGTTGTCCGAAGACGGATCAATGGCTGACCTGCATCTTGTGCGCTCGAACCCTATCGTGCGTGCGCTGCACGAACCGCAGCGCGCAAAGATCGCGGTGCAGGGGCCGGATGCATATATTTCGCCCGATTGGTACGGTGTCGAAGATCAGGTTCCGACATGGAATTATGTCGCCGTACACCTGATCGGAAAGCTTGAGCTACGCCCGCAGGACGAGTTGCGTGACGTACTTGACCGCCAATCTGCATTCTACGAAAAGCGGCTGCTGCCCAAGGCCCCATGGGTCACGGGAAAAATGTCCTCGGACGCGCTGAACAAGATGATGCGCATGATCGTTCCGTGCCGCATGCGCGTTGAAGATATTCAGGGCACCTGGAAGCTTGGTCAGAACAAACCTGAAGGTGCGCGAAATGCCGCCGCTGATCAGGTGTCCTCTGGCTTTGGCAGCGAAATCGCCCGGCTGGCCGCCTTGATGCACAAGGCTTAACCAGCATCAGGCGCCGGGTTTACTGGGGGCTGAAGGTCGCCAGATAAGCGGCAATATCGTCTGCACCCGTCTTGAGTTTGACGCTCATGTTCGGACGGGCAGTTTCGTCATCCAGAAATTCCCTGATGAAGTCGATCGGATCCTGCGCATAAGCAACGATGTTTTCCTCGGTCCAGACCAGACCCGCTTCGCCGGCACGGATCATGTCATCCGTGAACATGCCGATCGGCAGGCGCTCGCTGCCATAGCGATAATCGTTTTCGGACCCGGCCACGCGACCGACGACGCCGTACAGATTCGGGCCGGTGATTCCACCTTTGACCAGAACTTCACCATCCTTGATGATCGCATGACACGAAGAACAACGGTTATATATCGCCTCACCTTTCGCGGGGTCGCCCGCGGCAAAGGTCTGAGAGGGCAGGGCCATTGTGCACAAGGCAGCGGCCAGAATGATCTTTGACATTGGGGTCTCCTTGCGGGAGTTCGCACGCCTTTTGCGCTGTCCTTTATTCGCGCGGAAAGTGCAACAGGTGAGGCGCGTGCAATTTGTAACTTAAATCATCTATTTAGCGAGTATGTTTTTGCTGAAAACAATCCCCGTTTGGAAGTCTTGATTATGTACTTTAGGGCGCAAATCAGCGGCACCCAAGACAGGCTCCAGATACCTGATCCAAGTGACGGAAGACAGGGTGGGTAAGCGAATCAATGGCGCATGAATCGAAGTTGCCGATAAAGTCGCACGCAAGATTCACCAAAAAACACCGTCCGCAGCTGCTGGAAACGACACATGCGGCGTATTGCGCGTTTATGAACGCTGGACGAACACTATTCTCCCCGATAGTAAGCGCGGTTAAGACACCGCATTCGTGCGGTGCGCGAGCTATTTGCCCGTCCGCGGGCGCCAGACAATCGGAGATAACCTCGTGTCCCACGCAGAAGACCACGAAGGCACCCGCAGAGATTTCCTGTACTACGTCGCTGGCGGCGCAGGTGTCGTTGCAACGGGTGCAGCCGTATGGCCCCTGATCAACCAAATGAACCCATCGGCAGACGTTCAGGCGCTGTCCTCGATCCGTGTGGATGTGAGCGGTGTTGAGCCGGGTACGCAACTGACCGTCAAATGGTTGGGAAAACCCGTCTTTGTCCGTCACCGCACCGGTGCAGAGATTCAGGAAGCTCAGAAACAGGACGCCGAAGGTGTTGATGCGCTGCCCGATCCGCTGGCCCGCAACTTTAACCTGAGCGCCGATGCCCCTGCGACCGACGCAAACCGGGTGATGCCGTCGCCGGAAGGCGAAGCGCCGGGTGCATGGGTCGTCCAGATGGGTGTTTGTACCCACCTCGGTTGTGTGCCTCTGGGTGATGCAGGCGACTTTGGTGGCTGGTTCTGCCCCTGCCACGGTTCACACTACGACCTTGCCGGTCGTATCCGCAAAGGCCCCGCGCCTGAGAACTTGCCCATTCCGCCCGCAGAGTGGGTGGACAACGGCACAATCAAACTCGGCTAAGGGAGACCCAAACTTATGTCCGGAATTCCCCACGATCATTACGAGCCGAAGACAAACGGCGAGAAATGGCTGAACAGCCGCCTGCCTATTGTTGGCCTGCTGTATGACACCCTCATGATCCCAACCCCCAAGAACCTGAACTGGTGGTGGATCTGGGGCATCGTTCTGGCGTTCTGCCTGGCGCTGCAAATTGTCACCGGTATCATTCTGGTGATGCACTATACGCCGCATGTTGATCTGGCGTTTGCCAGCATCGAACACATCATGCGTAACGTAAATGGCGGTTACTTCATCCGTTACCTGCACATGAACGGCGCATCGCTGTTCTTTGTTGCGGTCTACATCCACATCTTCCGCGGCTTGTTCTATGGCTCATACAAAGCCCCGCGCGAGATCACGTGGATCGTCGGTATGCTGATCTACCTGATGATGATGGGCACGGCCTTTATGGGCTATGTTCTGCCATGGGGTCAGATGTCTTTCTGGGGTGCGACTGTGATCACCGGCCTGTTTGGCGCCATTCCGTTTGTGGGCGATGCCATCCAGACTTGGCTGCTGGGCGGACCTGCGGTGGACAACGCCACGCTGAACCGCTTCTTCTCGCTGCACTATTTGCTGCCGTTCATCATCGCGGCTCTGGTCGTGGTGCACATCTGGGCGTTCCACACTACCGGCAACAACAACCCCACAGGTGTTGAAGTGCGTCGCGGCTCGAAAGACGAGGCGAAGAAAGACACGCTGCCGTTCTGGCCGTATTTCGTGATCAAGGACCTGTTCGCGCTGGCCGTGATCCTGGTCGTGTTCTGGGCTGTTGTCGGTTTCATGCCGAACTATCTGGGTCACCCGGACAACTATATCGAAGCCAACCCGCTGGTTACGCCTGCTCACATCGTGCCTGAATGGTACTTCCTGCCGTTCTACGCGATCCTGCGTGCCTTTACCGGTGAGGTCTGGGTTGTACAGTTCGCGAGCTTCATCACCGGTGGCATCGTTGACGCCAAGTTCTTTGGTGTTCTGGCGATGTTTGGCGCGATCCTGGCCATGGCGCTGGCACCATGGCTGGACACATCAAGCGTGCGTTCCGGCAAGTACCGTCCGATGTTGAAATGGTGGTTCTACCTGCTGATCATCGACTTCTTTGCCCTGATGTGGCTGGGTGCGATGCCTGCGGAAGAACCCTATGCGACCTTCTCGCTGATCGCATCGGCCTACTGGTTCGCCTATTTCTTCGTGATCCTGCCGATCCTCGGCGTGATCGAAAAACCTCTGGCCCAGCCCGAGACCATCGAAGAAGACTTCAACGCGCATTATGGCAAGGCTGACGCCGACGCCACGCCGGCCGAGTAAGAAGAGGGACCGGAAACATGTTCAAGAAACTTGCAATCGGCGCCGCGTTTGCTCTGGCCCTGACCCCTGCTGCTTCCATTGCAGCAGGCGGTGGTGAGCAGCATATCGAAGATTTCGCCTTCTCGTTCGAAGGCCCGTTCGGCACCTGGGACCAGCATCAGCTGCAACGTGGCCTGCAGATCTATACCGAGGTCTGCGCGGCTTGCCACGGTCTGCAATATGTGCCGCTGCGCGATCTGAAAGCGCTGGGTTACTCGGAAGAAGAAGTCATCGCATACGCGGCTGGCAACTTCGAAGTCTTCGACCCCGAGCTGGACGATTTCCGTCCGGCGATCCCCACCGACCACTTCCCGGCCAATACCGGCGTCGGCGCACCTGACCTGAGCCTGATGGCCAAGGCCCGTGCCGGATTCCATGGGCCTTATGGCCTGGGCATCAACCAGCTGGTCAAAGGCATGGGTGGACCGGAATACATCGCGTCTTTGCTGCATGGCTACACCGGTCACGAAAAAGAAGAGGCGGGTGCGGTGCTCTATGAAAACACTGCCTTCCCCGGCGGCTGGATTTCGATGGCGCCTCCGCTGGCTGACGAGCAGGTCGAGTTCGCAGACGGGCACTCGAACACGGTCGAGCATATGGCCGAGGACGTTGCCGCATTCCTGATGTGGGCAGCCGAGCCAAAGCTGACAGACCGCAAGAACGCAGGCTTTGTCGGTGTGATCTTCCTGACCGTTCTGTCGGTGCTGCTGTACCTGGTCAACAAGCGTCTATGGGCGCCGCACAAGGGCAAACTCCGCAAGGAAGATTGATCCGATCCGTCCTACCGGATTTTACTAAATCAGCCCCCGCGCCGTCAGGTTGCGGGGGTTTTCTTTTGCCAAGCCGCCATCAGCGCGCGCTTATTTGGTCGAAATAAGCGCCGGGTCAATGGATTGGACAGCTTCACAGGCGCACATCAGCCACAACGGCTGATCAATTGCCGTTTGTCTGAAACACGGAGTCACGACAATGAAACTTCCTATTCTTTTTGCCTCAATTCTATTTGCAACGCCGGTATTGGCGCTGGATCTTGCACCCAATGCGGAACTTGGAAAATCCGAGGCCGAAATTCGGCAAACGCTGACGGGCATGGGATTCGATGTCCGCAAAATCGAGACGGAAGACGGCAAGATCGAAGCCTATGTCGTCAAGGATGGTCAATTGGCCGAGGTTTATGTCGACCCCGCAAGCGGCAAAGTCGTCAAGATTGAGGACCAGTAACCGGAATGTCTGAAACAGAATTGATGCATCGTGGGCGCACAGGCGCCCACGAAGTTCAGGTTTGGGATCCACTGGTCCGGCTGGTTCACTGGATCGTAGCCCTGTGCGTTCTGATCAATGGGGCGATTTCCAATCCCGAGGGCGCGTTCCACGAGTATGTGGGCTATGTTGTCCTGGCTTTGGTCTTGTTGCGGTTGCTTTGGGGGTTAACGGGTCCGGCTTTTGCCAGGTTCACCGCCTTTCCTTTCAGCCCCCGTGCGGCCCTTAATCACCTGCGGGACATGGGGCGGGGTGATCAAAGCGTGCACCTTTCACACAACCCTCTGGGGGCCCTTATGGTCTATAACCTCTGGGCGACGCTGCTGGCTTTGTGTGTGACAGGAATCATGATGGGAACAGTTCGATTCTTTGGCGTCGAATGGGTCGAAGACCTGCACGAACTGGCCTTCAACTGGCTGATGCTATCTGTTCTGCTGCATGTTGCCGGGGTTGTCATCGATCAGTGGCGAACAGGTGTCGCTTTGGCAAAGGCTATGGTAACAGGGCGGAAGAATATACCTGAGGACTGGTCAATCAAATGATCAAATGGATCAGAAGCTATTGGCGGCCCGGCGATGCAGACGCTCACCGGGCTGTACTTATGTCGATAATGATCGTTGTTCAGGTACTTTGCGTGGTGTTTTACCTTGGCGACGTCGCCCTGGATTTGAAGGAAGGCGAGGGACCTTCTCATGTAAGTCTTGAGGCTTTTGTCGCATTTGTTCTGCTTGCCGGAATTGTTTTTTTCATGATTGAACTTCGACGCCTGCTGGCAAGGGTGGAACAGACCAAGCTTGGCCTACAGGCCGCGCAGGGTGAAATGAGCGTGGTCATCAACACGTTTTTCGACCGTTGGGGGCTCACCGCTGCCGAGCGAGACGTGGGTCTTTTGGTTCTGAAAGGGCTGGATAACGAAAACATCGCGCGCATCCGGGGGCGGGCCGTAGGAACCGTGCGCGCGCAGACCGCCTCGATCTATGCCAAAGCCGGGGTTGATGGGCGTGCGCAACTGATAAGCGTATTCATGGAAGAATTGTTTGCCGCAGATGGTGAGGCTGCAGACCTTCAGACAACCAAACTGTGATCATTCGCCCCGATGGCTCGGGCGGTTACGATCTGACCTTCAGGCTGAGGTGTATTGAACGTAACTTCGGTGAATTGTTCGGTCCGCCCCATATGCGGGTTCTCCATCAGGATCCGATGGGTTTTGCCGATCTGTTCTGACAGGTGTTTCCTGACCTGAACGTCCCCAGCCGCACGCAGGCGGGCGGCGCGATCCTTGATTAGATTCCCGTTCACCTGCTGCGGGATGCGGGCTGCTGGAGTGCCTTCGCGTTTCGAATATGGGAAGACATGCAGCCAGGTCAGTTCGCAATCGGTAACCAGTTTCAGCGAGTTCTCGAAATGCGCTTCGGTCTCGGTCGGGAAACCTGCGATGATGTCGGCACCAAAGGTCATGTCGGGGCGCAGTTTCCGGGCCTCTTCGGTAAATCGAATGGCATCGTCGCGCAGGTGGCGACGTTTCATGCGCTTCAGGATCAGATCGTCGCCATGCTGAAGCGACAGGTGTAGATGCGGCATCAGGCGTGGTTCGGTTGCTATGGCCTGCATCAGATTCTCGTCCACTTCGATCGAGTCGATCGAACTGATCCTCAGGCGAGCCAAGTCCGGCACCAGTTTTAGAATACGCATCACCAGATCGCCCAGTTTCGGCTGCGCAGGCAGATCGGCCCCCCATGAGGTCAGGTCAACGCCGGTTAGCACCACCTCATGATAGCCCCGATCCACCAGCCGCTTGATCTGATCCACCACAACACCGGCAGGCACGCTGCGCGAATTGCCCCGGCCATAGGGAATGATGCAGAAGGTGCAGCGATGGTCACACCCGTTCTGAACCTGCACATAAGCGCGTGAGCGTGTGCCGAACCCGTCGATCAGGTGCCCGGCCGTTTCGGTGACAGACATGATGTCATCGACCTGAACGGCCTCGGTCTCGCCGATAAAGTCGGCGGCCATGCCTTTCCAGGTTTCTGGCCGCATCTTTTCCGTGTTGCCGATCACCGCATCGACCTCGGCCATCTGCGCGAAGGTGTTGGGTTCTGTCTGGGCAGCGCACCCGGTGACAATCAGCCGGGCGTTCGGATTTTCACGTCGAAGTTTCCGGATCTCCTGCCGTGCCTTGCGCACAGCCTCAGCCGTGACGGCACAGGTGTTTATCACCACGGCATCCGTCAGTCCGGCTTGTTGCAACAGCTCTTTCATCGCCTCGGTTTCATAGGCGTTCAGGCGGCAACCCAATGTGGTGAATTTAGGCGGGTTCATCCCAGCGTCCCTAGAAACTCGGGCGACAACGTGCCCGAGAAGACGTGACAGGTTGACCCGGTCATCCAGACGCCATCCTCGCGCCAGTCAACCCAAAGGGTTCCGCCATCAAGATCAATCTGCACCTTTCGCCCTGTCAGCCCACGCCGCGCCGCAGCCACCGCGGTTGCACAGGATGACGACCCTGATGCCAGGGTAATGCCCACGCCACGTTCCCACACCCGCATGCGGATGTGATCCGGACCCACGACCTGAGCCACCTGCACATTGGTGCGCTCGGGATACAAAGGATGGTGTTCATAGCGGGCGCCGAACTCGGCCAGCGGAATCGCCTCGGCGTTTTCAACAAAGAATGTGCAGTGCGGATTGCCCATACCCGTCGCTGTAGGGGCACCCTCGATTGGCAGTTCCAACGTGTCCATCTCTTCAGCCAACGGAATTTCGTGCCATTCCAACTGAGGAAGACCCATATTGACCGAGGTCAGCCCATCACCTGCGTCCTGCGCAACAAGCGTTCCACGTTCGGTTGTCAGCGTCAGTTGGGTTTTGCCCGTCTCATCCATCAACATTCGCGCGATGCATCTTGTGGCGTTGCCACACGCCGCCGAAGTTGATCCATCCGAATTGTAGAACACCAGATGCGCGTCGGCCGCACCGTTTTCGATTACGGCCAGCTGATCGAATCCCACACCAAAATGCCGATGTCCGATTCCTCGGGCCAGTGCCGGGGTAATCAGAGCATCCCGCGCACGCGCATCAATAATGACGAAGTCATTGCCCAACCCGTGCATCTTAACAAATGGCAAACTGATATCGCGTTTCTGTTGCATGGCGGCGATATAACGTCGGTCGGAACATGAATCCACCCTGTCGCGTAGAATCGTGAAAAAAGGGGTTGACCCCCCTGCGCCACCTGCCTAATTAGGCCGCCTATCGGGTCGCTGGAAACACAGATTGTTTCAGCGAAACGAGGCGCAAAATAAGGGCTTGAACCCGGTTGGGAAATTGCCGTAAAGAGCGCCACGGATCGAGAAGATCCAACAAAAGAGTGGGCCGTTAGCTCAGTTGGTAGAGCAACTGACTTTTAATCAGTGGGTCGCAGGTTCGAATCCTGCACGGCTCACCACTGTTTTCAAAGACTTATGAGACGATCTCACGCCTGGCACTCAGTTCGGGTAAGCGTGGGGTAAGCGGGTGCGTCCATTTTTTCCTTTACATTCGCCCGAGGGTTGCATGACTCTGCGGGCAAGGGAGGATCTGATGGGACACATCAGGCTCGGTACTTTGCCTCGGTCCAGGAAGTGGCGCGAGGTCGTTGATCTGATTGCAACCGATGCGTCTGTAGAAGAGATCGCCGAGGCCGCGGCGGATGCATCAAACAAAGATCTCTCACGCGCGAGTGGTGACCCCAGGTTTCAGTTCGTAAGTGATCTTCTTGTGAGGTTGCCTTTGCTTGCGAGGGCTCCTGGCTTCGAAGACGCACTGGCTGATCTTGGTATCGACGTATCGGAGCTTGCCTCTGTGCCAGGGCTGCTCGCAGAGTTGGATCGTGCCGTTGATCGCAAGAGCTTCGATCTCCGAAGTTCCTCAGATGCAGGAGAACTGGCCAAGGCCGCACTCTTGGAAAGCCTTTCCGTTCAGCTGCACGACCGGTTGCCATCCCTGTTTGAACCGACACCGCAAGAAATTCGCCAAGCACTCGCGAGCTTCGCCTCGGGCGATGCTTTTGCGAGACTCGCGCGGGATTTCTTTGCTCGGCTGACATACCGCTCTCTAGACTACTATTTGAGCCGGGAACTGGCCAATCACACTGGCGAGGATCGACGCTTTTCCACCGATGCACAGCGAGTGGCATTTCAACAAGCCCTCGCCCAGCACACATTTGAAGTGTCTAGAATTGTCGAAGAATATGCGGGCGGTTGGTACGGGAAAACCGTTTGGCAGAAGCAGGGGCTTGATCGAGACGCAATAGACAAGTTCACAGCTTACGCGTTCAAAAAGATGCGCTCGGAGTTTGGGCGCCGTCGCGCCGTTGCCTGAAGTTGAAGTCAAATGGCTGCCGTCTCTGACGAAAAGCGGCGGTGATGAAGTCCTGCGCCTCGACATTGCTGGCCGCGAAGTCGCAATGACGCTGCGGATTGGACAATTGAACCGTCAGTTGGTCGAGGGGCTACAGGATCGTGCGCTCGATCTGTTGGAGATTGCCGCGCTTGTTTATTGCGCTGATTCCGCCGTCAGTCGCGGCGGGCTGGCCGATCAGAACATGGGGGAGAAATGGCACAGGCGTTTCGTCGCGAGCATGCCCGTGCGCGATCCTGAGTTCTGGAGCGAAGTTAGAGTGAAGCAGGCGCTGGAAGAAACATTGATGTTTCTCTCGGGAGACCGCTTTGAGTTCTCCTTCTCAACAAAAGACGACCCGGAAGCGGAGCGAACGCGCTTCTTCAAATTTGGTACTGAGAGTTCATGGCAGCCGCAGCGCGTCCTGATGTTCTCCGGCGGACTCGACTCCTTTGCCGGGGCCATTGAGGAAATCGTGGAACAGAAGCATCGGGTGGCTCTAGTCAGTCATGCCTCTTCCACGAAAATTGCGCCGGTCCAGAAACGGCTGATCTCCGAATTGAGCAAAAAGTACGGAGCGGATACGTGCCGCCACATTCCTATGACCGCTCAGTTGAGCGGCCGATCAACTGCGGAGAGAACCCATCGTACACGCTCATTCTTGTTTGCGGTACTTGGGTCGATCACTGCAACGGCCTTCGGACTGGACCGCGTGTCGTTCCATGAAAACGGGGTTGTGAGCCTCAACCTACCGCCCGTTGGCAACGTCATTGGTACACGAGCGACGCGAACGACACACCCAAAGACACTGAAGCTGTTCACGGGACTGCTGCGCCTTGTTTTTGAAGATGACATGCGTGTCGACAATCCGTTCTTCGCGCGGACAAAAGCAGAAGTCGTTGAACGCATTGCGCAACTGGGGATGGCAGACCAGATTGTAAAGACGCGCAGCTGCGCTGATGTACACAACCAAACCCATCAATACTTCCATTGTGGGCGCTGTTCGCAGTGTATCGATCGGCGGTTCGCGATACTTTCAATCGGGCTTGAACGTTTTGACACTGAAGATGCGTATCGCATGGACTTGATGTCGGACGCTCGACTGAAAGGGATCGACCGGGAGATGGCGTTGTCCTATGTGCGCAATGCAGTGTTGTTTGAAAACGCCACGGCAGAAGCACTGATCCGAAATTTCCCCGTTGTGTTGGATGCGGTCAATCACCTCGACAATCCGCCGGGCACAGCCATGTCGATGATCGCAGATTTGCTGAACCGTCATGGAAAGGCTGTCACATCGGTGATGCGCAGAACTCTCGAAAGCAAGTCACCCAGTGAGTTCCCTGAACAGAGTTTGCCAAGGCTATATGGTGAGATGCAGAGTGGCTTAACCTTGCCGGCAGTGCCTGCTGCGTCAGTTAAAAAAAACGAGAAAGAGCAACCACCGCTGACCATAGAAATCGACAAAACCTCCCGCTTAGTTGTGATCGATCAACGTGTTGAGCTTAAGAAAAACGCCACAGTGGATCTATTGATCATTTTGGCTGAAGAGTGGCTCCGTTCTGTTGGTGAAGGGCTCGATCCGATGGACTATCCATGTACCCAAGCGGGAGAACTTGCCAAGAAATTGGGCGTTCAGTCAGATGAAGCCGTGAGGCGACGAGTGCAGAATGCGCATAGAACGCTCGCGAAAAGGTTCGAGTCCTCTGCTGTGGTGGTCGACAAGCCTGAGGAGCTGATCGAAAATCTCCCATGGCATGGCTATCGCCTCGCACCCGACCGTGTGGTTATTCGGGTCCGCACGCACAAGTAATCAGCTTTCACTGTCTTCGTCATCGTCGTGCATTGGTCCGCGTTTACGAAACCGTCCCATCAGTTCGATCTGGCGACCAGGTGAAACAGAGCCGTAGGAGCTGAACGTCGTCATCACACTGTCGTGTCCCATGTTCTGCGACCAGGCTTTGTAATCCTCTGGTGTCCTGCAATGATGCTTTGCCAGTTCAGCGATCGTATCTCGCACGCGGTGCGGCGAAAACGGTGGCAGACCTGCGTTTACAAAAGCCTGCTTGAAGATCCTGGCCGCAGACGACGGGCCGGCCCACGGCTCGCGCGCGATGCCCGCAGCCTCAAAGCGCCTGGATGGACCGACAGCGACCTTTGTCTTGGGGAAGAGAGGATCGCGTCTGAGAAGAGATGCGCTTGGCGAAGCTCCATGATCCAGTCGTGTAGGACCTTTTCGACATCTTTGCCGAAGGGAAAGAAGCTGGTCGTGAACGACTTTCCGAACTTTGTATCGACGGAGCGACCGTCAAACTGCACACATTTGTTGGCAAGATCGACATGACGCAGCCGCACCGTTATGGCCGCACCCTCACGCGAGCCGGTCAGGAACAGGAAGGCGATCAGGGCGCGATCACGGCGCTGGATCACTGTTTCTGCAGGCATGACGAACAACAGGTGTTTGATCTGTTCAGGCGATGGATGCGGCTTCCACAGGGTGCCGCGACGGGCCTGATCCGATTTGCGATCTGGTGTCAGATAGGCAATGTCCGCACGTGAGATCCTGGACTTGTAGCCCGGTTGATCGGCCATCCAGTCAAAGAACTTCATAACATCGCGCAGAACGCCGTTGATCGTAGCGGCCGACAATGGGGCGCCCGTGCGTTCATTGCATAGGCTTTCCAGATGGCGTTTGAAGGCGCGCGCCCTTTCTGAATGGAACGCCCTGTAATCCTTACCTTTGAGCCATTTATCATAGATGGCAATCGACGCTGCGGCTTTGTCGATCGAAGATTGCGACAGCCCCTTTGCGTCCTTCAGCCAGACAAGGTGTTTACGCTTGATGCGCAGGTTATCCGAGGTGTGTTTTGGCGTGGGTCTCTGGCTCCTCTTTCAAGGTGACTTTTGAATGGGGGTCGGTACAGGACACTAATCTTGGGGAGGCTTGTTGGATTGTGACTTCCAGTTTTGCCTGAATGGCCTCCAGATCAGTGCGGCGGATGATCTTGTTCATGACCGCCCCGCAGGTCGGACAGAGGGCCGTCAGGCGGCCGCTGGAAGCCGTCTCCTGGACGTAGTCTGCGATTCTGCCGTCAGGTTCACGCGGTCCTTTGCATCCAAGGCAATAGCAGTGATGCAAAGCCAGCTTGCACCGCGCGCTGTGTTGCTTTTGCCCGAGGAAGTCCTTGAGCACATGCCCTTCGATCAACCACGGTTTGCAGCTGGTATCGGCTGCGAGACCCTTGTGGCGGATCCAACGAATGACGGTCTGGCGGTGACAGCCTAAAACATCCGCCACCTCCCAGACCGTGTAGACAAGATGCGATTTGATTTTTTGTCCGGGGAAAGACTTGGCCATCACGTGTCCTCCCCGGAAATCGGTCCGCATGTGTTCTGGCAAACCTGTGCCTCTTCATAGGCTTCGATCACGCCTTCATCGTACAGAACTCGCGCTCCGATCTTGAGAAACCTGGGGCCCTTTCCGAGCCACCGCCACTGCTCCAGCGTCCGCGGCGACATGTGCCACCGCTCCGCCAGCTGATCTTGTGTCAACTTGGGCATATCAACCTCAACTGCTCACTGCGGCACGAGAAAGTTCGCTCCGCTTCTTCAATTGAGAATCTGAGTGTTCAGAGTTTGGAAGTATGTGGTCACAGCCCCGGAAAGCGTGACGAGTACCAAGGTTAAGCCATTGATACTAAATGCGCCGAGACGAAAAGGTGTGACGCATCCACAAATTGCGTGACCTTGCGATCCAAACCGCATGGAATCAGTGTCTGCCAATGGACGGAAAGCTGACGTTAATCAAAAATACTTCGAAGACGGCTTCGAGCCCAAGGGCGACTTTGGCGGCCGACGCAGCATCCGTCGCGATGGGTAGAAACCGGCCGTTTGCCGCACCATTCGTCAACGCCCGATCTGAACAAAATCTCCTGCCCACCGGAGTTTACCATGACCTGTTTCCGGCCCCAGTGCCGAGTATGGGCATGTCATGGCGTTGACGAAGATGAGCTATCATTCGACGGCCCCGCCGCAAACAGGCGGGGCCTTGGGGCTTGGATCGGCTTCAAATCCGCGACCGGCCGTTCTGTGGGTCGTAGACGGCGCCGGTTCGGATCGTCGCGACCACATCACCTGCCAGTTCAACCATTTCGCCATCACGCGCCAGTTCGGAAGGGACATAGCCCATCGCAAGAGCGCGACCGACGGAATGGCCCATGGCAGATGATGTGACATGGCCAATGGTCGCGCCGTCGACGTGAAGCTCTGCGCCGCCTTCTGGCGGGTTGGCACCTTCGGGCAGTTCAAGCAGAACAAGGCTGCGCGTAGCGCCGTCTGCTTTCAACCCTTCGACGATGCCTTTGCCAGGGTAGTCGACATCCTTCGCGCGCACGGTCCAGCCCAAGCCAGCCTCAACCGGGTTGTGTTCCTCGGTGATGTCACGCCCGAAGATCGGGTATTTCTTTTCGATCCGCAGGCTGACCATCGCGGCCACACCGCAAGGCACCAGGCCCTTGTCGGCACCTGCCTCAAGAATCGCCACATAGATGTCTTCGGCATTTTGGGTGGGGATGAACAGCTCATAGCCCAGCTCGCCCGTGAACCCTGTGCGCGAGATGATCACATCCTCGACTCCAGCCAGAGTGGTCTGCACGATTTCGAAGGGTTTCAGCGCCTCGTTAGACAGATCCGCTGGCGTCATCGGCTGCAGACAGTCGCGCGCGGCCGGGCCTTGCAGCGACAGCGAGGTATAGCGATAGCCAAGCGAGACAACGGTCACGTCCATGCCTGCGCCTTTTTCGTTCAAATGCGCCTCGATCACGCCAACACGATGCGGAGCAGGGCAGACCCAGAACTTGTCCATAGACACGCGCCAGGTGATCACATCATCCAGAAAACAGCCATCGTCCTTCAGGATGCCGCAATAGGTGCCCTTGTTGTCGGGCAGCTTGGCCATATCAGCCACGTGGGTTTCATTCACCAGCCGCAGCGCGTCGCGGCCCGAAACCTGCAACAGGAACTGGCCAAAGATCTCGAACAGCCCGGCCTTTTCACGGGTGGTCAGGTGTTCCGTTTTTGGGTCGGAGAATGCAATGGGGGCGTAGTATCCGGCGGCCGCGCGCACGTCGGCATTGCGCGCCATGAAGACGTGATACAGTGGGGTTTTCTTGGTGGTCATGAGGTGTCCTTCGGTCAGTGAAAGAGCGTCGGGCGCTCGCGTTTGAAGATGCGATCGGCGGGTTCGGAGCCCAGTATCTCGCGGGCATGGCGATGGCCGGAGTAGATCGCGGTCTGGATCGTGCCGGGCACTTCGGCGTCGCCGATCACCCGGTGGGCCGTGCCCCGTGCGGTGAGCGCATCCGACAGGCCGGTGTCGGGCAACCGCCGGGTGACGGCGATCAGGGTAGCGCCCGAGATGGCCATCTGCGGTTCGCCCGTATCGGAACGCACCACCTGCAATGCGTCCTCCTGCCAGCCAATGGCAGAGCTGTTGGGCGACATGCGCACGCCCGCGGCCAGAAGTTCTGCCACCATGCGGGGTTGTTCCAGCGTATTGCCCATCCACCCGGCCAGCGTGGGCATCGGCGTGACGATTTGAACCTCGTGCCCCTTGGCTGCCAGGTCCGCGGCCAGCGCGTTGGCCATGTAATAGTGGTCGTCGTCATAGACCACGACCGGACCCATGATCTCGGCCCCGTCCAACACATCGTCGGGGGTCAGGGCAGCATTCTGAAAACCAGGGATCGGGGACAGGTTCGACCGCCCCTGCCCATCGCGTAGCCAGTGCGATCCGGTGGCCAGGATGATCTGATCCGCCTCGAAATCGGCAATACCATCAGCGTCCAGTTCACTTTCCGGGAACAGATGCACATTGCCCATCTGTTGCAGCTGATACAGGCGATAATCAACCACACGGCCCCACGTGGCGAGGTTCTTGATTGTCGCCTCGCGGCGCACGCGTCCGCCCAACTGATCCGCCTTGTCGGCCACGGTCACCTCATGCCCGGCGCGCGCCAGGGTCAGGGCTGCTTCCAGCCCCGAAGGCCCGCCGCCGACGATCAGCACGTTTTGCGCAGCCGTGGTTGCAGGCACCTTTTCAGGGTGCCAGCCGCGCCGCCATTCCTCGGACATAGTGGGGTTCTGGGTACAGCGCACCGGCACCCCGGCTAGTTCGGTAGAGACACAGATATTGCAGGCAATGCATTCACGAATATCTTCGATCCGGCCTTCGCGGATCTTGTTGGGCAGGAACGGATCGGCAATCGAGGCGCGGGCCGAACCGATCATGTCCAGCACCCCGCGCTTGATCTGGCTGACCATCGTGTCGGGCGATGTGAAGCGGCCCACACCCAGCACGGGTTTGTTGGTGACCTGTTTGACAAAGGATGTGAATTCTTCCTGATACCCCTGCCTTGCGTAGCGCGAGGTGGTGCTGTCGACGCTCCAGCCAGACACGTTCACGTCCCACAGGTCGGGCAGATCGGCCAGGGCCTCGACCACGTGACGTCCTTCACCGTCACAGGTGATGCGTTTGGGACCCGAGGCCTCGTGCACCGCAAAGCGCAAGGCAATGGCCATGTCGCCTGCGGCCTCGTCCCGGGCCTCTTCCAGCACTTCGCGCAGCAGGCGAAGGCGGTTTACGAACGACCCACCGTATTCATCCGTCCGCTGATTGTAATGGGGCGACAGGAAATGCCACAGGATCGAGGCGTCATGGCTGGCATAGACATAGGCCATGTCATAACCCGCCCGTTTCGCCCGCCCGATGGCAGCCCGGAACGAGGCGCGCAGGCGTTTGATGTCCGCCTTGTCCATTGCCTTGGCTGAATAGGGCATTTCCGGCTTCAGGGTCGGCAACGACGATGGGCCCATCGCCGGGTATCCGTTTTCCGCCCCGCGCGATCGAAGCCCGGTATGGGCCAGCTCGATCGAGGCCAGCGCGCCATGGGCATGGATGCGTTCGACCGATTTGGCGTGAACCGCCACATCGCCCTCATCCCACAATCGTTCATAGGGAAGGCCAGACAAGTCTGAAGTCGGGTCAATCTCGCTCAGCTGCATCCCGATGATGCCCCACCCCCCCTCGGCGCGCATCTGGCGAATGCCGATGGCACCATTGGGCATCAGATAGCTGTGGCCATTGGCATAAGGCATCATCACGAACCGGTTGGGTGCGGTGACGGGGCCGATTTTCAGCGGCTCGAACAGGATGTCATATTGGCCGTTCAGCATATCAGCCCACCTTGATCGTGCCGTCCGCCACCCAGGCGTCGAAGACCGCCAGCACTTTGGTGACAAAGGCCTCGTCGTTGATATGGCAGTCCAACTCGCTGAAAATGATCGGGTCGGTCATGACCTTGCGCATCTCGTCGCAGAACTCGGCGAAGGCATCCGGGTCGTGGGCTTCCTGGCCGGGGCGGTCCCATTCCTCGATCCCTTGGTTGGTCAGGATCACATGGGCGGGTGTCTCGCTGGATTTGATCCGCTTGGCCATCTCCCGCGCAGTTTCGCGCCGTTCCTCGGCGTTCAAACCCGAGGATTTGATCAGACGGTTATGCGCATGGAAGGGCCGGTCCAGATAGCGTTCGGGGATTTCCTGCCAGCCCGCGAAATCAACCAGGTCGATACAGCCCGGCGCGATGATCTGCGGAATGCCCGCACGCCCGGCACTGAGCATCCGGTCACGCCCGCCATTGATGACCGAACCCACCATCAGGTTGCCCAGTTCGGGCAGGGCGAAATCCATGACGCAGGCAAAGCCACCCTCGGCGGCGATGCTTTCGAAGGCTGCGCCGCCCATACCGGTGGCGTGGAAAATGGCGACTTCAAAGCCGCGCTCCTCCAGCGCCGGTTTCAGCGCTTTCATGTATTTCAAGCAGGACGACCCAAGCGAGGTCATCCCCACCACCGGCTTGTCCCGGACCGGTGGTTCGACCAGACGCGCCGCGCCCAGCACCGCGCCCGCCGCTTGGGATAGCGAGGATTTGCAGACCGAGTTCAGCCCGTAAAGCCCGCCCGCCCAGAGGATCATCTGGATATCTGCCGACAGGCGTTCGGCGGGGATCAGCGGGCTGAAAGAGACAGTGGACACCACGTATTTCGGCACCCCAAGCGGCAACGCCTGACAGACGTCCAGCGCCAGATCGGTGCCCATCGTGCCACCCAGGATCACAACGCCGTCGAACTTGCCTTCGTCATAAAGCCGCCTGGCCAGTGCGCAGGCGCCGGTCGCCATGATCTGCATGGCCGAGTTTTCATCACCACTGTCGATCGCCTCCTGAATTGACGCGCCCCCCGCCTCGGCCACGTCGTGTTTGGAGTGGTCCGTCGGGTTGGCCGGGTCGCCCAACACGCTGACATCCATGGTCAACACACCGCCCCCGCCTGCGCGGATGCGGCTAGCCATATAGTCCAACTCGTCATTCTTGGTGTCATAGGTGCCGATGACCAGAATTGTCTTGTCAGCCATTTTCTTTCTCCTCCCTGATTGCGCTTCAGCCGCGCATGATGTCTCCCTTGGGGTCATAGAACGGGGCCAGTTGCGCCGTGATCGGATACATCTGCCCCGCGATCTGAACTTCGAAACCGCCTTCGTCGATCCAGGCCTTGGACACGCCTTCGGGGTTTTCCAGCGATGCCAGACCGACCATTTGTTCGATCCGCACGCCCCAATCGCCCGAGGTCACGTGGCCAACGATGGCCCCGCCTTTCCAGATCGGTTCGTTGTGGATCAGATAGGGGCCGTCCTGCGCCGTCAGACTTGGCACGATGATCGAAACCGTGCGGTGCTTGGTGGCGGGGCCTTTGGCCTTTTGCGCCGCCAGAACCTCGCGGCCCAGAAATTCGCCCTTGTCCAACTTCACGGCAAAGCCCAGCCCGGTTTCATAGGGCGTATCATCTTCGCCAATGTCATGGCCAAAGTGGCGGAAGCCCTTTTCCAGCCGGCAGGCATTCATCGCGAATATGCCCATATGACGCAGCCCATGGGGGGCACCGGCCTCGAGCAGGGCGTCATAGACCCCGGCCATGAACTCGGTCGAAACCATCAGCTCAAACCCCAATTCGCCCAGAAACGAGCGGCGAATGGCCCAGCCCCGCGCATAAGCGATGTCGATCTCGCGCGCTGCGCCAAAGGGGAAGGCATCGTTGCTGAGGTCGTCGCCGCTGATCGCTTGCAGGATATCGCGCGATTTCGGGCCATGGATGGACAGCAGGCCATAGGCGGCCGTCGCATCGAAGATCTGGAACTGCCAGTCGTCCTCGGCATGGCATATGATCCAATGTTGGTCGCGCATCTGGCTGGGGTGGCCGGTGACCACCATGAAGGCCTGATCATCGGTACGGGTCACGGTCACATCCGCCTCGATCCCGCCACGGGTGTTCAGAAACTGGGTATAGACCGAGGTGCCGACCGCCACGTCCATTTCGGCGCCGCAGACCCGGTTCAGCGCTTTCACCGCATCCGGCCCCTGGATCAGGATCTTGCCATACATGGATTGATCCAGCACCACCGCGGCATCCCGCGCGGCCTCGCATTCTTCGCGCACATGGTCGGACCAGGGTTTCCAGCGGATCGAGGGGGCATCGCGCCAGTCCGCGCCGTAATACATCGGCACTTCCCAGCCAATCCGCTCGGCGAATTGCGCGCCTGCGGCTTTCAACCGGCCGTGCAAGGGCACCTGCCGCACGCCACGCGCGCTGGTGACCTGCCGCCCGGCCCAGTGAATGCCATAGTGGAACCCCACCGCCTCGGCGGCGCGTTCAGCGTTATAGGCTGTGTTTTTCTGGAAAGGATGCGCGCGCACCGCCAAGAGCGGCAGCATCGAGCGTGAAGGCATCCCGTCGATCATCCATTCCGCCATGGTCAGCCCAACACCGCCCGAGTTCAGAATGCCGTTCGAGTTCATTCCCGTGGCCAGGAACACCCCATCGATTTCTAGGGACGGCCCTAGATAGGGACGCCCATCGGGGGTGAAGCTTTCCGGCCCGTTGAAGAAAGTCTGAATACCCATCTCGGCCAATGCGGGCATCCGGGCGAACATGCGTTCCAGCTCGGGCTCGACATGTTCCATATCAAAAGGCAACTCATCAAACTCGAATTCCGCCGGTATGCCATCACGCCCATAGGGCTTGCCCAGCGCCTCGAACCCGCCGATCAACAGCTTGCCGGCGTCTTCTTTCCAATAGGTGCGCTCTTCGGAAATGTTCAGAATAGTCTGATTGCGGGGCAGGTCGGCCACGGGTTCGGTGACGATATAGAAATGCTCTGCCGCGTGCAGGGGCACGGTGACGCCATGCGCCTTGGCGAACAGGTGGCTCCACATGCCGCCTGCGATCAGAACCTTGTCGGTGGCGATGGTGCCGCGATCGGTCTCAACCCCCGTAACCTTCCCCCCTTGCAGAACCAGGCGCGTGACGGTGGTGTTTTCGAACACCTGCGCGCCTTGTGCCCGCGCGCCCTTGGACAGGGCCACGGTTACATCGAGCGGGTTCACCTGCCCGTTTGAGGGCACGAAGAACGCCGATTTCACATCATCGACTTCGACCTGAGGCCAATGTTCCAACAATTCCTCGCGCGATAGCATCCTTGTGTCGATCCCCATGCGAGCGGCGTGGTCATGGCTGCGCAGCAGCTGTTCGTGACGCACTTCGCCCAAGGCAATGTTGATCGTGCCGTTCTGCTTGTATCCAGTGCCCTGGCCGGTCTCGACCTCCAGCGTCTGGAACAACTTGGCGGTGTATTTCCCCAGCTCGGTCTGTGAAGTGCTGTCGCGCAATTGGCCAACAATACCGGCTGCATGCCAGGTGGTTCCAGACGCCAGTTTCTTACGTTCGATCAGAACCGCGGGCACACCCCGGTGGGCCAGATGATAGAGGGTCGAAACCCCGATGATCCCCCCTCCGAGGATGACAACAGGAGCGCGATTGGGAAGCGGGCGGGTCATTGGAGTCTCCTGCTGGGGTGAAACTGCATGGGCTGGCCGCCGATGGCGACAGTTGCGGCTGTGGCCGTCAGGCAGAGGGCCGTTTCCTGCGTGTCGATGGAGTGGCCATGCGCGTCGGACGCTGGCAGGACAAGAGTGGCGACAAAGGCCAGGTCACCGCTACTGCCAAACACAGGTGCTGAAAGGGATTGCAACGCCCCGGCCTGCGCACCGGGCGTGCGGGCCATTCCCGCATGTCGGCAGTGCAGCACCGCATTCTTCAGAGCCTCGGGTGTGTCAAAACCATTTCCGAAGGCATGGCAGACGATACCCGTGCTGCTGCCTTTCAGGCTCAGGCGGGAGCCGATGGGCACCCGGCCTGCGTCCTCGGCGACGCCTTCGTGATAGAGTGCGACCGGGGTTGCAGACCCATCCGCAGCATCAAAGAGGATGGCCCAGCTGTTCAGCCGAGCGGACAAGGCGGCGACGATCGGCGCGATGACCTCACGTGCGCCCCCCCGCCGCTTGCGCCCTTGTGCAAGCCGCGTCAGGGCAGGTCCGACCCGGTATTTCCGTGTTTCATGATCCTGTTCAACAAAGGCGTTTGATTCGAGTTCGCAGAGGTAACGATAGACCGTCGCCTTGTTCTGGCAGCTGGCGCGGGCCAGGTCGCTCAACCCGATTCCTGCCGCATCCAGGGGAAAATGGTCCAGCATTTTCAGCGCGTTGGATACCGTTCCCATGTCCTTCCTCCCCCTGTGAACCTGGCCTGTTGCCGTCTTGGAATGCCTTGAGTGTTGACAGAAACCGTTCACACGTTCAATGTTTATTTGCACCACTGGTGACAATAATGAACCTATGAACCGCGCAAAGACAGACAGGGAGATATGAAAATGCTGAAGAAGACACTTGCCGCAAGCTTGCTTGCCATGGCCACGATCGCGCCCGGCGCGGCGCTGGCGGAATACCCCGAAAAACCCGTTGAATTTGTCGTGCCCTGGCCTCCGGGCGATCTGGAAGACGTGCTGACGCGCATGATCGCCGAGGATTTCCAGTCCGAATATGGCGTGCCAGCTGCCGTGGTGAACAAACCCGGCGGCGGCGGCGGGCCGTTCCCCGGCGCTGTGGCGGTCGCGGGGGCCGCACCTGATGGCTATACGGTGGGATCGTTCATCCTGGCCGTGCCGGTCGTCGGCCCGCAACTGGGCATTCCCGAGCTGAACCCCAACCCGTTTGAGCCGCTTGGCGCCTTCCTGACCTATCCCTTCGTGATCGTCGCAGGCAAGGATGCGCCCTATGACGACATCGACGGATTGGCCGCTCATGCAAAGGAAAATGACGTGGCGCTTGGCCATTTCGGTGCGCCTCTGGTGCCGACCCAGGTCACCTTGGCCCTGGCCAAGTCCAAGGGGTTCAGCTGGGGCTCGGACGCGGCCTTTGACATGCTCGACTGCAACTCGCTGGCGTCAGGCGACGTGGACGTGATGAACACCACGCTGCAACTGGTGCTGCCGTGCAAGGACGACATCAAGGTGCTGGCATCTATCGGTGGCGAACGCATCAGCCTGACCCCGGACACCCCCACCGTGTCCGAGATCGATCCGGCGCTGGATATTGCCCTGTGGAACGGGCTGTTCGTCCACAAGGACACGCCGCAGGACGTGCGCGACAAGATCATCGCCGTGGCGCAAAAGACCATGGCCACGGAGCGTGCGATCGAACTTGGGGCCCAAACCGGTGCGCTGGTCTATTGGCAGAGCGCCGACGAAACCACGGCCCAGGTCGAAAAAGATATCGCCACGCTCGACGCCATCGGAAAGATGCTGGCCGAGTGATGAGCGATCTCCCTGGAGCGGTCAGGGCTCTGTGCCCCGGCCGTTTTGGTAAGGATTGGAGGCTTCGATGATCCGCGCGAAGACATTGCAAGACCTGTTCAAACGCTATCGGCGCCCCGGCGATCTGGTCTTTGCCGTCGCCTTCTTGGGGTTCAGCCTGTTTCTTGCGCTGAACCTGGGCGACCAGGCGAAATGGGGCAACGGCAAACTGTTTGCCCAACCCGCGTTCTGGCCACATCTGGCTGTGTGGATGATGGTCGGCTTCGGCGGCCTGCATTTGATCGGCTCACTGGTCTCTCCCAAGCTTGATGGCCGCTGGGCCGAGGTTGCCTTCTGGGTCCGCTCGCTTGAATTTGCCGGGTGGTTTTTGGCCTATGTGCTGTTGGTGCCACGTTTGGGCTATCTGCCTTCGACCCTGCTGTTCATGACAGTGCTGGCCTTCCGGCTGGGCTATCGCCGCCCGGTTATGCTGGTTGGGGCTGCGGGTGTAGGGCTTAGTATCGTACTGGTCTTCAAGACCTTCCTGCAAGTCAAGGTGCCTGGCGGGCAGATTTATGAGCTGTTGCCCGATGCGCTGCGCAGCTTCATGCTGACGAATTTCTGAGGATCGATATGGAAGATTTCACCTCTGGCCTGGCCCTGCTGGCCAGTTGGGACGTGCTGGCCGCCCTGTTGATCGGATCAATCGGCGGTGTCGTCATCGGCGCGATCCCGGGGGTTGGCGCGGCAGTGGCGATTGCCATCCTTCTGCCCGCCACCTTCTCGCTTGAACCGTTGGTCGGGCTGACGATCCTGCTCGGGATCTATGGCAGTTCGATGTATGGCGGCGCGCTGCCCGCCATCCTGATTAACACGCCCGGCACCGCGGTCAATGCGCTGACCACTTATGATGGCTATCCGATGACCAAACGGGGCGAGGCGCGCAGGGCCTTGTCGCTGGCCTATTCGGCGTCGTTCTTCGGCGGGGTTTTTGCCATTCTCTGCCTGATCCTGCTGTCGCCACTTCTGGCCATGATCGCCCCCCATTTCGGATCGCGTGAGATCTTTCTGGCGGCCCTTCTTGGTATCATCCTGGTGGTGCTCGCCCACCGCGGGCAGGTGTTGGCCGCAGGCATGTTGGCGGGGTTCGGCATCCTCTTGCACACCATCGGGTTGGAGCCGGTCACCTATACCCGCCGCTTCACTTTCGATCAGACCTGGCTCGCGGGCGGAGTTGACCTGATTGTCGTTGTGCTAGGCCTGTTTGCCCTGTCCCAGGCGTTCCTGCTGCTGGCTGACAAGGATACAACTCCACATCCGCAACCGGTCAAGGGATCGATGTATGGCGGCATGAAAGAGCTTTGGATCTATCGCCGGGTCGCATCGGCCGCTTCAGGCTTTGGTGTGTTGATGGGCATGATCCCGGGCGTGGGTGAGTTCACTGCACAGTTCCTGTCCTATACCTATGCGCAAAAAACCTCCGACACGCCCGAGGCGTTCGGCGAAGGGTCCCCCGAGGGGCTGATTGCATCCGAGGCCGCCAACAACGCCGTGCCGGGAGCGGCGATGATCCCGCTTTTGGCTCTGGGCATTCCGGGCGAGGCACTGACCGCGATGATGCTGTCGGTCTTCTATGTGCACAACGTCATCCCTGGCCCGCAACTGTTCCAGAACCAGATGGATTTCGTCTATGCGCTCTATGCGGCGATGCTGATCCTGAACGTGATCGTCATCGTGTTCCTGCTGTTTTCAACCAACATCCTGACCAAGGTGATCCAGATCCCGACCCGCTTTTTGGGCCTGATCATCCTGACGCTCAGCTTTGTCGGGGTCTATTCGCTGCGAAACTCGGTTGTGGACTGCGTAATTGCCAGCGCCTTCGGCATCCTCGGCCTGATCCTGAAACGGCTGAACCTGCCGCTGGTGCCGATCATCCTGGGTATGGTCCTGGGGGGCATCATGGAGGCCAAGCTGCGCACTTCGATGATGCGAGTGAAAACCCCTTGGGATTTTGTCGACCGTCCGATTGCGGCGATCCTGGCTTTGATGATCTTTTTGGTCATCGGGTTGCACATCCGCACGCTTGTCAAGGAACACCGGCATCGGATCGCCGAAATGGACCACGATCACGATATTCACACGTCACAACAGGGGTAGGCCATGCTGGACCAAGGCGAAATCAATGCGCTGCGCGCTCAGCCCGTGGCCCCGCGCGGCCATTTGATCAACGGTGAAATCTGTCCGTCACAGACCGGCGAGGTTGCCGAGGTTCTGTCACCCATCGACGGTCGGGTGCTGACCACCACGGCGGCGGGTACGGCCGAGGACGCCGCCCGCGCCATCGCCGCCGCGCGCGCGGCATTCGAGGACGGTCGCTGGTCGCGCATGGGCCCGGCGGGCCGCAAGAAGGTCATGCTCCGCTGGGCCGATCTGATCGAGGCGCAGGCGCTTGAACTGGCCGTGCTGGGGGTGCGCGACAACGGCACCGAGATCGCCATGGCCTTCAAGGCCGAGGTCGGGTCCGCCGTGAACACGATCCGCTATTATGCCGAAGCGATCGACAAGGCTTACGGCCAGGTCGCGCCGACCGCGCCCGATATTCTGGGGCTGGTGCATCGCGAGCCGGTCGGCGTGGTCGCCGCCATCGTGCCCTGGAACTTCCCCCTGATGATCGGCACCTGGAAACTGGGGCCAGCCCTTGCGGCGGGCAATTCGGTGGTTCTGAAACCAGCGGAAACGGCCTCGCTGTCACTTTTGCGTATCAGTGAACTGGCGCTTGAGGCCGGGCTTCCCCCCGGTGTGCTGAACGTCGTGACCGGCGCGGGCCGCGTGGTGGGCGAGGCGTTGTCGATGTCGATGGATGTGGACGTGATGGTGTTCACCGGCTCGGGCGGGGTCGGGCGGCGGCTGTTGGAAAACGCGTCGCGTTCGAACATGAAACGCTGTTACCTGGAACTGGGCGGCAAGTCGCCCAACATCGTTTTTGCCGATGCGCCTGACCTGTCCAAGGCAGCCAAGGTCAGCGCCGCCGGGATCTTCCGCAACTCGGGGCAAGTCTGCGTGGCGGGATCGCGCCTGTTGGTGCAACGTTCGATCCACGACGAATTTGTTGCAGAGCTAGCCAAACACGCAGGCGCGATGAAGGTTGGCGATCCACTTGACGTTGCCACTGACGCAGGCGCTATAAACAATCTCACCCAGTTGGAGCAGAACCTACGATTTGTCGAGCTTGCAAGGTCAGAGGGCGCACAACTGTTCCAGGGTGGGCAGCGCATCCTGGAAGACACGGGCGGATATTACATGGAGCCCACTGTGCTGACCGGTGTCAAACCCGACGACAGCGTGGCCCAGCAAGAGGTGTTCGGCCCGGTTCTGGCCGTCACCCCGTTTGAGGACGAGGCCGATGCGATCGCCATCGCCAACAGCACAGACTATGGGCTGGCCGCCGGGGTTTGGACCGCGGATCTGTCGCGCGCGCATCGCATGGTGCGAGCGGTGCGGGCCGGAGTTGTCCATGTGAATACCTACGGCGGCCCGGATATCACTGTTCCGCTGGGCGGCGTCAAGCAATCGGGCAACGGGCATGACAAATCCCTGCACGCGCTTGAGAAATTCCATGACCTCAAGACTGCGTGGATTCAGCTGTGAGGCATGATCGGCATATCGAGTGCCAAACGAAGGCGGCGCAGGATCAGACAATCCGCTTTACCTTTGTCCTGTTTGACGGGTTCTGCCTGATCGACCTGGCCACCGCGATCAGTGCGCTGGGTGCGGCAAACCGTGTGGCAGGACGGGAACGCTATTCCTGGACCATCGCGTCGGCGGATGGCCTGCCGGTCAACTGCTCCAATGGCGTGGCCTATCCGGTCGACATGGTCCTGGCCGATGTGCCGCCCCGGGTCCGTGCCGTTCTGTTCGCCTTTGATGCGCCCCTGCGCCATGACGCGCCCGCCACTTTGGCCTGGCTGCGCAAGGCCGCGCGGGGTGGCGTGATGATAGGGGCGTTCGGTACCGCCGCCGTGATCCTGGCGCGGGCCGGCATTTTGTCGGGACGTGAGTTTACCCTGCACTGGACGGCCCAGCCCCTGTTTGCTGAGCTGTTCCCCGATTTGCGCCCGCAAAACACGTTGTTCACCATCGACGGGCGCGTCTTCAGCTGTGCGGGAGGACAGTCGACCGGGGATATGATGATTGCGATCCTGTCGCAGGATGTGGACCACGCCTTTGGCGTGCGGGTGGCAGACTACCTGCTTGGCCCCGCGCCGCGTCCTGCCGATACACCGCAACGGCAGGCAACGGCCAACCGCTATGGCACACGCAATCCGCATTTCCTGGCCATCATGGATGCCATCCACGCCGATGAAATGTGCGAGTTGACGATCAATGACCTTTTGGAAACACAGCGGGTTTCACGACGCCAGTTGGAACGCCTCTTCCGGCAATACTGTAACTCGACCCCGGCACGGTATCTGAAAGACCTGCGCCTGGATCGGGGGCGTGATCTGCTGGACCAGACCAGCATGAGCGTGCTGGACGTGTCGATTGCCGTCGGCTTTCCGTCGGTGTCGAATTTCTCGAATTCCTTCGCGAAGAAATTTGGCTGTACGCCGTCACGCTACAGGCTCTGACCAGGCGGAATCAACCGCCGGTCAAGGCCAGTTCGATGCGCGCAATCGCTTCGCGCAAGGGTGGCAGCAACTCCGCCAGGCGGGCATCATCCATGTTGGCGTCCGGAACCGCGATGGCCACGGTGCCCGCCGGGTCCGCGCCGCCGGTGAAAAATGCCATCCCGACCGAGGCCACGCCGACTTCCAGCGCGTTACGGCTTTGTGAATACCCGTCGGCGCGGGTCTGTTCCAGCTTGGCCATCAACTCGGGTTTCGAGGTCAGCGTGAAGTCGCTTTCCTTCTTGCGCTTCAACCCCAGAACGTGCTTTCGCGTCGCATCGCTGGCAAAGGCCAGAAACGCGATGCCCGAGGCAGTTGCGTGATACAGCAACACCTGCGAGCGGATGATGTTGATGCAATTGCCCTTGTTGGGTAGCCGGTACCCAACCGTGGTCATGCCTGTTGCGCCCGGTATGGCAACGTGGGCGGTGTCGTTCACTTCCAATGCCAGCCAATCCGCGACTTCCTGTGCGGCGCGCTCCATCGGCACAGTGTCCTCGCGCAGCCGGGCGAGGCGCAGAAAGCCGTGTCCCAAGCGATATTTGCGTGTTTCGGCCACTTGTTCAATAAACCCGTGCTTGGCCAGGGCCAACAGCAGCCGCCGGGTCGCGGCCTTGTCCAACCCGGCCATCAGCGAAAGCTCGGTCAAACCGATCTCCAGATGCTCGGCCGAGAACTGGTCCAGCACGTTCATGGCTTTGTCTACTGTTTTCACGTGCTCACCTATTGCAACGAAGTCATCTGATATCTGTGTCGCACTTAGATCAAGTGGTGACAATAGTGAACCGTCCGTTGCGTGGGGCTGTGAGAAATCAGTGCCTGTCGACTTATTACAAAAACTGCGCATTTGAGGAGCGGCAACACTGGTCTCAGAAGGTTTTAAGTAGCTGCACGCTGAACGTAGGATGAAGGTCAGCTCTGGGCCGGAAGCGCAAGTTGAGACTAATTCGGCCGAGGTCAGCAGTGTCCGCAAAGCAGAACTTCCGGTAGTTTTCCTAAATAACGGCTTTTCACAGAAGCTGACATTCAAGCTGACGAAATCGGGGCGACGCTGCGCGATGTCTGCTTTCACCGAGACCGGACGTTCATCAAAATGGGCTCTATGTCCGAGTCGCGGATGGGGTGGATGGCGTCTGCAGCCAACCGTCGCGCTTTGCGGCAAACTGCAGAAGACATCTTCTGCAAGGAAAGGAGCCCCACCATGGAAGTCACGACAATAGGATTGGATCTCGGTAAAGACGTCTTTCAGGTCCACGGAATCGCTGATGACGGTACGGTTGTCTTCAATCGTTCGATCCGCCGCAGACAATTGCTGAAGTTCTTTGAGACCCTGCCGAGCTGCCTCGTCGGAATTGAGGCGTGTGGGTCGGCACATCACTGGGCGCGTGAGCTGACTGAAATCGGCCATGACGTGCGCCTCATGCCGGCGACTTACGTAAAGCCTACAACTTCGCGCGTCGGCTCAAAACTCTGAGCGGTCTCACTCCCTACGAATGCATCTGCAAAATCTGGACATCAAAACCAGTTCGTTTCATTCTAAATCCGATCCACCAGATGCCGGGACTGAACACCTAGCATGAAGTTGAAATACGTTCTTTGCCAAATCACTCCCTTCCCCATTCCTGCGCGAGGGCAATCGCTTTGGCGAAGGTATTTTGGTGGTTTTGAGTTCTGTCGGGGTTGATTTGGCGGTTTAGTTGCGCCGGGACGTTTTGCATGCCGATGACCTCACCGGCAAGACATGCGGTGCCCAGCGCGGTCACTTCGGCATTCTTCTGAAGGCGCAGGGATTGCTGGAATGCATTTACCAAAACGTGACAAAAATAGGGATTGGCCGTCAAACCCCCATCGATTGAAAACATGCTGCGGGCAGCCGTGGTTTCTGTCATTGCGCGCATCACCTCAGCGGCGCGAAAGGCGATTCCTTCCAGCAAGGCTTGCATCAAATCCTTGGGCCCATCGTCAAGCCCAAGCCCAAGCCATGTTCCACGTGCACGCCTGTTCCAATGGGGGCAGCCAAGCCCGGCAAGTGCCGGAACAAAGGCAAGGCCACGGGAAATGGCACTTGGTTTATCGAAGGCGTTGATTTCGTCGAATTGGTTGAACAATCCCAATCCGCGGGCCCAATTAACGGCGGCTCCAGCCGCAAAGACGCCGCCATCAACGGCATAATTTACCGCTTGCCCTTGTTTGCGCCAGGCAATGGTCGGCAATAGGCCTTTGCTGTGTTCCCGACAGATTGTGTCGCCGGTTAACATCAGCGCAAAAGCACCGGTGCCAAAAGTCACTTTTCCTTTGCCCGGCAGGCGACAGCCAGCGCCGTAAAGCGCCGCCTGTTGATCCACGATCAACGCGGTCAGAGGGGCCGTGGTTTCGCTGCCTTGGATCTGTCCAAAATCACCGGTATTCGAAACAATCTTGGGCAAAGTATCGATCGGGACGCCAAAAAGCGCGCAAAGATCCGGATCCCAATCGCAGGTCTCAAGATTCATCAATGCGGTGCGGGAGGCCGTCGAAACATCGGTGATGCAACGCCCGGCCAGACGATCAACGAAAAATGCATCACTCGTTCCCAACCGCAAGCTACCACGCCTATGGGCCTTTTGCGCCTTTGGTTCGTTTTCAAGGATCCAGCCCAGTTTGCTTGCCGAGAAATAACTATCAAGCGGCAATCCGGATCTGGAAAGTGTAAGGTCTTGGGCGCCGTCGGCCTTCAGCCGGGCCACCACATCATTCGTCCGTTCATCCTGCCAGACAATGACGGGGCTTAGGGCCTCTTTGGTGATGGCATCCCAAGCAAGGCAGCTTTCCCCCTGATTGTCGATCCCGACCGCGTCCAGTGGCCCGGCCGCGTCAAGACAAGCTTGAATATTCCGGATCAACTCTTCCGGATCATGTTCAACCCAGCCAGGTTTTGGCAATATCTGACGATGCCCAATCGCCTTGGCAATATGGGTTTTTCCTGTGCTGTCGTGAACCAGAATGCGGGTGCTTGTAGTGCCCTGATCAATCGCGCCTATTCTCAATCCTGTTCCTCCAGCCCGATAGTGATGCTTGTGGTCGCGCCATGCGCCAGAAGGGGGGCAATCGGCACGAGAATCCGGCGCTCGGGCACGGAATTTATGGATCGCGACCAGATGGTTTTGCCATCCGCCGAAATCACAAGCCGCCCACGCGCGGGGCGGTTCAGGCGAAGTTGTAGATTGGGCATATGCGCCCCGAGACAAGCTGTGGACAGGTGCTGAGGCAGAACATAGCGTATTGCCGGGCTCGTGATCCGAATTGGCGTTTGGCGCCGGGGCTCGGCCCTGTCCGGTTGCCCAAGCGCCTGAACAATAATCCGCGCGGCTTGCCGTCCCTCTTCACCGCACCATCCATGGGTTTCAATGGGTCTAAGCAGATTGCCCGCACATAAATAGCTGGGATCAGAGGTCGTCATGAATTGATCGATCAAGGGCCCGCCCGTTTTCGGGTCAATCGCAAGATGGCCATTGCGCATCAAGCTTGCTTCGGGGCGGAACCGGCCTGTGCAAATGACACCATCGGCATCCAAAACCTTTTTACGGCCATCGGCGCGCTCGATTTCTATGCCCTCGACACGGTTTTTGCCCAAAATCCGCGTCAATTTGGTCTGGGACAGAATGGGAACACCCAAGACAGCAGGCAAAAGGCGGCTGAATGCCCGCGCTGTGATTCGCGGGTTTTCCTCGATCATCGCGACGGGCTGAATGCCCGCATGTCGGCAGGTCAGCAATGCAGAAAAAGACACAAGCTCGGTCCCCAGAATCGCGGGTTTTTTGAAGGGGACAAGACCTTCAATATAGCTGAAAGCCTGAAGCGCGCCGGTGGTGATAACCCCTTGGGGGCGGCTTCCTGAAATGAACCGCTGAGGGCGGCTTGCTTCACGCGCGCCCGTACACAGAACAACGCGCCGCGCTGTGATCGTTGCGGTTCCTGCATGGCTGCTTAGCTCGAGCGTGCCGCCCGGGTGAAGCGCGGTCACGGTTGTGCCGGTGCGCAGATCGACCCCTTTACGTTCGGCATCTTCGACTTTGCACCGCGCATAATCAGGGCCCTTCAGAAGGCGGTTATATTCGGTGATCCCGAACGGATAATGGCCACAATGGCGGGGAATACCCCCGGCCTCGGCCTCGCGTTCAAGGACGATCACCCGCTCGACACCAAGATGCCGCAATTCAGCCGCCAGTGTCAAACCGGCGGGGCCGCCCCCCACGATTGCAACATCACACAGCTCTTTACGCTCAACGGTCATGGGGATTTTGGCCTTCTACGCATATAGGAACATCAAGCACATCACCTGTGGCCGCCGCAACTGCGGCCATGCAATAGAAGCCTTGGCAAGTTCCCATGCATACACGGGTCCGGCGCTTCAATCCGGCAAAACTGCGAGGGGCCAAAGGGCCAGCAAGGGCGTTTTGGATATCGCGATGGGTTACTTTTTCGCAATGGCAAATGATCCCGCCATTACCGGGCCGTTGCCAATCCCGCTGATGATAATCGGACAAATGTTGCAAGGCGATTTTTTCAGGCATAGAAACCGGTGGGTTTGCAAAATGTTGTGCGCCCAAAGCGTCACCATGGGTTTTGATAATATGTTCCGCCAGCCCCAGTGCCGCACTCAGACCGGTCGAGCGGATGCCGCCAATATTGACATAGCCCATATCAGGCCGCGCGATGATACGATATTCCTTACGTTCCGTCGCGGGACGGATGCCCGCATAGACACTTGTCACTTCGCTATCGGCCAAAGCTGGCAGGATATCAATCGCCTGCGCCCGCAAGCTAAGAAGCGTCTCTCGTTCGACCGAGGCATCCTCGCGGCTGTCTTGTTCTTCGGCTGTTGGCCCCACAAGGATATTGCCAAAAATCGTGCGGCACAGAACAACCCCCTTGGTCCGGTCAGTCGGCACCGGAAGAATGATCGAGCGCAAATGACGCGCGGCAGCCTTGTCGAAAATGACAAACTGGCCTTTGCGGGGTTTGATCTTGAACGTCGCCGTGCCCAAAAGCCTTTCTTCGACGATATCGCCATATAAACCGGCGGCATTCACCACCGCTTTCGCCTTGATGCACCCGCGCAAGGTATTCAGCGACCATATGTCATTGTCGCGCCTTGCCGACATGATTTCGGCGCCTGGAATAAATGATGCACCATGGGCCAAGGCTTGCGTCAGATAAGCATAAGGGGTTGTCCAAGGGTCTATTATATGCTCGCCAGGTACCTCGAACCCGGCGATGACCCGATCGGATAAGGCCGGTTCGCGCGCCAAAATATCGTTGCGATCGATCCATGCTGCATCATCGACACCGTTTTCATGGGCTTGTTGCAAAAGACCAGATAATTTTTCGGCCTCTTGATCGCTCCAGGCCAAAACCATCGCGCCGGTTTCATGCAGGGGAAGGCCAAGATCTTCACGTATCGTCAGATAAATCTCGCGCCCCCGGGCAACACATTGCTGTTCGAGCGATCCAACCGGCGCGTCAAAACCCGTATGCAAAATGGCGCTATTGCCCTTCGAGGCCCCGTCCAAAGGGTCCATAGCTTTTTCAAGGACAGCCACGCGCGCCCCTTCCAAAGCCAAGCCACGGGCAATCGCCGCCCCGATAATGCCCGCCCCTATGATGGCAATATCAAAACAGTCCTCGGGCATTTCTTCACGCTTAAGCATTCGCACTACCGTTGCGGTGAACCCAGAAATTACTTGTTTCGGTCATATTTTTCGGTATATTTCGAGTCAATAACACGTATTCGGTCAACTTACTACCGTTTTTTGCAGAAGGGGGCGAGCGTGTTTTTGATATCTGTTCGGACAGGAATTTGACCGCACGCGCAACCGAGCGGCGGAAACACATATCCGCCATGGTGGCCACATTGGGAGAGGTCAGCGTAGAGACATTGGCCCATGAGCTCGGTGCCTCGCCCGAGACTATACGCCGCGATCTATCGGTGCTGGAAGATGCCGGAAAGCTTTTGAAAATCCATGGGGGCGCAAAACAAGTCCCCCAGAATGATGAAGGCCCGTTCTACGCGCGCATGAAGGCCAATTTGGCGGAAAAGCGGGCCATCGCCGATAAGCTTTCCGCATGGTTGCAGGGCGATCAGATGGTCTTTTTGGACACGGGCTCGACAACACTTATTGCCGCCGAAGCGTTGGTCAGGAAAAACTCGTTAAAAATCGTCACGAATTCCCTGAAGATTGCCGGGCTTCTGGCCGCAAAACCTGACGGGCCCAAGGTTTTCATGCTTGGAGGCTGGGTTGAAGGCGATAATAGCGAAACCATTGGCAGCGCGACGGTCACGGAAATCAACCGTTTCAACGCCGATTACGCGATCATCACGGCCGGAACCATCTGTCCAAAAAGTGGGGTTTGCGATTTTAGTTTTGACGAAGCCGAAATTGCACGGGCGATGACACGCAAGGCAAAACGAACCGTCATATTGGCCGATGCGTCAAAGCTCGGGCGGCGTGCCGCCTATCCGGTATGTGCCTTGGCGGAAATCGACATTCTTATATCCAATGCTCTGCCAAGTGCAAAAATGCGTGATGCGCTGTCACAAGCCAGGGTTCAGGTGCTATGACCGGCGCGCCCGAACGCCTTCTTGCACCGCTGCTTCATCCCCGCACAGACCTATTCTCTCCCCTTTCGAGGTTCTAATGGACGTTTTTGATCATATCATTGTTGGCGGCGGTGTGATTGGCGCGTCAATCGCCTATCACTTGGCCTGCAAAGGCGCTGGAAAAATCCTGTTGCTAGAGCGCAATGAGCTTGCAAGCGCAGCATCAAGCCGGGCGGCAGGATTGCTTTTGCAAGCATCAACCAAGCCGGCAAATACACCAATGGCAAAGCAAACCATTGAAACCATACGTAAACTTGAAGACGAGCTGGGCGAAAACGCGGATTTTCATCAGGTCGGCTCGTTGCGTATTGCCGTGTCACAAGCGCGTGTGGCGGAGTTGCAGACCACGGCCAGGGATGCGCTGAAATGGGATATTCCGGTGCAATGGCCCAGCATTGCCGAAATTGGCGAAATGGTGCCGTGGTTGAATACCGATACCATTCTAAAGGCGGCCTTTATGCCTACCGATGGCTATATTGATCCTTATCTTCTGACGATGTTCTATATTCGGGCCGCGCGAGCGCGTGGGGTCGTGATCCGGCCGCGCACCAATGTGAAAGATGTTCTGCGCGACAAAGGAAGGGTTGTGGGTGTCTTGACCGATACCGACAGGATTGCCTGTCGCACCGTTATTGATGCCTGTGGCGCTTGGGCGGCCGTATTTTCGCAACACGCGGGTTTTCCCTTGCCCATGGCCCCGGTACGCAGCCATTATTGGATGACCGAACCCTCGGATATCTATGGCCTAGAACACCCGATAACGATCCTTGCCGATATTGGCGCCTATACACGCCCCGAAGTTGGGGGATTGGTCCTTGGCGTGCAAGAAACCCGTTCCGCAACATTTGACGCTCGCGCGCTGCCAGACGACCCCGCCACATTTTCGCCCACAAAAGGCGAAGAGCATTGGGATGTCCTTGCAGATGCCTATCAGGGCCTTGCGCAATTCTTCCCAGCAATCGAACATGCCGAATTTTCCCATTACATGGCCGGACTATCTTCATATACACCGGATGGAAAAATGCTGCTTGGACCTGTTCCAGAGATCTCTGGCTTTTATGCCGCGGCGGGCGCTTGCGGTCACGGCATCACGCTTTCCGCCGGAATAGGCGACGCGATCAGCGATTTGATCTTAGGGCAACAACCCGCTTTTGATATCGACCCTTTCCGCACGGATCGATTTGGTAAGGTAAACCCTTTTGAGGAAGCCTTTCAATTGCGCTGCGCCGCTGCCCGAGCCTCAAAAACCCGCGCCGATATAGCTAACCCGACATAAATTGATTCAAATTTTGTGCTTGAAGAGTTGTTCTGGTGATTGTCCTGTTTTCCGTCTTAAGACTTTTACCTTTGCCCATTTTTGTTCGATTGGGTTGAGGTCTGGTGAGTATAGGGGAAGGTATCGCGGCGGCGGAATGTGCCAATAATGCTGACGTCGCGGCGACATTGATCCCAACCCTGACATTAGGGGTCCCGGGAAACTCCGTGGCCGCCGTCATTATGGGCCTAACTGGCCTGAAGCTGTAAAATCGGACAGATTTTGGAACATTTGTGAACAAGGCTTGTCTTCTGAAGGGGCCTTGTTGCGTAAATCGCGTAAGGGATTCACTGTGTAAATCCAGCATGATAGCGTGAGGGCATGAGCAGTTGGGCCCCTACGAAGTACAAGACCACGAACTGGTCGGCTTACAATGAAACGCTGAAGCGACGAGGATCGCTGTGTCAACGGCGGTGAGAAAGTCTGCCATTGGGCGGAGCAAAAGTCGTCCACTGTTTGGGTGACCGGCGCCTTGGCAAACGCGCTCCCAAATAGCTGGCGGTTGCCAAGGCGTCTTGGTCCGTCAGGACCAATCTCTTCTGTGCCTTAGGAGTTCTGCCGGGCCCTGCTCTGTGCCAGGCGATAGCTTTCTCCGTTCATCTCCAGAATGCTGACGTGGTGGGTCAGCCGGTCGAGCAAGGCACCAGTGAGGCGCTCCGATCCGAATGTTTCGGTCCATTCATCGAAGGGCAGGTTCGAGGTGATCAGGATCGAGCCGCGCTCGTATCGCTGAGAGATCAGTTCGAACAACAGTTCGGCGCCGGTTTTGCTGAGGGGCACGAAGCCCAACTCGTCGATGATCAGGAGCTTCTGCTTCACGAGTTGCTTTTGAAGGCGCAGGAGCTGGCGCTCGTCGCGGGCTTCCATCAACTCGTGCACGATGGCCGCGGCAGTAGTAAAGCGAACCGCCAGGCCTTTCTGGCAGGCGGCCAGACCGAGGCCGAGCGCCACGTGGGTCTTACCGGTGCCGCTGGGGCCGAGAGCGATGACGTTCTCTCCGCGGTCGATCCATTCACCACGCGCCAACTCCAGGACCTGCATCTTGTTCAAAGAAGGGATCGCGGCAAAATCGAAGCTATCAAGGCTCTTGGTCGCCGGGAATTTCGCGGCCTTGATCCGGCGTTCGATCATCCGCCGCTCCCGGTCGATGAGCTCGAGCTCGATCAGACGGGCCAGGAACTGGACATGGTCGCGGCCCTCGGAGGCACACAGCCGAGCCTGTTTGTCGTATTCCCGCAGGATGGTCGGCAGCTTCAGCTTCTTGAGTTGGTGGTTCAGCAGGATCTGTGGTGTCTCCGTCATGTCGAGGCACCTGTTGTCAGGCACATGTAGCTGGCCGGAGATGTCGTCGCCACCTTGGCCCGCGGCAGGAACGGGTAGACATCCAGATCGAGCCTCGGCGGCCGCCGCTCCACCCGACACAGCACCAGATGCTTCACGGCATCAAAACTGATCGCACCCATCTGGAGAGCCGTCTTCACGGCAGCATGAACCTCCTCCATCTCGAAGCTTTCGAGCAGCCGTAGGACCTGCACGTATTCGCGCCGTCCGGCTTTCAGCATGCGTGCCTCCATTAGCTTCTGAAGAGTATCAAACGCCTTGGGAAGCTCCCATCCGGCCAGCGGAGCTGCCTGTTCGAAAGCGTTTATCTTCTTCTCAATCAGCGGCAGGTAATGAACCGGATCGAAGACCATGTCCTCGCGGTTGTAGCTGCGAACATGCCGCGCGATGACCTCGCCGCCACATCCGATCACCAGTCGGTCGACATAGGCGCGGATCCAGACATCGCGGTGTCCAAAGGCAACCGGTACGGAATAATCATTGGTCTTGTAACGTACCAACGCGAGCGAACTGACCCGACCCGTTGCCTGGTCACAGGCTTCGAAAGACCGGGCGGGAAGCGGCGCCATGATCTCCAGATCGCGTTGAAGTCGCTCTCCAATCGTCTCATTGTGCCCGCGCAGCTTGTCGTTTTGGCGCTTACGGCACTGCTCTTCGAGCCAGTTGTTGAAGGCATCCCAAGTCGGAAAACTCGGGACCGGCACCATGAAGTTGCGCCGGGAATAGCCAACCAGCCCTTCGACGGACCCCTTGTCGTTGCCCTTGCCGGGACGCCCGTAGCGGTCCCGGATCACGTAGTGGGACAGCATCTCGCTGAACAGCCGCGCGCGTCTGCGAGTTCCGTCGGGCTCGATCTTCGCCACAAGGCACCGGTCGTTGTCGTACAGGATCGACTGCGGAGCCGCCCCGAAAAACCCAAAGGCATGGACGTGGCCATCCATCCAGGCCTCTGCGGTCGCCGCCGGATAGGCCCGGACGTAGCAGGCGTCGCTGTGCGGCAGATCCAAGGCAAAGAAGTGGGCCTTCTGTTCAATGCCACCGATCACAACAATCGCTTCGCCGAAGTCGGCCTGAGCATGGCCGGGTGCATGGTTAAGCGGCACGAACATCTCGCGATGCCGTCGACCGTGTTCCCAAACATAATCCTTGATGATGGTGTAACCACCCTCGAAGCCATGCTCATCGCGCAGGCGTTCGAAGATCCGCTTGGCCGTATGCCGCTGTTTGCGCGGTCGCTGCCGATCTTCTGACAGCCATTGATCGATGATCCCGGTGAACCCATCCAGCTTGGGCCGCCGGATCGGTGCTGACCGCCGGTAGCCGGGCGGGACCGAAAACGCCAAGATCTTGCGAACGCTGTCACGTGATATCCCAAAATGCCGGGCCGCTTCTCGCTGGCTCATGCCCTCGGCACAGGCCAGACGCACTTTACGATACAAATCCACGGAAAAGATCCTCCCGCCCCCCCCCCCCGTTACGAAAAGAAGGGCAAAGATGGACGACTTTTACGCCGCCCGCAGCAGGGTTATCCCGCCGCTACCGTGGTCGACTTTCTCACCGCCGTTCTCAAAGCAAGATGCTGCACTCGAAGCCCACCTAGCGGATTTTGGCCGCTCCTGCGCGGTTTTCACGCTGTCAGATGACAGAAGGGCGGGAAAAGCCAGCAGTTCGGCCTTCGCTTACCCATGACTTGTGTTTGCAGCTCGCGACCGGGATGTTTGCGAATATTCGAAAGGGATTGAACGACGCGAACAGCTAGGGCAACCTGAAAGGCATAGCTTGTATCACAGCGGAATTCTGGATGGAGCGGCGCCTAGCAGCCATTCTTGTTGCCGACCTGGTCGATTTTTCGCGCCTCATGCACGAGGACGAGGCTGGCATTCTTGCCCGGCTCGAGGCACTCGACACAGGCATCATCACGCCATTGGTCGAACGCCACGGGGGACGGATCGTTAAGCGGATGGGCGACGGCTATCTGATTGAGTTTGCCAGCGTCGTAGATACGGTGAACTGCGCTTTGGACTGGCAGGACCGGATCAGGCCTCGCGCGGACGAGCCGGACGCCCTGCAATTTCGGATCGGGATAAACCTGGGTGATATCGTTGTCAGGGACAATGATATTTTCGGAGACGGCATCAACGTAGCCGCGCGGCTGGAATCCATCGCTGAGCCGGGTTCGGTGCTGGTATCGCGCACGGTCGTCGATCATGCCAGCGGCAAGCTTGAGGCGGCGTTCGGCGATCTGGGCGACAAGACGCTGAAAAACATCCCCGAGCCTGTCCGTGTTTATCGTGCCACAAGACGCACCGAACCAACCGTCGTTCGGCCATCCCGCGGGCGCTACGGTAAAGCAAGCGCGGTCATAGCCGCGCTTTTTGGCCTTCTGGCCATCAGTGCTGGAGCGGCGTACTGGCTTCAACCCCGTCCGGTGAAGGTCGAACCGGCCTCCATCGAAGCGATGGCATTGCCGTTGCCCGACAAGGCCTCGGTTGCGGTTCTGCCGTTTGACAATCTCAGCGGCGAGTCCGAACAGGAACCTCTGGCCGACGGGATAACTGAGGATCTGATCACCGACCTGTCGAAAGTTTCGGGCTTGTTCGTCATCGCGCGCAATTCGACCTTCATTTACAAGCGCAAGTCAGTGAGCATCAAAGACGTCGCCGAAACCCTGGGCGTGCAATACGTGCTCGAAGGCAGCGTGCGGCGCTCGGGCACCACATTGCGCGTCAACGCTCAGTTGATTGACGCCACTACCGGCAACCACGTCTGGGCTGACCGCTTCGACGGCGACGCCTCGGATGTTTTTGCGGCACAGGACGCGTTTGTACTGAAGATCATCAACGCGCTGAAGGTTGAACTGACCGACGACGAACTCGAGGAGGTGAACCGGGCCGATACTAAAATCGTCGCCGCCCGCGAGGCATTTCAACGTGGCTGGGAGTTGATGTCGAACTTCAACGAACGCGACAATGCCCGAGCTGTGGATCATTTCGAAAGGGCGATTGAAATTGATCCCGACTATGGCCGTGCCCATGCCGCACTGGCGCTGGCCTTTCAACGAGATGGCGTGTTCCGGTGGAACCAGAAAATTCGCGGTAACTCCCGCGCCCACCTCTATACCGTTCTGATCCCCGATCATCTTGAAAAAGCCGGCGACAGAGGCGGGTCGATGGTGCACATTATTCGCGCCATGCGGCAGCTTAACTTCCGTGACCAGAACACTGGCGAAACTGGCGCCGCGCGCTCGGCAAAGGCCATCGAAGAAGCGGCCAGGGCGATCGAGCTTGGCCCAAATGACCCCGAGGCGCATGTCACTATGGCCTGGGCGCTAATCGCTTCGGGCAATCCCGAGCAGGGTCTAGACGAGATTGCGATTGCCAAGCGGCTTGACCCCAGTGTGCCCGCCAATGTCGTTATTGTCGAGGCAGCTGCGTATTATGCGTTAGGGCAGTTGTACAGGGCAGCCGAAATTCTGGACGAGGCGACTGCCAGAACGAAAAAGTCGCTGAACCTGATCATCACCGCGGCGTCGATTCACGCGCAGTTGGGCGACCGCCGGAAAGCCGACGACCTGATGTATGCCTGGGCGCGCGACAAGGATCGGCTGGCGCTTGCCGAAAACTATCTGCTGCCGATGCAATGGGACGGCGATCACGAGGAACTGAACCGAAAGATGGCCGACGGGTTGAAACTCGCAGCGCTCAGGCCGACCACTACCGTGACATCCCTACTGGAAGATCTCAAGACGCAGGAAGGACCAGCTCAGATCGAAACGCTGCGGATGTTGGGCTGGTTCGGTCCCCAGGCGGCCAACGCGGTCTCCGATCTGCTCGGTGTTCTAGAAACTGGCGGTAAGCGCGCACGCCGCGAGGTCGTAATCACGCTCGGAAAGATCGGCGCGCCAGCCAGTGCAGCTTTGCCAGCGCTGGAGGCCGTCACTGAGGAGCCCATAATAGGGCTTCGTGCCAAGAGGGCGATCACGCGCATCTCAGGCGAGTAGAAAGCTGACTCCCAGCCCTGCTGGGAAAGGCATGAACGGTCTGGCTCAGGCCGTCTATCCGCCCGCGATTGTCCGCTTGCCGCACTATTGATCAGTTCGAGCATGCCCCAGAAAATGTCAATGGGGCTCGGAGCCGACTTGCGTTGATGCAGAACTATGCCTGCATGCAGTCCAAATTGAGTGTCAGCTTTTGCTAATGCAGTCCGGTTGGTTCGCGCGTGCGGAGAATGACCGGAATCCGCCCACCTTACTAGTTCATGCGTTCCGCAGCATTTGGCACTTTGGGCTCGACCCGGTCATCCGAGCCTTTTCCTCAGGTGGCTGATTGGAAGCGTATAACTGACGTTCAGGGCGAAAATCTCGAAACTTCGACGAAGAAAGACTGCTTTTCACGGGAGCAGACGTCAGCAAAAATCAAGACTATGACCGGGTCGCGGACAAACCAACCGTAAGGTTGTTTGCTGTGAATGTCCGCAATGCGGTTATTCAGCGGCGCTCAATGAGGCAGGTGCACGAAACTCGCGTGCGATTTCTGAGACCAGTGCCTTGACTGGAGCAGACCTGCTTTTGGGATTGACCCGTGCAACGAATGTAATGCTAGGCGGCGATGGGAACAGGTTTTCGATCACATCCATGTCTTCTGTCACATGCATTCCGTTCAACAAGGCGATGCCAAGCCCTGAACGAACACCCGATTGAATGCCTGCAGCGCTTGGGCACTCAAGGACTTTCTCAAAGGATCGCCCTTTTTGCAGCACCTCCGAAAAACCCCATTTCCGATAAAAGCAATTGGTATCGAAAGACAGAAACGGAATTGGTCGAGCGAGGTCTAGTTCATAGTCTTTCGATTTGACCCAATGAAGGGTGTCATCAAAGAGAGCCTGATCTTGGGGCTCTATGTCTGCTGTGAACACCTGCATCATCGCAAGATCAAGCTCATCTGCTTGCAGCCAGGCTTGAACATTCAGGCTTTGGCTGGTCCGCGTTCGCACACTTACAGAAGGGTACAACCGCGTAAACCGACCAAGGATTCCAGCGATGTCGCTGGTCGTAGCATCTTCGGTCATGCCCAGACGAATGGCTCCATTCAAGTTTTTCTTTCCCAAATCTGAAAGCGCTTCGTCATGCAGATTGATAATACGCAAGGCATAATCATGAAGGCGTTTTCCGGCATCCGTGAACAGTGGTCCTCCGGATTGCCGTGCTAAGAGGGTGCAATCCAACGCACTTTCTAACCGTTTGATTTTGTGACTAACGGCTGACTGCGACACACCCAACTGTCTCGCCGCATTGGTAACACCGCCACTGGTGCCAATGGCGCACAACGCACGCATTGCATCGATTTCCAGCCTCTCAGCCAAGGTTGCTCCTCATATGACAAACTAGCATCAAAATATGACAATCATTCATTTGTGTCATATTGTAGCCTTGGTTATCCATCTTGCAAAGCCAAATTTGCGAGGACACCCAATGACCGACATTAGCCATCAAAACGCTATAACGCGCGACAATCGCAAGCTCACTTCTCTGTTCGAAGTCATCGGCTCCATTCTGGCCATGGTCTATGCGATGTCGATTGCGATGAACATCGGCGCGGAGATGCTTGGGTTTTCCTTGCTCTTGGTGTCGTCGGCACTGTTTGCAGGATGGGCTTTTTTAGACCGGCGTTGGACGTTCCTATTGCTCCAAGTGTTCTACGCTACGTCAGCAATTATTGGGTTGATCCGATGGGCCTGAGAACAATTCAGCGAAATCGTCCATACCGACAAGAAGGAGAGAAACTATGAAACTGATGGACTTCAAGGTTCTGGCATTCGACGTTTATGGCACGCTGATCGACTGGGAAAGCGGCATGGTCACAGCTCTCAAACCCTTGACGGACAAGGTCACTCAAAACCTGACACGCGACGATATTCTTGAAGCGCACGCCTATCATGAATCCACGACGCAACGTTGGACACCCAACAAAAAATACTTTGATCTCCTTGCAGTCGTTTATCGTCGTCTGGCTGAAGAATGGGGTGTCGAAGTGACTTGGGAAGAATGCCAAGCATACGGCCTGTCCGTGCGCCAGTGGCCTGCATTTGACGACAGCCGTGAAGCACTCGCCTATCTCAAACAACACTACAAACTGGTCGTCTTGACCAATACCGACAACACGAGTTTTTCAGGCTCGAACGCTCGGCTCGATGTCCACTTTGATGGTGTTTACACCGCTGAAGACGTTGGCAGCTACAAACCATCTGATCGAAACTTTGACTACATGCTGGAAACGCTTGCGCGGCAAGGTGTCGCCAAAGAGGATATTCTTCATACAGCAGAAAGCATGTTCCACGATCATGGCCCTGCCAACAAATACGGGCTCTCTAATTGCTGGATTTACCGCCGTCACGAAAAAGAAGGATTCGGGGCAACAATGAACCCCGGAGAGATGCCCAGCTACGACTTCTGCTTCAACAGTATGGCGGAGCTGGCTGCTGCACATAAAACGGAACTGTCAGGCGCGTAACTGAGAAGCAGTCATTCGCGGCGGTGCAGAATATCGGAAGGTTGGGCTCTGAGCGGAAGATGAATGAGAGACTTCGAATGTCTGCTTGGGAGCGGCGAGCGGACGGTCCCGCCCGCCTAACACTTTAAAGATCGATACCTTCGGCAATACTAAGAGCGTCTTCAAGCTCGACGCCAAGATAACGGACTGTGCTGTCCACCTTGCTGTGACCGAGCAAAAGTTGAACGGCACGCAGCTTTCCAGTCTTTCTGTATATAATGCCGCCTTAGTGCGCCCTAGCGAATGCGTGCCATAGCTGGACGGATCGAGACCTATCGCTGAAACCCATTCCCGGACAAGCCTAGCGTATTGCCGGGTCGAAAGATGCGGCAAAGCATGCATACGACTTGGAAACAGATACCGTTGTCCACGCATGACCGGCGAAGAGACCCATTGCGACACGACTTCACGTGTATTCTCTGTCACTTCAAACTGGACCGGCTTCGCCGTTTTGCTTTGAACAACGGACACCCGATCGCGCACAGTATTGCCAACAGCCAGATCACTAACCCTCAGACGGACGAGATCGCATCCGCGTAACTTGCTGTCGACGGCAAGATTAAACAGCGCAAGATCTCTCTGCTTGTTTGCGAGTTCGAGCCGGGCGCGAATGGCCCAGACCTGCTTTGGCTGCAATGGCCGCTTCTGTCCGACCAGTCTGCCTTTGTTCCAGGGTGGGCGACGCGTTGCGACAACGGGAAGTAGAGTATTGGACATCTTCGGTCTCCGTCCATTCCCTTCCGTCCCAAACATCGGCACCGTGCCGACAGCTGCAGTCTAATTGTGCTCGCGGACCTGCAGTACTGGAAAGATCGCGTGTTTCAGGAATTAACTCCGCTGATCTTCTTTCCCATTACATCCGCTGCCTGCCGCAACGGGTCGTCTGCAAGATGGGCGTAGCGTTGTGTGGTGGACGGGTTCGTGTGTCCCAAAAGTCTGCCCACTATCGGCAAGCTCAAACCACTGGAAACCAGATGTGACGCGTGCGTATGCCGATTGTCGTGGATACGGTAGTCTTGAAGACCTGCAGATGTGGTGACTGATCTCCAAAATTTCTTCAGATCCTTGTACGGTTGGTCCGAAGAGCGTCCTGGAAACAACCAGCGACTTTTGGGAGATTCCCCTGCGCTCATTGCCGCAAGCAAATCAAGGGTTGCTGACGATATCGGCAAGTGTTCTCTTCGCTTTTGCTTCGTGTGGTGCGACGGCTTTGTCCAGACCGCGCGATCCAAATCAAAGTCTTCCCATTTTGCTGTAAGGACCTCGCCGATCCGTGCACCTGTGAGAAGCTGCAAGCGTATGGCGTTTGCCGCAACCTGATTGGGATGCTCTGACAGAGCCACCAACAGCCTTTGAAGCTCATCATCTGACAACCAGCGGTCACGCTTTTCCTCGGGGAACTTTTCTACGCCACGCGCCGGATTGTCAGAACGCTGACCCCAGCGCACAGACAGTTCGAACATTTTTGACATGAGGGCCAGAGTGCGATTGGCTTGATATGGCGTATCACGCATTTGATTATGCAGCTTCTGAACATGCTGATGCGTCACTTCAATGACTTTGAGGTCCCCAAGCCTGGGGAGAATGTATCGGTCCAGCATCGACTGATCATTCCGAACACTGCCGGGCCTCTTCTTCGGGATGGCATGTTCGGTCATGTATTGCTGGGCAAATGCGTTCACCGTTGGTGAATGCTTGAGCGTTTGAGCATCCGCGACCGGATCTCCGCCACGCACCACGTCAGCAAGGAGTACGCGTGCCATTTCTCGGGCAGCGCCCAAAGACAAAGTCGGCCCATATCGCCCAAGAGTCTTGCGTTTTGACCGACCGGTTTGTTTGTTGCGATATTGAACGACGAAGCTTTTAACACCGGTCGTTTTTACGCGCAGCCCAAAGCCCGGCAAACCGTCGTCCCAATAGATAGTGTCTCGGTTTGTGGGTGAGAGGCGATCGACGCTTGATTTCGTTAATCTGACGTTGGGCATAATGCTTCTAGGTGAGCTGGGTAAGCACAAGGTAAGCAAAATGCAGTGAGTTGGGAAGGGACTTATAGAAATCTCATCACGCAAATACTCCTGTTATTAAAAAGAATAAACTGCCCAATCGAACTGTCTACAATGCTATAGAAAATAGGGTAATAAGACTTTTAATCAGTGGGTCGCAGGTTCGAATCCTGCACGGCTCACCACTTTTTTCAATTAAAACAAGTATTTACACGGAGTCGTTGAGAACGCGATGCGTGACGTGCGGCTTGCCGGAAGCAATACGGAAGCACCGTGACAAAGATTTAAGTCTACCTATTGGATCACTATCGCGCGGCTCGGTTATTGGCAGTGGCTATAGCATGCCGTGACCTTTGGGACGCAGGGACACAACATTTGGGGCAGGTCAAATGGTCACTGAGCTGCCATTCACTATATACGCGGCGTTGGTGGCTAATGACAGCAGCCATGTGCGGGAAGCAGATTTGACAATTTCCCGAGTTCGGCCCAATGCCGCCATCTACTTCACCAAGAACTTGACTGGCCAACTTCCCCAGAGCGATCGTTCATGCATCCTGCAGCATTTTGTGGGTGAAACGTCGGACAGCAGACAACGTAGAGTGAAGCGGTACTTAAGCAGGACAGATCCAGACTCAACGAAAGTTTGGTTGATTCTGTTTAGACGGTTTCGAGGTCCCCAACGACGCGATCAAGAGTGGCTATCGCTTTTTCCATTGAGTCATAAATGAAACCTTCCGGCTGTACCTCTTGCTTCTTGTTCACAGTCGCCTTCAGATCCCGAAGTAACACAAGAACCATAGTCTTGTGTTGTGGGATTAACTTGTTCGAGGCTTTTTCAAAAAACTTATCAAAAGATTTCACTGTTTGATAATTATGTGAGGTTACGGGACCAGTTTTCATTGAGCGATTGAGCAATTCACAGACTTCCTTTGTCGCCCTAAAAAAGTCTGCTGACTTTCCAGAAATCGAAACGGAATCAAGAAGCAGGCCAGCCTTTTGATCGTCGAGGTGAGATGTGTCAAAGTAGTCACGTTCTTTTGCCTGACCGTACGCTTCTTCGAGATACTGCCAAGCCCTAGGCCATTGGCCGTGGTCACGCATTGCCATCGACCATTGTAATTTAAACAAGACATGCTTGTTACAAAACCAAATTTCCGATAGCCGGTCAAAAAAGCGATCTTGTTGATCGAAGTCAGTTACGACCTGTTTTAGCTGAGTGTAGCGCATGAACTCTATGAAAACACGGTTAAACGCCGGTTGGAACCTGACATTCTCAATATTTTTTACAGCCTCCACAATTGTATCTGTTACGAATCTTGGATCGAAGAACTGTCTGAGAGCCTCTCTGGCATTCACACTTGGAAGAACATCGAAGCTTTTCACTTCAGGCTTATATTTTATAAATGCAGCCGAGCTTGGCACTTCGGCAAACACACGTACCGAATCTCGCCCAAGTAGTTCACTTAGAACACTTTCTTGAACATTCTCACCGATGTTCTTTAGGTACAAAGCTAAAACTAGAGCCCTCTCCACTGAAGCCCCTGAAGTACGTATCAGGTCCAGCTCTGACGAAAATCTGTTCTTGATATGAGGCGACTAGAAAATTCCCAAGAGAAAACCAGAAAGCCGCGAGCTGTGGTCCCTTTCCAAAATTTTCCGTTTCTGGCTCAGGCCCGACACATTTGATCCCCAGCCGGAAATTCGGTCGGTACAATCAATTATGGTCAATCCTTCTTCTCGATCCAATATCTCTGTATCGAACACTCTAAAGCGGCTTTGGTCACTAAGTAGCGTTCTTAAATCTTCCTCGGAGTCGTGAGCTAGAGTTCTAGAGGCAAGAAGCAAACGCGTACCAGCTGCTTCAGCTAACTTCACTATCTCACGAAGATCAGAACGAAGTGAATAACAACTATCAATGGCTAAGACCGCGGCCGGGTTGGCCTCGATGATCTTTCGAGCTTCAGACAAAAGATCAGAAAATTTCGACTGCAAACTAAAGACTGTTTCGCCTTCAGTTTGCAGTAGAAGTATGACCTCTTCAAAGAGCATTGTTTTTCCGGAGCAAATTCCTCCTAAAATCAGTGCAATGGAGTTCTCTAGCTTCAAGAAGGAAACAATTTCCGGGGCCAATGTCCGTTCAGCACGGTAGCTGTGCGATCTGTCAACGATATCGCGGAACTGAAGCTCAAGCGATGTTTTCCCTGAGATCATCAGACTTTCTTGCTGCAAAACACTCGCTCTTTCGGGGCTTGCCTCAGGCAACTCTCTGCGGGCAAAACTGTGCAGCCTTAGTTCAGGCACTGGCCCACGAGCTAATATTTCGCGAATCTTCTCCGCGAAATTTTCCTTTCCAATTGCCAAACTTTCACCGAAGTTCTTCTGTTTCGCTTTTAGCTCCCGATCGTTCGCGGAACGTTCACTATTAATAAAGAAAACTTTGTTCTTCGATGCAGCGGCGGAAAAGAGATGTTCCGCAAGATAGAAATCACTATTTGAAAAACCCACGAAAAATACAGCATGTGCTCGAGCATAGTCTTCCCGAAGCGTGCCAGTCCAATTTGAGTTTCCGCTTACTCTCAGATAGCTTTCACGCCCAAGAACGCAACTTGATGAGAAGCTATTAATTTCCCATTTGCGCAATGCCCCATGAAGGTGAACTACTAATTTCTTGCCATTACTATGCTTAGAAATATCGAAAGGTCTTTCGCTATTGTTCGCGACATAGTGCGGAATGCCTTGGTCAGTGAGTGACTGAGAAATCACATCGTCATAGTTGGTGGTATAAATACGGTCCCATGGATACTTAAGCACTTGGTCGACTGCGCGGGTTCTTTTGGAGATCGAGTACTTTTCAGCCAAAAGCTTCATGAGGCCGTGTTCACCAAATTTTTCCAAGTATTCATCCGCGGCTAGCTGCATATCGGAATAGTTATGCCCAACCGCTGTGTTTAGTAACTGGTGCAAGGGAGACGCTGAACCGACTTCTTCTTCATCAAAATTTAGGCAGTCAGCGCTGAATCCAGCTCCGCAAAACAATAGATTTCCTCCTTCAACGCCAAGCTCTAAGAATTTTTCCGCACTCATAGTTTGCACCTTATCAAAATGGCGATCTCAACGAGAGGTCGCTGCCCTCGCGGAAGTCATGCTAGTGCGCTAGTGCGGTTTTTGTTCAGCGGAAAGGGATGTGTTTGTATTTTGCAACCTTCAAAGAATCTGGCCTTGGGTACTTCTAGTTTGCTTGGCCTCCCGAATGGCTGAAAACTCTCGCGGCAAAGGACAGCTGCTCTTGATTGCTGCGTGTCTTCACCCACAGAAAACTCAACTTCCCCAATTAGCCCAATGTCAGCATCCAAGATTCACGCAAGATTTATTGCCCGCGCGGCGAGTTTCCACCGTTCGCCCGAGGCGTGCGGTAATCCTGTCTTCTCTGGGCTGCAAGCAGCCCAATTCGCTCACAGCACAAAGTTTCTAAATGAAGGTTCGGTTGGGGTCCAAACTGCCTAAATGGACTCTGCACAAATGAAGGCGAGTGCTCGTCAGGGATTTACGCAATAAACCGATATCTGTTCTTCGCTTCATGCAGCTTGTTTGCGGCGCGCTCAGCCGCGCGCTGAACGGCATCGTCGGCAAGGTGAGCATAGCGCAGGGTTGTAGTCAGATTCTTGTGACCCATGATTTCTTTCAGGGTGAAAGGGTCGATCCCGTCTTTCATGGCAACAGACGCATAGGTGTGCCGCAAGTCGTGGATGCGGACATCTTCCAACGCGGCAGCCTTACGTATACGCCGCCACGGCTTTTGCAGGTTGTTGAGCGGCCCGGTGTCTGACTCTCCTAGTATTACATAAGTGTTCCCCGGTTGCCGGGGCAACTCCATCAGGATGTCATAGGCTTCCCGCGGCAACGGAATACGGCGACGGCCGGTCTTGCTGTCCGGTAACTCCAAATGGTGCGACGTAACATAGTCCCACCGCAGCGTCAGAATCTCGCTGAGGCGGCATCCAGTGTAAATCAGCAGCAGCAGTGCCGACACCACGTAAACGGTCTCTGTGCCGTCTTCCAGCGCTTCGGCCAGCACTTCACCAAGCCGTATCTGTTCCGCGTCAGACAGGTAGCGTTTCTTTTCTTCTTCGCGAAACTTTTTGATCCTGCGCGCGGGGTTCGATCCCGGTTGCCGCAACCCCCAATCCTCGGCCAGATTGAACAGCTTCGACAGCATCGCCGCCGCCCGGTTTGCCTGATAAGGCGTCTCGCGCAAACCGTGATGAAATGCCACCACGTCGGCACGGGTTAATTCGGCAATTGGGATAGGTCCAAGTTTGGGTCTGATGAATCGGCGGATGACGCTGTGATAATCGCGGGCTGTGGTCGGCTTACAATGCTGATCGACATATTCTTCAAGGAACCGGTCACACAGCCCGGCAACGGTCGGTGCGCGCCGCTTGGCCTGCTTCTCGGCAGATGGGTCCGATCCGCGTGCAACGTCGCCCAGAAGCTGCTTGGCCTGTGTCCGCGCTTCCTCAGCCGTCAGAACGCCATGCTGGCCGATAGTGATCCGCCGCGTCCGGCGACCGGCTCGATACTGGACCAGATAAGTCTTTTTGCCGGACGGATAGACCCGCAGCCCAAAGCCGCGCATGTCCCGGTCCCAGACAAGGTATTCCTTGGTCTCAACGGCAAGCCCCTCAACTGCCCGTTTGGTCAATTTGAACATATCAAGAACGCTCCCTGCTTCCGGCCCGCTTCCGGAAGCTATACGGAAGCAAATGGCGGCGAATTCTGGAGTAATTCATGAATTCAAGGCGCAACGAAGGTCAACGTAAATAATTGTTTTTGCATCGTTTTTGTCAGTGTGGCGAAATCCGGAGAAATACAGCGAAATGGCTCTGGCCGTTCTTTTAATCAGTGGGTCGCAGGTTCGAATCCTGCACGGCTCACCACTTTTTAACAAAAAAATATATTGCGATGCGCATGCCATTGCTTTGCGGATAAGTACGTCCGGTTTTTCGAACTAATCACGTGCGACGCCGATGCGACGGGCCAGTATCACTTTGCTTACCGCTTTCTCCGGTGTCGGTTGGGGCTGCGCAATCCTCCTTGGAATGCTCAGAGCGAACCAGATCCATCCAGTGTTGGGGGTGGGGGTACCTCGTTGGTAGGAGTTCCGTTTACGGATTCATCTCCTATGCCTTCAGACCGTGCGAAACCGTTTCTCAAAATTGCTGTCCTCGTGCTGAGTCACCCGCGCTTTGGTGATTTCACCGCGGGTTACAAACTTGCGCGTAGTCTCGCCACCTTCAGCGGTTCCACACCTTGCGAATTCATCAACAAATCTGGGGCGCGCATGCGCCAAAGAAACGATGATCTGACAGGTCGGGCGCTTGTTACCCGTGATAGGCGGCCACTGTCTTGAGTTGTGAAAAGCCATAAAGCGCCTCAAAGCCTTTCTCGCGGCCGTGGCCGGATTTGCCCACGCCGCCAAAAGGCAGTTCAACGCCGCCACCTGCCCCATAGTTGTTGAGGAAGACTTGACCCGCGTGCAGCCCTTTCGCCAACCGCATCTGCCGCGCACCGTCGCGTGTCCAGACGCTGGCGACAAGGCCGTAGTCTGTGCTGTTGGCGATGGTTAGAGCCTTTTCTTCGGTGTCAAAGGGGATCAGAACCTGGACCGGGCCGAAGATTTCATCGCGGGCGAGCGGGTGATCCGGTGGCACGTCCGCGAACAAGGTGGGCCGGACATATGCCCCGGTTTCCGGCGCGTCCTTTGTGATCGTCCCTTTTGCCGCAATGGTCAGATCGGCACCTTTGTCCAGAAAGCTGTTTACGATATGCTTCTGCCGCTCGGAAATCAGCGGCCCAACGCGAAGATCCTGCATCGCGGGCCCAACGCTAAGCTGTTCATAGGCCGCGGTCATGCGGGATTTGACCTGATCATAGACACCGCGCTGTACCAGTATGCGGGAGGAGGCCGAGCAGGTCTGCCCCGCGTTTTGAATGCCCGCATTTACTAGAAATGGCAGAGCGGCATCCAGATCGGCATCGTCAAACACCAACTGCGGGGATTTTCCGCCCAGCTCCAGCGTCACAGGCACAACGTTTCGCCCCGCAGCCTGTTGCACCAGGCCCCCCGTGGCGACCGAACCAGTGAACGAGATATGGTTGACCCCCGGATGCCCGGACAGTGCGGCTCCGGCCTCGGCCCCCAGACCGGGCACAACATTCAGTGCACCTGCTGGCAGACCCGCTTGCTGTGCGAGATGGGCAAAGGCCAGCGCGGTCAGGCAGGCCTCCTCTGCCGGTTTCAGAACACAGGCGTTGCCCATGGCCAACGCCGCCCCGACCGAACGCCCGATAATCTGCATCGGATAGTTCCACGGCACGATGTGGCCCGTCACCCCATGGGGTTCGCGCAGGGTATAGACGGTATAGCCATCGAGATAGGGGATGGTCTCACCCATCACCTTATCCGCTGCACCGCCGTAGAATTCACAATAGCGCGCCAGCGCAATGGCATCGGCGCGAGCCTGCGTCAGGGGCTTACCCACATCCATCGCCTCAAGCCGCGCCAGATCGTCCACGCGCTCCAACACCAATTGTCCCAGCCGGGTCAGGATGCGACCACGCTCCAAGGCCGCCTTGCGCCCCCAGTCGCCCTTTAACGCAGATCTGGCGGCGGAGACCGCCGCGTCAATATCCGCGCCCGAGCCGCGCGCGATCCGGCAGATCTCGGTCCCGTCTGACGGGTTGGTCAACGGCAATGTTTCGCCCGATGCCGTAGGCGTCCAGTTTCCACCGATCATGCAAAGGGTGGGGTCAAACCAGAGTGGTTGGGTCATTTTGGCCTCCATTCAGGCTCTAACAAAGGGTTTTACGCCGACAACTTCCCGATTTCAGGCAATTGGGGCGCGGCGGCGATCAAGGTTTGCGTGTAGGGATGCTGCGGGTCCGAGAATACCTGTTTGGTCTTGCCTTGTTCGACAATTCGTCCGGATTGCATCACCAGAACATGATCGGTGATGGTACGCACCACACTCAGATCGTGGCTGATGAACAGGTAAGTCAGATCATAAGCCTCGCAGAGTTCGGCAAGCAGATCGAGGATTTGGGCGCGCACCGAAACGTCGAGGGCTGAGACCGCCTCATCGAACAGGATCAGTTCCGGCCGAATGATCAGAGCGCGGGCAATGGCGATCCGCTGGCGTTGCCCGCCCGAGAACTCGTGAATGTATTTGCCCGCATCATCGGGGCCGAGGCCCACTGCCGTCAGCATCTCTGCGATCCGGTCCTGGCGTTCGGAACCCTTTGGTGGCGTTTCCAACAGGTGAAAGGGTTCGGTAATCAGGCGCGCGACACGGTGGCGGGGGTTGAAGCTGCCATAGGGATCCTGAAACACGACCTGCATCTTGCGACGCACCGCAAGGTTGGGCCTGTGGCCGGTGAAAACCGGCTGACTGTCCAGTAGGATCTGACCGGATTGGATCTCTTCCAATCCCAGAATAGCCCGTGTTAGGGTCGATTTTCCGCAACCAGACTCGCCCACCAGCCCCAAACGCTCCCCTCGGTTGAGGGTAAAGCTGACACCATCCACCGCGCGGTGGTGACGCGGCGGTTCCAGCAGACCTTTGCGGGGAAGGCGGTAATCCCGGACGACCTGCGAAACCTCCAGAAGCGGGCGTTGCTGTGTAGGTTCAGGCAGTGTGACCTGATGACCCGAAGCTTCGAACAACATGCGGGTATAGGGGTGCTGCATATCTCGAAACAGGTTTCGGGTCGCGCCACTTTCGACGACCTCGCCGTGACGCATGATGACAATCTGATCGGCCATGTCCGAGACCACAGCCAGATCATGGGTGATCATCAGCAAGCCCATATCATATTCGCGAACCAGCCCTTTCAGCAGATCAAGGATTTGCGCCTGCGTTGTGACATCCAGTGCCGTCGTCGGCTCATCCGCGATCAAAAGCCTAGGGCGCAATGCGATGGCCATTGCAATGACCACACGCTGACGCTGCCCGCCCGACAGCTCATGCGGATACCGCGACAGAGGGAACCTGTCGGGCGGCAGGCCAACCCGAGTCAAAACCTCTGCGGCACGGGTCCGAGCCTGAGCAGGAGGCATTGCCTTGTGGATCAGGATGGTCTCCATCACCTGATCGCCGATGGTTTTCACCGGGTTGAGTGCCGTCATCGGTTCCTGAAACACCATCCCGATAGACGCGCCACGCAAGGCGCACATCTCGGCCTCGGATTGGGTCAGCAGGTCAGTGCCGTCCAGTCGGATCACGCCGTCTGCCGTTGCCCCGTTTGGCAGAAGCTGCATCACAGCCAGTGCTGTCATGGATTTGCCCGAACCACTTTCACCTGTCACCGCCACGATCTGGCCTGGATCGATAGACAGGTTCACCCGTTTCAGGATCGACACCCCGTGGATCGACAGGGACAGGTTTTCGACTTGCAGCAACGTCATGCCCGCGCCACCCTGATCCTTGGATCCAACCAGTCGCGCAGACCATCACCCAGCAGGTTCAAACCCAGCACGGTGACAATGATGGCCATGCCCGGAATCAGAGCCAAATGCGGGGCAAAACTGACCATTGTCTGCGCGTCCGCCAGCATCCGGCCCCAGCTGGGCGTCGGCGGCTGTGCGCCCAGACCGACATAGGACAGGCCCGCCTCGGCCAGTATGCCCAATGAAAATTGGATGGTGCCCTGAACGATCAGCAAGTTAGCGACATTGGGCAGGATATGTTCGGCTGATATCCGTGCTGCGCCTTTGCCCGACACACGGGCGGCAAGGATGAACTCGCGCTCCCACAGCGACAATGCGGCCCCGCGGGTGATGCGGGCGAAGACGGGGATGTTGAAAATACCGATCGCAATGATCGCGTTGATGGCACCGGCACCGAACACAGCCGTTATCAGGATGGCGATGACCAGCGAGGGAAAGGCAAAGACCAGATCGTTGCCACGCATGATCACCTCATCCAACCACGATCCTTTGCGCGCGGCGGCTGTCAGGCCAAGGGGTACGCCCAGCGCCATGCCGATCCCCACAGCCACCAACGCCACCGCAATCGAAGTGCGCGCTCCGACCATGATCATCGAGAACATGTCGCGGCCGAAGTGATCCGTCCCGAACCAGTGCCGTGCATCGGGCGTCTGAAGTTTGTTGGGGATATCCAGCGCGGCATAGTCGTAGGGTGTCCAGACAAACGAGATCAGCGCCGCCAGCACCACCAGCGACGACAGCGCCGCGCCCAGAATCAGGTTGCGGCTCATGACCGGCTCCTTAGCCTTGGGTCAACGGCTGCATAGGCCAGATCCACCAGAAAATTCACGGTGATCACCGCAAAGACCAGCAGCATCACCACCGATTCGACCACGATCAGATCGCGGGCCGAAATGGCCTGAAACACCAACCGCCCGAGGCCGGGCAGGTAAAACACCTGTTCGATGATGATCGACCCGGCCAGCAGGAAAGAAAACTGCAAGCCGATGATCGTCAGCACCGGGATCAGCGCGTTTCGCACCCCATGCCGCCACAGAGCCTGACGACGCGACAACCCTTTGGCTCGCGCGGTGCGCATAAAATCCTCGCCCAGAATATCCAGCAGCGCGGATCGCATGACGCGGGCCAGGATCGCGGCCTGAGGAAGGGCCAACGCAATGGCGGGCAAAGTCAGCGAACGCAGCCCCGCCCAAAGGCCCTCGCCCCAGCCAACAAACCCACCGGCATTGAACCAGCGTAGGTTTATGGCAAAGATCAGCACCAGCATCATCGCGAACCAGAAATTCGGCACCGCGATACCAAGCTGTGTCGCCCCCATCACCGCCAGATCCCCGGGCTTGCCCCGACGTGCGGCGGCATAGATCCCGGCGGGAAAGGCGATCAGTGTGGACAGCGTGAGCGCATATAGCGCCAAAGGCAACGATACCCACAGCCGGTCCGCAATCATCTGCGACACCGGTGTGCGGTAGGTATACGAGGTGCCGAAATCTCCGGCTACCATCCCCCCGACCCAGTTGAGATACCGCTGTACCCTGGATCCGTCCAGACCCAGTTCAGCCCGCAGCGCGGCCAACGTATCCTCCTGCGCGTTGACACCCAGCATGAACGAGGCCGGGTCCCCCGGCGCGACCTCGATCACGGCGAAGATAACCACCGAGGCGACGGCAAGGCTGGCAAGCAATGAGATCAGTCGTTTAAGGGTATAGCGAAGCATTGAGGCCACGTTAGGGTTTCAGCCGTCACGGGTCCAGCATCTACGGCATCGGCAGACCTGCAAATGGACCTGCGAAACCTTTGTCCCTTTCAGCCTGTCAATCCGAATGAGGCCCCTGACCCCGATTTTCGCCATGTTTGTTGCGTGTTTTTTCGATTTCGCACGGTCCGTGTTTTGCTACACTTGTTCGAACCGTTTCCGCAGGCCAGAGCGGCCAAGGACCAATTCGGGCCGAACCAGGATTTACTGATAGTGTAGCGCTCATGCTGACAGAAAATAGAATTGAGATCGGGTTTCTGCTGTTCGATGGCTTTCCGATGGCTTGCCTGACCTCGGTCATCGAACCGCTGCGCGCTGCAAATGAGATCGCCGGGCAAGAGGCATTTCGCTGGTCTCTTGTGGCGGAAAACGGGGGAAAGGTCAGCTCCAGCGCTCATGTGCGATTTGAGGCTGAACGCAACCTCTCAGACTGCCAGCCGATTGATATTCTGTTCCTGCTCAGCAGTCCGACCTCGGACTTCAGAAACCCGACCCAGGGGAATGGTGCGTTGCGGGCCTTGTCACGACACGGGACAATTCTGGGCGGTATCAGCGGCGGCGTTTTCCCGCTCGTGCGCTCGGGGGTCATGACCGGCCATCCGGTATCGGTGCACTGGTGTTACGAGGCTGCATTTCTGGCCGAGTTTCCCCAGATCGATGCGCGGCGCGAAGTGATCGTGTCGGATGCCACGCGGTATACTGCGGCCGGGGCGGCGGCCGCGTTTGATCTGGCCCTGCATCTGATCCAGGACCGGTTGGGCGGCGAAGTCGCACATGAGGTGGCCTGCTGGTTCCAGCATCCGATGATGAGAGGGGAGGGTGTTCAGCAACAGGTGCCCAGTGCAAGCAAACCTGCCACGGGTGAAAAGCTGCCGCCGCTTGTGGCGCGATGTGTCGACCTGTTCGCAAGCCGTATCGGCAATCCGATCTCGATCGCGGACATAGCGGATCAAACGGGCGTCACCTCCCGCCAGGTCGAGCGCGCCTTCAAACAGGCCACGGGGCAAAGCCCCAGCCATTATTTCCGGTCCATGCGGATGAAGGCGGCCCGTCAGATGGTTGTCTATACCAAGGACCCTATTGCCGACATCGCTGCGGCCATCGGATACAGCTCGGTCACGCCTTTGGTGACACACTATCGGTCCGCCTTTGGTTTAAGCCCCAGCGAGGACCGGCGACGGATCAACCGGTTTCGGGTCGAAGACAACGCCCCGCTGCCCTCAAGCTGACCTTGCCTTCAAAGCGCCGATTTCATTGCGGCCACAATCGCATGATGCAATGACCCGGCAGACGATCTTGGCCCGTAGACACTGAACGAACCAGAAGCACGGCACAGGACGAAACATCCCAGGTGATGGATTGACGTGCGGGATGCGGCACCGACCGCCATTTTTCGGCAATCCAGACTGCTTAGCAATTCCAGCACTGCCAACACGCCCTCTCCGTCCAGATCAAACCTGACCCATGCGTCTGTCTGTTCGGAAACCGATGCGTTATCCCCAGTGCTTTCTTTCACCAGATGCGCCAGATCTTCATGCGTCTCAAAGGGCGCTTCTATCATCCATTGATCAGGCCCGGTCCAGAAGGCTACGATCGGCCCGCCGGTAAACTTACCAACGCCAGGCGTTTCCACTCCGATCAATTGAGATACGACGTTTCGGGTCTTGTTTTCCCGACCCAGCCGAGCGGCGACCGAGGCCAGCGCCACACCCGGAGTTTCGGTACAGGTCACGCTTCCGACCCTGTCGATCTTGGGTTCGGTTTCACCCAGCGCGGTTATTGCTTCAAGATCATGCACGGAGCCGTTCTCCCTCGGGGTCGACGAAATGGGCCGAGACGATTTCAACCTCGACCGTCAGATCGGTCACTGGCGACACAAGGCGCACCTTTTCGCCCTGACGTGTGATGCCGTTTTTCAAAAAGCCAAGGCCGATATGGCTGTCCAGCGACGGCGAAAACGCTGCCGATGTGACATAGCCCTGATCATGGGCAGCATCCACGGGACCCGTGGCATTCATCAGATGCCCTCCGGCGGTTACCTTGTCGCCAGCGTTCACAGGCTTGATGCCAACCATCATCAAAGCATCTGGTTCGTTCAGCCCTTCACGCTCGGACAGGACTGAGCCGATGCTGTCTTTCTTCTTGGATACCATCCGACCCATTCCAAGGTTCAGGGCGGTGGTGGTTCCGTTCAACTCGTTGCCTGCGGCGTGACCCTTTTCGATCCGCATGACGCCCAGCGCTTCGGTGCCGTAGGGTACGACATCGAACTCTTCACCTTCCTGCATCAAACGCCGCATCAGCGCGCCGCCGTATCGCGATGGCACCGCGATTTCAAAGGCCAATTCGCCCGAGAAGGAAATACGGAACAACCGCGCGCGCAACCCGCCGCATAAGGTGATGTTGCCGCAAGCCATGAACGGGAAGCCTTCATTCGAGATGTCGAACTCGGGATCCACGATCTTTTGTAGAAGTTTGCGCGAATTGGGCCCGGCTACCGCATATTGTGCCCAGGCTTCGGTGGTCGAGATCAGTTGTACATCCATGTCCGGGAACAGGCATTGCCGGACAAATTCCATATGCTGGTAGACCTTGACCGCATTGGCGGTTGTGGTGGTGACCACGAAATGATCCTCGGCCAGACGCGCGGCGGTACCGTCATCCATCGCAATTCCATCCTCGCGCAACATCAGCCCATAGCGAGTTTTGCCGACGGCCAGTTTGGCAAATCCGTTGCAATATAGCCTATTCAGGAAATCCGCCGCATCCGCACCCTGAACATCAATCTTTCCAAGCGTGGTGCAGTCGCACACCCCGACCGAGGCGCGGGTCTGGCGCACTTCACGGTCCACGGATTCCCGCCAATGGGTTTCACCGGGCAGCGGGAACCACTGTGCACGCAGCCAATTGCCGACCTCGACAAACACCGCGCCGCGTTCCTTGGCCCAGTAATGTGACGGGGTCAGGCGGGTTGGATGAAACTCCTTGCCTTTCACCCGGCCAGCAAAGGTTGCAATCGGAACGGGCGTATAGGGCGGGCGGAAGATCGTTGTGCCGGTTTCCGGAATGGACTTACCCGCAAGCTCGGCCATGATCGCAAGCCCGCCCATGTTCGATGTCTTGCCCTGATCGGTGGCCATGCCCAACGTGGTATAGCGTTTCAAATGCTCGACCGAGCGGAACCCTTCCTGATGGCTGAGCTTCACATCCTTGACGGTCACGTCATTCTGCTGATCCAGCCACGCGCGGCTGCAACCCTGAACATACCAGAACGGTGTCTGCGAGATCGGGGTATCCTCGGCCTTAGGCAGATCGGGCAGCGGACCTTTCAGGCCCAGCGCCTGCGCCGCGCCTTCTGCCCCGGATTGCAGGGCGCCATGGGTGGACATCACACCATTCGCCGCCCCTGCGACGGACAGCCCAGGCGGCAAGTCCGCGCCGGGCACGAAAGCCGCCAGATCTTCGTTCCACGCGGGACGCCCCCGTTGATGGCAGGTCAAATGCACGTTGGGGTTCCAGCCACCCGAGACGCCAAGCGCCCCGCAGTCCAGCGTGCGCGACGACCCGTCTGCCAGCTCGACCTCGACAAAGGTCAGCCCCAGTCGGCCTTTGGTGTCCCTAACCTGCGCGCCGCGCAGAACTTCATAGTCATGGCTGGTCGGGGCGTCGTCACGGACGTCGACGACAGCAGTAATCCTGACACCCTTTGCGTGCAGGTCCGCAGCGGTGCGGTGGCCGTCATCGTTGTTCGTAAATATGGCGACACGTTGCGCCGCCGTGGTTGCAAACCGATTTGCATAGCTGCGCAACGCACTTGCCAGCATGATGCCGGGCCTGTCGTTGTTTTCAAACGCGATGGGCCGCTCGGTCGCGCCAGCGCATAACAAGGCGCGTTTGGCGTAGATGCGCCAGAGGATCTGCCGCGGTTTACCGGAAGGCAGAGAAGCAAGATGATCGCCCGTCCGCTCAACTGCGCCATAAATGCCGTGATCAAAGGCACCGATCACGGTCGTGCGCGACATCATGCGAACGTTGGGCATTGCAGAAAGTTCAGCGACACTCTGTTTAACCCAATCGGTCGCATCGCTGTCGTTCAGCGAAAAGGATTCGCTGTTGAGCCGCCCGCCAAGTGCGAAATCCTCATCCGCAAGAATGATCTCGGAACCGGCCCGGCCCGCCGTCAGTGCCGCCATCAGCCCGGCTGGACCCGCGCCGATAATCAGCAGATCGCAATGTCGAAACCCCTTGTCATACTCATCGGGGTCTTCCTGCATCGACAATGACCCAAGACCTGCGGCGCGACGGATCATCGGCTCGTACAGCTTTTCCCAGAACGCGGCAGGCCACATGAAGGTTTTGTAGTAGAACCCCGCCGTCAGAAAGGTCGAAAACCTGTCGTTGATTGCCAGAGCGTCAAATCTCAGGCTGGGCCATCGGTTTTGGGAATGGGCCTCAAGCCCCTCGAACATCTCAACGGTCGTGGCACGAGTGTTGGGTTCCTGACGGCTGCCCGTGCGCAGCTCGACAATGGCGTTGGGTTCTTCCGAACCGGCAGTCAGCACGCCACGCGGGCGGTGGTACTTGAACGACCGGCCCATCAGGCGCACGCCATTGGCCAGAAGGGCCGAGGCCAGCGTATCGCCCGGATGTGCATGGTAACTGCGATTATCGAATTTGAAATTCAGGGTTTTGGTGCGGTCGATCTGACCGCCACTCAGCCTATTGTCTTGAGTCATTTGGAACGCCCCTGTGCCCGGGCCACGTCACGGGCCAGTTCCACTTTGGAAATCTCATGTGTCGCGGTGTTGCGAGTAACAACCAGCCAAGATCGGTCGCCCCCCTCGTGGAACCACAACTCGCGGTGTTCGCCGGCTGGATTGTCGCGCAGATAGGCGTAGTCATAAAACGCTTCGGCCGCGTCTTCGGCCAGCCAATCTGGCCTGTTGATCAACGAAGCGTCTCCCAGATAGACGAATTCGGAACTGTCGCGCGGGCCCAGCAAGGGATGATGGATGATCATGGTGCTGCTCCCCTCAGTGCAGGTTGGGCTGGTTGCCCATACCTTTTTCGTCGATCATGCGCCCAGTGCGGAACCGGTCGAACCGGTAGGCGGTGGCCGTCGGGTGCGGTTCATCCTTTGCCAGCAGATGCGCAAAGCAATACCCCGACGCCGGAGTTGCCTTGAACCCGCCGTAACACCAGCCGCCATTGAAATAGAGGCCATCGATGCCGGTCCGGTCGATGATGGGCGATCCATCCATGGACATATCCATGATCCCGCCCCACATCCGCAGAAGACGCGCGCGACCGATCATCGGCATCAGGGCCATGCCGCCCTCGCAGACATCTTCGACCACGGGCAGGTTGCCGCGTTGTGCGTACGAATTGTACCCGTCGATATCGCCGCCAAAGACCAGCCCGCCCTTATCGGACTGGCTGACATAGAAATGTCCCGCGCCAAAGGTGATCACGCCGGGCAGAACCGGCTTAAGACCTTCTGAAACGAAGGCTTGCAGGACATGGCTTTCGATTGGCAGCCGCATACCCGCCATGCCCATGACACGCCCCGAATTTCCGGCCACGGCACAGCCAACCTTGCCTGCGCCAATGAACCCTTTCGAGGTCTCAACCCCCAGACATTTTCCGTTTTCGATCCGGAAACCGGTCACTTCGCAGTTTTGGATGATATCGACACCGTGGCTGTCCGCCGACCGGGCATATCCCCAGGCCACCGCGTCGTGCCGAACCGTGCCGCCGCGCCGCTGGGCCAGCCCGCCCTTGATCGGGAACCGGGCATCGTTGAAGTTCAGGAATGGGTATTCCTTGCGCACCTGTTCGGCATCCAGCAGCTCGGCATCCGCGCCGTTCAGGATCATGGCGTTGCCACGTCGCGTAAAGGCGTCGCGCTGGGCGTCTGTGTGGATCAGGTTGATGATCCCGCGCTGGCTGACCATCGCGTTGTAGTTTACGTCCTGCTCAAGACCTTCCCACAGTTTCAGCGAGAACTCGTAGAAAGGTTCGTTGCCGTCCAGCAGGTAATTGGAGCGGATGATGGTTGTATTGCGCCCGACATTGCCGCCACCAATCCAACCTTTTTCAATCACCGCCACATTGCGGAGGCCAAATACCTTGGACAGGTAATGCGCCGTAGATAGGCCATGACCGCCACCGCCGATGACGACGATGTCGTAATGTGGCTTGGGCTCTGGCTCGCGCCAGGCCGGTGTCCACCCTTTGTGCCCGGTAAGAGCCTCTTTGATGACCTTGAAACCAGAGTATCGCATGAATCGGACCTTTTTTTTCAGAATCCGAGAAATAACCGAATTTGGATACTCTTGAATCCGACATCTGTTGTGTTGAATCAGACACCACGACAATCAGCAGGGCCTGCTTAATCTTGCGATTTTTACTGTTGTTGGCAGTGCGCGGTGTCCGCCACGCCGTCCTGCTGCGCCGACAAGGGTCAGAACAGCCGGTAGCCAAAGCTATACACGCGATTTCAGAACCACATAGATGTGGGATTCGGCGCCTAAGACGTCATCAGAAAGACAACGACGGCATAGCCGATGATGGCGGCATATCCCAACGGGTAAATCCATTTGATCGCGTAATTGTCGAGCTTTCTGGCCGTCTCTTCCCGACCGGAAACTTTCAATTTACGCAACATCACGCTGAAGACGATAATCGTTCCTGTCATCAGGAACATGCATTGCAGAATGAAATCCAGAAACGTCAGATAGCCAAGCTTGGGCAAGTCAGCGGAAATGGCCCAGTTGAAGGCCACAAAGACCAACAGGTTGCCGCCTGCGATCTCAATCCGTTTTCGGTATTCATCCAGAAAGAAAAGCGCCCATCCCACCGTGATCAGCACCAGCATCGGCAGGAAAATGCGGATGGTGTAATATGTCAGGTGCCGGGTGCCTTCGAAGACAAGTTCGACCCGGTCGCTTTCGTTGCCCGACAAACCGGTCGTCGTTGAAGTCAGAGCCCTGGCATTGCCAAGTATCCATTCCTCTTCGCCCAGCATGTCACCCAGACCGGAGTATTCATCAAGCGCGTGATAGAGAACGAATTGCGACGGAAACACCGATACGACTTCGAAGTGAAATTCCTGCGTATCGAACGGGTATTTGCGAAAGTTGAAATGCGGAGCCTGCAAGGTTAGCGAGGATTTTTCGACAAAAGTCACGTGACCATCATGACGCACGGCAACTGCGGATTCATGAATCCATCGATTGGACTGTTGGTTGTGGATAACAAAAGCCGGGGTTACCACATCCAGCTCAGCGGCGTATTTCACGAAAGCGGGCGGTTCAAAAACCCGAAAATCACGACCAAGGCTTTCCGCATCAAACGCCAGCTCCGGGTCTGTCCATTCGAACCGCAAAACAACCACGGCACCATAGTTTTCCGATTGCTGATCGACGCTGGTAATCTGGTCGATCTTGATACCAACCCCGACTTGCAGCGGGTTGTCCGGGGTTCCCACAAGCGTGTCCTGCTGCCCTTGGAACAAGCCCTGCGCAAAACCTGCGCCGGGAAGGACAGACGCGAAAAGAAAAAGAAGGATTCCGGCAACAAAGCTATTCATGATCGTTAAGAAACGCATTTCGCAATGGTGAGGCTGGGCCCGTCAAACAGGCCCAGCCAACTGGTATCATTCCGACCAGGAAATGGCAGTCAGGTCGATAGCCGCAGTTGGAGCGTTCTCCCACAGGCCCTGAACACCTGCCTTGGCGACGCCCAGCTTGGCCAGCTGGAACAGGTACCCGTTGACATAATCGTTCGAGATGAGGCGCTGTGCCTCACCCAGAAGACGGGTCCGTGCCTCGGGGTCGGTGGTGGTATTCAGCGTCTCCATCAGCGTCTGAAAGTCGATGCTGTCATACTGGAAGTAATAGTCGGGCCGCGCATAGATGCCGATATCCATCGGTTCGGTGTGACTGACGATGGTCAGGCCAAACTCTTTGCCTTTGAACACCGATTCCAGCCACTGGGCCCATTCCACATTGATGATTTCAGCCGTGATGCCGACCTCGGCCAGCTGTGCGGCGATAATTTCACCGCCCCGGCGCGCATAAGATGGCGGTGGCAAGTGCAGAGTTGTCTCGAACCCGTTTTCAAATCCCGCCTCTGCCAGCAAAGTCCTGGCCTTTTCGGGATCGTAAGAAGACTGGCCCGTCAGATCGACATAAGCGGGGTTGTGTGGCGCGAAGTGTGTCCCGATCGGGGTGCCGTATCCGAACATGGCGCCGTCGATTATGGCCTGCCGGTCAATTGCATGGGCCAACGCCTGCCGGACACGAATATCATTGAATGGCGGCTGTTTGTTGTTGGTGGACAGGATCGTTTCACCCTCGGTCGATCCAACCAGAACCTGAAACCGCGGGTCAGCTTCAAACTGGGGCAGGTTTTCCGGTGCCGGGAAGTTGTCGAACACGTCCACATCTTCGGCCATCATGGCCGCAAAAGCGGCTGTCGGGTCTGAGATGAATTTGAACGTCGCAGTCTCTAAAGCGGGTTGATCGCCCCAATAATTGGGGTTGCGGTTCAGTGTTATGCTGTCGCCCTGAACCCAGTCACCAAAGGTGTAAGCGCCGGTACCAACCGGGCTTGTCTTGATGGTCTCGATGCTTTCAGGCGCGACGATCACCGCGTCACCCCAGGCAAGATTGAACAGGAAGTTACCGTTCGGATCGGCCAGGGTGATCCTGACTGTCAGCGGATCCACGGCCTCGACGCTTTCGATCCCTGCAAACAATGCTTTCTGCGCGTTGGCGCTGTCCTCGGCCGTGGCCCGGTCAAGGCTGAATTTGACATCCTCGGCATCCATGGTCGTGCCGTCATGGAAGGTCACGCCATCGCGCAGTTTGAAGGTATAAGTTTTGCCGTCTTCGGAAATCTCCCAGCTTTCCGCAAGGCCGGGCACGACCGAACCGTCGCCCATGAAACGGGTCAGACCTTCGAAAATGTTGGTGTAGACAACCGAATCGATGGCCTGAGCTGCTGCGCTGGTCGGATCTAGATGCGGGGGTTCCAGCTGCATGGCGATGGTGATGTCGGATTTGGCCAAAACCTGCGTTGCCAACAGGCTGGCGCCGATCGCCACGGTCGACGCGAATGTCCGAAGCACGTGTTTTGTCATGTGAACTCTCCCAACTGAAAATCTGCGCCCATGTTTTCCGGGCCGTTTTATCGGCAGTGTTCCTTTAAACCTGAGGTCAATCAAGGGAATGTTCGCGCAACCGGGGTTTCTTTGGCCCCGGCCGATCTGCTATGCCGCACTGCAACATAAGCCCTGCAGGAGCCAACCATGAGCGCCACCGCCCGCAAAAAGGCCCCGAACGCCGAAGATATTCGAGCCCGAAAAGGCGGCGTGCCTCTGGTCTCGCTGACCGCATACACGACGCCTATGGCGCGCCTGATGGACACGCATTGTGACTTTGTTCTTGTGGGGGACAGCGTCGGGATGGTTTTGCACGGGCTGGAATCCACCCTTGGTGTCACGATGGAGATGATGATCCTGCACGGTCAGGCCGTCGCACGCGGGCTGAGCACGGCGATGATGGTTATCGACATGCCGTTTGGCAGCTATGAGGAAAGCCCGGCACAAGCGTTTCGCAACGCGGCGCGGCTGATGGCGGAAACAGGTGCGGGGGCAGCCAAGCTGGAAGGCGGTGTCGAGATGGCCGAAACCATCCGCTTTCTGGTCAGGCGCGGCATCCCGGTGATGGCCCATATCGGTCTGACGCCGCAATCGATCAACACACTGGGCGGCTACAAGGTGCAGGGGCGTGACGAGCAGGCCGAAACCGTCATGGCAGACGCCCGCGCCGTGACCGAGGCTGGCGCGTTTTCCGTGGTGCTTGAGAAAGTGCCGCAAGGTCTGGCCGACAGGATCACCGAACAGGTTGCCATCCCCACCATCGGAATCGGAGCGTCCGCCGGTTGTGACGGTCAGATTCTGGTCGTCGATGACATGGTCGGCTTTTTCACCGCCTTCAAACCCAAATTCGTCAAACGCTATGCCGAGCTTGGCCCGTTGGCCGAAGCCGCCATCGCAGAATACGCGGCCGAAGTGCGTGCGCGGACATTTCCGGCGGACGAACATGTCTTTGCTGATCAGGCTCCGGCGAAAGGACCAAAGACGTGACCGCGCCGATCCTGCGCTCGCTGGCGGAACTGCGAACCAAGACGACAGAATGGCACCGCGCAGGTGACGTTATCGGCGTTGTACCGACAATGGGCGCGCTGCACGAAGGGCATTTGTCGCTGGCGCAGGCCGCAAAGGAAAACTGTGACCGGGTGATCGTGACGATCTTTGTGAACCCCAAGCAGTTCAACAACCCCGAAGATCTGGCGAACTATCCCCGCACGGAACATGAAGACGCGCAAAAGCTGGCCCCTTATGGCGTGGATGCGATCTATGTGCCGGACCTTCAGGAAATCTATCCCGACGGCTTTTCCACCACGGTATCCGTGGCCGGTTTGACCGACATGATGGAAGGCCCTTTCCGCCCCGGCCATTTCGAAGGCGTGGCAACTGTAGTGGCCAAGCTGTTCCTGCAAACGCAGGCGGATCGAGCCTATTTCGGGGAAAAAGACTACCAGCAGCTGCTGGTGGTGCGCCGCATGGCCCGCGATCTGGACATTCCCATCGAGGTTGTTGGCTGCCCAACCGTGCGCGAGCCTTCGGGGTTGGCGATGTCTTCGCGCAATCTGCTGTTGTCGCCCGAGGGCGTAAAGGTCGCGTCCCGCATGAACGAGGTCATGCGGCGGGTGGCGGATAAGCTTGCCGCTGGCAAGGAATTCACGGTGCTGGCGCAAGACGCAAAAGCCGCATTATTGGACGCTGGTTTTACCGAGGTGGAATATATCGATCTGCGCTGCGCCGAGACGCTGGAAAGCCTGCCCAATGCCTGCAAACCCGCGCGCTTGTTCGTCACGGCCTGGGCCGATGGCGTCCGCCTGATCGACAATATTCCCGTCGATCCGGTCTGATTTCTGCTCTGGCCCCGGCGCCGTTGTTTGCGCTAAAGTCGCGCAAAATGACACCGGGGGAGAGCGGACATGACCTATATTTTAGCAATTGATCAGGGCACCACGTCCTCGCGCGCGATCCTGTTCGACGGGCAGATGAACCGTGTTGGCACCGCTCAGCAGGAGTTCCCCCAGCATTTCCCGCAAGAAGGTTGGGTTGAACACGACCCCGAGGATATCTGGTCCAGCGTTCTGCATGTGTGTCGCGAGGTGATGGAAAGCGCCGGTGTTTCGGCTGACCACATCACCGGTATCGGCATCACCAACCAGCGTGAAACCACCGTGGTCTGGGACAAGCAGACCGGCAAGGCCATCCATAACGCGATTGTCTGGCAGGACCGCCGCACCGCCGAAATCTGCGCCCGATACAAGCAGGCCGGGTGTGAGGATGACGTCACCGCCCAGACCGGCCTGCTGCTGGACCCTTATTTCTCGGGAACCAAGGTCAAATGGCTGCTGGACACCGTTTCAGGCGCACGCGCGCGGGCTGAGGCCGGAGAGTTGCTGTTCGGCACCATCGACAGTTTCCTGATCTGGCGTCTGACCGAAGGTCGTGTCCATGCCACTGACGCCACCAACGCCGCCCGCACCCTGCTGTTCGACATTCACAAAGGCGCCTGGAGCGCTGAAATTTGCGAGTTGCTGGATGTACCCGTTCATATGTTGCCGAACGTGCAGGATTGCGCCTCGGATTTCGGCGCAACCACCTTGCTTGGTGGGAACATCCCCATTCTGGGTGTGGCAGGCGATCAGCAGGCAGCCACCATCGGTCAGGCCTGTTTCCAGCCCGGTATGATGAAATCAACCTATGGCACGGGCTGTTTCGCACTGCTGAACACAGGTGCGCAGCCGGTTGAATCGAAAAACCGTCTTCTGACGACAATCGCTTACCAATTGGACGGTCAGCGCACCTATGCGCTGGAAGGGTCGATCTTTATCGCCGGGGCCGCCGTGCAATGGCTGCGCGATGCGTTGCAGATCATCGATTCGGCCCCGCAAAGCGGCGATCTGGCAGCGCAGGCCGACCCGAACCAGCATGTGATCCTGGTGCCCGCATTCACGGGCCTTGGGGCTCCTTACTGGAAGCCGGATTGCCGCGGTGCGATGTTCGGTCTGACGCGCAATTCCGGCCGGGCCGAGATTGCCCGCGCCACGCTGGAAAGCATCGCCTTTCAGACCCGCGACCTGTGGCACGCCATGCAGGGCGACTGGGGGGCCGAGGCGGATGTCATCCTGCGCGTCGATGGCGGGATGAGTGCATCTGACTGGACAATGCAAGGTCTTTCAGATTGTCTGGGTGCCCCGGTGGATCGCCCGGTTATGCAGGAAACGACCGCCCTTGGCGCCGCATGGCTGGCAGGTATGAAAGCTGGGATATACCCGGATCAGGCCGGTTTTGCCCAAACATGGGCGCTGGACCGCCGGTTCGAGCCCACGCAAGAACAAGCCGAACGCGACGCGGCCTATGATCGCTGGCAACGGGCGGTTCAGGCGGCGATGGCGTTCTAGCTGTGATCTTTCAACAAGCGCTGCTTCTGCCTTGACCAGTCACGCTTGGCCTGAGTTTCGCGCTTGTCGTGGGTTTTCTTACCCTTGGCGATGCCGATTTTAACCTTGGCCAGTCCTCTGTGGTTGAAATACAGAACCAGCGGCACCAGAGTCATGCCCTTGCGCTGCGTCGCGTTCCACAGGTTCGACATCTGCTTGCGGGACACCAGCAGTTTGCGGCGGCGACGTTCTTCGTGCTTGAACATCTTGGCCTGCTCATACGGCGCGATATAGCTGTTGACCAGCCAGAGCTCTCCGTCATCGACCGTGGCATAGCTTTCGGCGATGTTCGAGCCGCCCGCGCGCAGGGATTTGACCTCGGACCCTTGCAGGATGATGCCACATTCAATGTCCTCTTCGATTGCGTAATCGAAGCGGGCGCGCCGGTTTTCGGCGATTACCTTGTAATTCGGGTCTGTCTTCTGCTTGGCCATGACGCGTTGATTTAGGCGGCTTGGGCCGCCCTTGCAAGGCAGGGATTTTCGGAGTGCGTCAGGATTTGGCTGAAATGATCAGGTCCGGGCCGAAAATCGTGTCCGCATGGTTGTGCAGGTAGATCTTGAGCCACGGTGTAAACCGGTCCGGGTGGCGGGCCACTTCGGCCAACAGGTCATGGTAGTCGATCCAGCGGATATCCATGACTTCGTCCGAATTAGGTGCGATTTTCAGCGGTCCGCGCACATGGGCCAGAAAAACGTCGACAACTTCGTTTTCCACCATGCCGTTCCCAACATCGGCGTGGTATTCCAAACGGTGACGGTATTCAGGGTAAAGACCTGTGATCCCCAGCTCTTCGTTCAAGCGGCGCACGGCGCAGGTTGACGAGCTTTCGTCCCAGTCGGGATGCGTGCAGCAAGTGTTCGCCCACAGGCCGGGCGTGTGGTACTTGCCCAGCGCCCGGCGCTGCAACAAAATCTCGGTGCCCCTTACGACAAACACCGACACGGCCTTGTGCTTGAGGCCCTTTTCGTGAGCTTCAAGTTTGTCTACTGGGGTCAATTCACCATCAACCCAAGCCGGGATCATAATGCCCATCTGTCCTCTCCTGTTGCCAATCCGCCTGACGGGCGCTGATGTTGGGTTTAGCTATTGCCGGGTCGGCTTGGCGTTGCGGCACACTCTGCGGTTTGCCGTCAGATACCAAAGTGGCGCTGTTCTACACTGGTATCAATCGCACCAAAGGCCGCAGGGGCTGCGGCCTTTGGTCCTTGTGCGTGGGTGCACAATGTTAGCGTTTATTCGCCTGATACACTGACTATATAGGCAAAGACGTCTTCACTGCCACTTTTCAGCTTGAAGGTCATTTTCGACTTGGCAGCGGTGTCGTCCAAATAAGATTGCAGGAAGCCCTTAGGGTCCTGCGTGTATTCCACAAAGGACGTCTCATCCCAGACCAAACCCTTCTCACCGGCTGCGACGATGCTGTCGCCATATTTGAAGTCTTCATAGGTTCCGGCAGTGCGGCCAGCGACGCCATAGAGGTTGGGGCCGGTTTTTCCGCCTTTGACGATGACTTCTCCGGCCGGATCAGCGATCATGTGGCAGGACTTGCATTTGTTGAAAGCTTTCTCACCGGCTTCGGCATCGCCTTCGGCATGAGCGGGCAGCGCCAGCAGGCCAGCGATTGCGATAGTGAGGATACGATTCATAGCTTGTGCTCCGATACAAATTGGCTGCACCGAATGGACCCCCGGCGCATAAAAGTGTCAACGCGCGGATTGCCGCGCGCATCTACAGTGCCACTGCGACACATGGTGTGTCCTTAACTTAAGTCATGTACAGTGGTCCAGCAGGGCAACAGGTCTCCTTCCGCCGGGGTCGCCAGATAGACCGCCCGCGCAATGGCCCGGGACAGGCACAGCGAAGCCGCGTGCCCGATCAGAGCGAGATCGGCTTCGGATGCGATGGGGCGGGCGCCGGTACTGACGCCAAAAACCAGATCACCGTCGCCGGGTGTGTGTGCGGGAAGGATCGCCCGGGCAATTCCGTCGTGGGCGGCAACGGCCAACCTTTGGCATTGTGGTTTGGTCAATGCGGCATCCGTGGCAACGATGGCGATGGTCGTGTTTGTCCGCTCGGATTGCGCTGGCCTCATGGCCATCGCTTTTCGGCTGGGGCGGATCCGGCTTTGATCCGGCGACATATCGGGGCCCAGCCCGCCAAATTCATCGCCAACTTCGAAGGGGGCTGCCCAGAAATGCCGGTCACCCGGTGTTGTAACACTGCCCAGCGGGTTCGCCGCAACGAGGGCCCCGACCGTGACTCCATCAGGCAGAATGGACGAGGCAGAGCCAAGCCCGCCCTTCTGCATTGCGGCCAACGCCCCGGTGCCCGCCCCGACGGACCCCAAATCAAAATCTTTTGAAGCGCCCAGATAAGCAGCCCGCCCCAGCGCACGATAGGGGTTTTCCGCCCAATCCTTTGCACCGCCATTGAGCAGGTCAAACAGGATCGCGCCGGGAATGATCGGAACCTTCGCTGAACCGACGGGAAACCCACGCCCTTCAGCCCACATCGCATCTGAAACACCCGAGCAGGCGTCCAGTCCAAAGGCCGATCCGCCGGACAGAACCAGCGCGTCCACCCCTGTGACGGTTTTATCAGGCGCAAGCAGATCGGTTTCGCGCGTACCCGGTGCCCCGCCCATCACATGGACCGACGCAACGAACGGTTTATCTGCCGTGAGGACCGTGGTCCCGGACTTCAGCGCATCGTCCTGAGCGTTTCCAACTGCCAGGCCGGGGACATCGGTAATCAGGTTTCTTGGTCCAGGGATCATCTTGAACTCGGGATTGGTGCGGGGAAGCGCGCGGGCGCGCGCTGCCTCCGGCGGGGATATTTTTGGCCAGATGAAGATCGGATCAGATACATCGGCCGCCATCGACCTCGAGCGCGGTGCCGGTGATCATGCTGGCCTCGTCCGAACACAGGAAACAGGCGGCGTTGGCCATATCTTCGGGTGTTGAAAACCGTCCCAGTGGGATGGTCGCCAGGAACTTGGCCCGGATCTCGGGCGTGTCTTCGCCCATGAAAGATTTCAACAGCGGTGTTTCGCCCGCCACTGGGCAGATCGCGTTCACGCGTATGCCGGTTGGGGCCAGTTCGACCGCCATGGTCTTGGTTGCCGTGATCATCCACCCTTTGGATGCGTTGTACCAGTTCAGATTCGGGCGCGGAGACAGGCCCGCCGTCGAGGCTACGTTCAGAATTGCACCCGCGCCGCGCGCCTTCATATGGGGAACAAATGCCCGGGCGGTCAGATACACGGACTTCATGTTCACCTTGAAGACCCGGTCGAAATCATCCTCGGTGACATTTTCCAGAGGGGTTGGCAAGTGGGTGACACCTGCGTTGTTTACCAGAATATCGAGCGCCCCAAAGGCGGCGAGTGCGGTGTCCGCCATCTTTTGAACTGAAGCCCTGTCGCCGACGTCGACCTGGTGCGCCAATACCCCGGCCCCAAGTTGCCCCGCCATATCAGCGGCTGCGTCACCATTGATGTCCGCGATCATGACGCGTGCGCCTTCGGCCAGGAATTTCTGCACGATCCCCGCGCCAAAACCCGATGCACCACCGGTGACGATTGCGGTTTTTCCCTCCAGCCTCATGACGTTGCCCTTTTGCAGCCTTTGCGGGCCAGACTATCAACGCCCCGGCAAGATGCCAGATCAATCTTCAGACACCTTGCCCCGCAGCGCCTTGACGTCGCCACGCGCCTTTTTCGCGGCAAGTCGACGCTTGACCGAACCATAGGTCGGTTTCGTTGCGATCCGCCGTTTGGGTTTGACCAGCGCGCGGGCGATCAGTTCTGCCAGCCTCGCGCGCGCGATTTCACGGTTGCGGGCCTGCGAGCGTGTTTCCTCACATTGAATGATGATTGCGCCATCTTTGGTCCAGCGTCGCCCGGCCAGTCGCTTTAGCCGGGCCTTGACCGGATCGGGCAAGGACGGTGAGCGTACCGCTTCGAAGCGCAGCTCGACTGCGGTCGACACCTTGTTGACATTCTGCCCTCCGGGACCGGACGATCGTACAAAGCTTTCGGTCATTTCCCAGTCTTGCAGAGCAATATCTTCGGTGATGCGCAGCATGTCAGTGTCAGCTTGGTGACTTGGGCGAATGAAAAGGAAGAGTCGCGATCCTGACCCGAGCCGTCGGAAACCCGCAACAAGCGGGCGGGCGTAAGCCATAGCGGCACAGCATTTCAGCAAGTCTCCTCATCCTCGGTGCCTAGCGCAGTGCATATGTGCGATCAAGCCTGCTTTGGCAGTTCGCGCAATGCAGAATCCTGGCGGTGGCTGGGACGTCCGTTCGCATCAGCTGCGTTCGCCGTCAGGTATTCCAAGCCCAGCTCATTTAACGTCAGGTGCCGCCAACGCTGTGGCCATATTGCGTTACTTATGCAGAATCGAATGCGCGAAGGGCTGCAACGATCTTTCGTGAATGTTGGTTGTGAAAGGGATCGTCATGGATATGAGGCGCGTGCTCGAAGACTTTGATGAAGCGTACAATCAGGCATTTAACCGAGGCGATGCTGCTGGCTGCGCTGCGTTCTTTACCGAAGACGTCATGTTGTTGGCGCCCGGAGAACCCCTGCTGCGCGGGCGCGAGGCGTTCATTGCAGCCTATCGGGAAAGAATGAAAGAAAACACCGGTGGAACGCATACAAATGAGTTGATCGATTTCAGTGTGGATGGCGATACCGCCTATCAGGTCGGGTCTTTTGCTATCGCTGATTCTGACCCGCCGGAGAAAGGGAAGTTTGTGAACGTCCTGAAATGCCAGACGGATGGCACCTGGAAAGTCAGCATTTCCATATTTAACAGTGACTTTCCATAGCGGCCCTGAATGTAGAGTGAGCAGACATGGAACCGGGGTGTCAGGCTATTGATTGGCCCTGAGCACCGCGGGCGATGTCACGCAACACATTCAGCTCCAACTCGTCTTCCTCATGCACCCGTGCCAGGATTTCTTTACTGCTGACGATGGCAATTGCTTTTCCATTCTGAGTTACGACAAGATTTCGGATTTTGTGTTTGGCCATCAGATTAAGACCACTGGACAACTTCGAGCCCAGCGCGCAGGTGACAGGTTTTTCCGTCATCCAGTCACCCACTGTCTGCTTGTAGAAAGCTGAGCCGGAATCCGCCAGGCACAGCAGCACGTCATGATCCGTGATTATCCCGACCAGCTTCCCTTCGCTGAGAACCGCCAGCGCGTTCACATCCAGCAACGCAATGGTGACGGCCGCATCGAACACCGTTGTGTCAGTGTCGCAAAATGGCGGCTTTTTAAGGTTCTGCGTTTTGACAATGCTTGAGATCGTCATGTCTTCCTCGTGGTTGAGCGCCCGACCCCTGTGTTGATCGGGGCGCATGAAAAACACTAATTCAGGAGCGGCATCATCGCTGTTGCAAGGCTCAGGACCAGGAAAAACCCTGCCATGTCTGTGATCGTTGTCAGCAAAGGGCCACTGGCGACCGCCGGGTCCTGACCGATGCGCTTTAACAGCAAAGGCAGAACGCCACCGATCGATACCGCGATGATCGTGTTCAAACCCAGCGCGCCGCCAATCACCAAACCCAGAAACGGGTTTCCTTTCCACATCCAGGCAACGAGTCCGATCAGCAGGCCAAGGACACAGCCGTTGATGATGCCGACCGAAACCTCTTTTAGCCAGACCCGCATAGCATCAATGGGCCGGACCAGACCAAGCGACAGCTCGCGCATGCTGACCGCAACGGCCTGATTGCCGGAACAACCGCTCATATCCGAGACCATCGGCAGGAACACAGCCAGAGCGATCACGGCAGAAAGGGTCTGTTCGTAGGCGGCAATCACGCTGGCCGCGATTACGTTGAGCACGATGTTGGCCGACAGCCATTGAAGCCGCCGCCGCGCCCTGAGCGGCAAAGGCATCGATCGCAGTTCGTCTCCAAAGACACCATGGCGTTTCAGGCTTGCCGATTCCGCGCGCTTCAGCAGGGCCTCATTCACGGCAGAGCGGGAAACGACACCCACAAGATTCCCGTCCGTTTCGACAACCGGCAACCCAAGAAAAGGGTGCTCATCGAAAAGGTCCTCCAGTTCTTCCAGCGGCATGCTGGCCGGAACCGTGATAGGGGGCACCATGATATCGGTGAGTTTGATGCTTCGCCGTGTGGACAGCAGGCTACGTAATGAAAGCACCCCGACAGGCACGCCATCGGAATTCAAAACGTAAGGGTGCTGGCCACGGTAACGTTCAAGGTCGTACTCTTCATGAGCGAAACGCCGCAGAACCTTTCCGACTGTATCACCATCGGAAAAGGTAAAGGCTTCGGCCACCATCAGACCACCGGCGACATCGTCGTCATACTCGACCAGTCGCCGGACATCCGCCGCATCTTCCGGATTCATCCGGGCAAGGATCGCTTCTGCATCGGCGTCTTCAAGTTCCCCGATGACATCCGCCTGAATGTCGGAATCCAGCTCAAGGATAATTTCGGCGGCCTGTTCGGAAACCATGCGCTCAACAAGATCGACCGCCAGCGCATTTGGCGCTTCTTCGACCAGTTCGGCCGCACGTTCCGGTGGCAGCAACGAGAGCGCGGCGCTTCGCTGGTCAACGGGCAGGTTGAGCAATTCCCGCAAGGCATCGCTGAGCGAAAGCGGATCAAGCAGGTCTGCCAGCGCCGCCCCGTCGCGATTTTCCAACGCCAGCTGAAGCTGCGTCCCTGTTTCCCTTGGTAAGGAGTCCGTATCGCTCATCCGCCGACCTGTGGGGGTAAAAGTTTCTTACTTTCACCCATATAACAGAAAATATTTGCCTATAGACAAAAAATTTTCTGATTTGTAAGAAAGTGCATGCAGGAAAATGACTGGATATCCGCCGCAGCCGAACGTCTGGCCGCCTTGTACGATCAGGAGTTTGGCGGCAAGGTCAGCGGACGGTATCGCATTCCGGACAAGCTGGTGCGTCGGATCGCCAGGCGCAGGCGTTTGTATGAAACAGATATCCGCGCCCTGTCGATCGCGCTTTTTGAACTTGGGTACGTGTTAATCGATATGGATAGTTTTTACGTTGTAATGAGCGCGAATTCGTTTGTGAATTACCGGCGCGCCAATGATGACAGCGTGGCTTAGTCGCCATGGCCAAACAAACTGGATACCCCGAAGTCATAGGATGGCGCGAGCGGATCAGCCTGCCTGATTTCGGGATCGAGCATATTCCGGCAAAGATAGACACAGGTGCCAGAACCGCAGCCCTGCATGCCGTGGACCAGACCGTGTTCGAGGTTGATGGCGAACGATGGGTCGAGTTCATGATCCCGGTCCATAACCGCCGGTCATCGGGCCGGGTGCGTACGCGGGTTGTAGACGAGCGGGAAATCAAGAACACTGGTGGCATTCCGGAACGCCGGTTGATCGTCAGAACACAGCTTCTGCTTGGGCGGCATCGGTGGCTAATCGACGTTTCGCTGGCCAATCGCGCGAGGATGGAGTTTGATCTGATCCTTGGCCGTACCGCCATTCGCAGGCGTGGGATTCTTGTCGATCCCGGCCACTCATATCTTCTGGATGCACGAAAAGACCCGAAAAAGATGAAAAGCAAGACAAGATCCAAGGACGCAGAAGGACGACATCAATGAAGCTTGTCATGCTTGCCCGAAATCCAAACCTGTATTCCCACCAGCGTCTGAAAGAGGCTGCTGAACAACGCGGGCACCAGTTGGATATCGTGAACACGCTACGCTGTTACATGAATATCGCGTCGCGCCGACCCGAGGTTTATTACGACGGTAAGAAGCTTGGGCGCTATGACGCGGTGATCCCACGGATCGGCGCTTCGGTCACATTCTATGGGCTGGCCGTGTTGCGGCAGTTCGAAATCATGGGTGTCTTTCCGCTCAACGAGTCGGTTGCAATTGGCAGATCCCGTGACAAGTTGCGGTCCATGCAGCTGATGGCACGTGACGGGATCGGATTGCCGGTCACCACCTTCGCACATGACCCGAAACAGACCGACGAAGTTCTCAAACTGGCAGGGGACGCTCCGCTGGTGGTCAAGCTGCTGGAGGGCACGCAGGGCATCGGCGTGGTGCTTGCGGATTCAAACCGGTCGGCAAAATCCGTGGTCGAGGCGTTTCGCGGTGCCAAGGTCAACATCATGGTACAGGAGTTCATCAAGGAAGCAGGCGGCACGGATATTCGTGCGCTTGTGGTCGGTGGAAAGGTGATCGCGGCGATGCAACGAAAAGGGGCCGAGGGCGAGTTCAGATCAAACCTGCATCGGGGTGGCAGCGCCAAGCCCATCAGAATCTCGCCCGAGGAACGCTCGACAGCCGTGCGTGCGGCCAAAGCGATGGGCCTGAATGTCTGTGGTGTCGATATGCTGCGGGCCAATCACGGTGCCGTGGTTATGGAAGTGAACTCCTCACCCGGGCTTGAAGGCGTTGAAAAGGCCACCGGCATCGATGTCGCGGGCAAAATCATCGAATTTCTCGAAAAGAATGCGGCCAAAGGCAACACGAAGACACGAGGCCGTGGGTAGAGGCGATGCGCGGTCCCTTTGAAATCGGGGGTTTTCGCGTACCGCCCGGTACACGAACCACTCTGGATTTGCCGGTCAGCGTGCTGTCGGATCATACCCCAGTGAGCATGTCAGTACACGTGGTTCACGGCCGCCGCCCCGGACCGGTCCTGTTTGTCAGTGCCGCCGTTCACGGCGATGAGGTGATCGGCGTGGAGATCGCACGGCGGCTGCTTCGGGCGCCACAGCTTGACAAGCTTGCGGGTACCTTGCTGGTTATCCCGATCGTGAATGCCTTTGGTTTCATGACACATTCCCGATACCTTCCTGACAGGCGCGACCTGAACCGATCCTTCCCCGGCAGCGAAGGAGGGTCGCTGGCCGGTCGGCTGGCGCATCTTTTCATGACCGAGATCGTCGAGCGGTCGGACCTGGGGATTGATCTTCATTCTGCCGCGATACACCGCACCAATCTGCCGCAGATCCGCGTCTCTCCGGCTTCGGATGTCACCCTCAAATACGCTGATGCGTTCGGTGCGCCGGTTGTGCTGATTTCAAAGCTGCGCGACGGGTCACTGCGCAAGGCCGCGCAAGAGCGTGGTGTGGATATCCTGCTGTTCGAAGGTGGTGAGGGTCTGCGTTTCGACGAACTGTCTGCGCGGGCGGGGGTTGCAGGCATCCTTCGGGTGATGAACGCAAAGGGAATGGTTGCCAAGCGTGGCATCGCCGCTGTGCGCGAAAAGCCTGTCCATGTCAGGTCAAGTTCGTGGATGCGCGCGCCCGCCGGTGGCCTGTTGCGGACTTTCAAAGCCGCCGGAGAATACGTGGCCGCCGGTGACCTGCTTGGACGCATTTCCGACCCGTTCGGAGAACTCAGGACCGATATCATCTGCGAAACCACGGGTATCATCGTTGGGCGTACAAATCTGCCTGTCGTTCATGAAGGCGACGCGTTGTTTCATATTGCTGAAACGACTGGCTCGGATGTCGAAATGCGGGTCGATACGATTGCCAGCCAGCTTGACGGCGATCCGATGTTCGATGAGGACGAGATCATTTAGATTTTGGAGCCAAAAGAAAACGCGGGGCAGTTGCCCGCCCCGCGCCAGCCTACAGGATCGCACGCAATCTGTTGCTCGCCAGCGCCTCCCAAGCGGCGAGCGCGATCAGCGCAGATCCCGTGAGCCAAGCATTTGCCACTGCCACACCATGACCGGTAAAATGCAGCACCTCCGGCGCGGCGATCAGTATTGCCCCGACCGCCAATACCGGAGCCACCCGTGCGAGAAGGTGGCCCCGGCCGCTAGCGCCTGACATGACCAACACACCAATACCGATCGTCATGAAGGCGAGCGACTCACGGTCAGACGAACCGTGAGCTAGGGTTTTCTGGCTGAACAGTACAAATGGGGACAGCACTAACCAGATACCCATCCCGGCAAGCATCCACCTGTAGGGTGGAGAGGGGTTTCTCATGTTCTTGGCAACCCCGGCTTATTCGTCACCTTTGGGATCAGGAAGCAACTCGGCCTCGACCGCGGCGACCATTTCTTCGTCATTGACGAAACCATCGGCATCCGTGTCAATTTCGGCAAAGCTCTCACTGGTAATATCGGGGTACTTTGTCTGTAGCTCGGTCAGCGAAGCCAGACCATCACCGTCCGTGTCCAGTCCTACCGGCAAGGCAGCGGCCGGAAGGGCAAGGAATGACGCGAGCAGAGCAACAACAGAAACTCGACTCATTTTGTTCTCCATCAGGGAATGGGCGGTTTACCCATTGAGGGGTTGGTGCAGCGCTAGGGTGTCGGAGGCTTATCTAAGGCAGACAGATTGCACCTGTTCCGCAGATCGGGTTGTCCACTTTGCGATGAAAACTGTTGATTGGCGGTCCGATCCGGTGGGGGCACTTTCGCGCTACAAGGCGTATATCGCACATTCGCATAGCGTTGAATAACGAATTTATATCGCCAATAATATCGAATATTCAAATAGGTGAACGATGGATATTGAACTCGCCCGAACCTTCCTTGCGGTCGTTGAAACCGGCACTTTTCTTGATGCAGCGGACAAGGTCCATGTTACGCAATCGACCGTCAGCATGCGAATCCGAGCGCTCGAACAACAGCTTGGACAGCCCGTGTTTGAACGCAGCAAGTCTGGTGCGACCTTGACCATTGCCGGGCGGCATTTCCTCAAACATGCACAGGTTCTGGTGCGAACGTGGACCCAGGCCAAGCTGGATGCCGGTCTGCCTGCCTCGATGGCAGCTGCTTTGGAAATCGGCGCAACACCAAGCCTTTGGGACGGCTATCTGATCAACGCCCTTCCCGAGTTGATGGCGGCACTACCTGACGTCGCTATCCGGGCAACAGCGGCCCCGTCGGAAACACTCACGCGCGAGATCGAGGAAGGCAACCTGGATCTTGCCATCATGTACCGGCCGCGAAACGCACCTGGCTTGACCGCGCTCCAGCTTTTCGAGGACGAGTTTGTCCTTGTCAGCAGCGGCCCGGAAGCCCTCCCCGCTGATCTGGGCAACGCTTATATCCTGATAGACTGGGGCCCGGAGTTTCGCGCCGATCATATGCTGAACTTTCCAGGGCTTGATGCGCCGCGCCTTCAGCTGGGCATAGGCACCCTCGGCCTGCAATATCTTCGGTCGGTTCCCTCGGCCGGATATTTCCCTAGGCGCGTTGTCGAACCGGAACTTTGCAACGGGTGGCTCAAGCTGGTCGAAACGGCACCCAGATTCGCTTATGCCGCCTATGTCGTGTTCGATGAAAGCGAGGAAGAAGGATATCCGGGTCAGGCCGCTCGGCAGCTTTGCCAGACATCAAGTGCACGCGGCCAGGCACCGAAGCTTTGACAACACGTATTCACGCCTTTGCCGCGATCGGGTTCTAACATTGGATCGAACTCAGCCAGCCCCAGCGCATAGTGAATTTTGACCGCCCCCAGAAGGTGACGGGAACAAAAAGGGCCGCCCCAGCAGGACGGCCCTTCGAAAGTTCAGGAGGTCGGGTCGGTTAGATCAATCGACCAGCCGGAGCGAGCGCTCCGCCAAGGGCTGCCCTAACGGGCGATCCCCCCGGTTGTTCCGACACCTCTCTCCAATCTCTTTCTTGACACTGGATCACCTCCTTTTCTATCTGTTGCGGTTGAAAAGAAGCGTGCCACAAGTTGTGCCATTCTCAAAGCGTTTTTTTACACAGGCTGCGCAGTCAGCCGCGCAACGATCACCTTGAACGGGATCAGGGCGATCAGCGCCAGTGAAAGCTTCACCATCCAGTCCGCAAAAGCCAGCGTCACCCAAAGCGGTGCCATCGGGCCGGACAGCATGAAAGGAACAGGTTCCCACGCCCAGTTGATTGCAGCGTCGGCATTGGCGCCGAAGAAGGTGACCGAAGCCGAAAAGGCAAGCGTGAAGAAGATCGCGGTATCCAGTGCCGACCCTACCAGCGTCGACACCAGCGGCGCACGCCACCAGCGACCACCGCGTAGGGAATTGAACACGGTAACATCCGTCAGTTGCGCGATCAGGAAAGCGGTTCCCGATGCAACGGCGATGCGCAGCGGTACGGCAGCATAGGTGAACCCGTCACCCTGCAACATGATCTGGCTGCCGATCAGCGAACAGATGACACCGGTGACAAATCCGGCAAACACGACCTTGCGGGCCGGACCAACGCCATAGACGCGGTTCATGATGTCAGTGACCAGAAAGGCCAGCGGATAGGTGAAAGCACCCCAAGTCAGCAGCCCGTCAAGGATCAGGAACTGGACCAGAATGTTCGAGGCCACAACAATGGCGGCCATGGCAATAATGCCGGGAATAAAGTTACGTTGCATGTTTTGATGCCCGTTTTGACAAGGTAGCGGCGACTTGGCCAAGGGACCGTCCCAAGGCAAGCCGTGCCTTTAGACCTTTGCATGCGCCCTGTCAATCGGGCAGCAGGTATTCCACAAGTTCGGTCCGCTGCACCGCCAGAAAGTTGTCATCAGAGATCATCGTGGCGCGCAACAGGCCCTGCCCGTCGCGCCAGACCGACAATCCTTCGAGGTTGTCATGCGCGCCCGTTCCGGTTTCGAACAGGGTTTCCTCGGCGCCTGGTTTCTCGTTTACCACGACCCATCGCCGCAGTCGTGATCGGAAACCGACCAAGGATACCTTGCGTTCCAAAACGTAAAACCGCCCATCGGGACCGAAATCCGCGGCAACGGGTTTAAAGCCGCCACGCTGTGGCAGAACAAACGGGGTCGACCATGTGTCGCCATTCCAACGGTAAACCGGAATGTCCCCCTTAGCGGTGCGGTTCTTTTCCGGCAAAGTGTAAAGCCAGCCGCGTCCATCAATGGCCAGAGCTTCGAAAGAACCATTTTCGGCAAGGTTCCGGAACGCATTCGGGCGTGGCAATACGCGCGCGCTGGAGCCCTGCGCAGGGTAATAGGCGACACGGTGCACCCCTTCGAACGAGATGAATATCCCGCCATCCGGCGTCACCGCGATGCCTTCGGAATCGCCGACGCCGCCTTTCATGATGTGTCCTTGGCTGGACAGCACCGGCCATTGACCAAGAACGTGAATATCCGCGATCTGGCCTTCGCGCCGCTCAATCCGCGCAGTCACGATCCGCGCCCGGTCGCTAAGCGCAATCATCTGGCCTCCGTCGTCCGAGATGTGAAGCGCTGAAAATCCGCCAAACCAACTTGCGGGATGCCGCCAAACGAAACTGTCCAGGTGGGCTGCGGATTTCACATCCAGCGCGGCGGCCACCGGGGCAAGAAACAGCGCTACACTCAGTTGGATTGCAAAACGGCGGAGCATTGTTGCGGCAAGTCGGACAGAACGTATTCCCGGCGTTTCTTCGGCGGCGGCGCATTCGGATCGGGTGGCGGCGGGTTCAGGATGTTGTGCACCCATTGACGGGCCTCAGCGCAGCCATCGCCCTTGGGGGGTGGGTCTTGATTCACGCAGCCCTTTGACCCTCTGGGACAGTTCAGTCGCACGTGGAAATGATAGTGATGTCCCCACCAGGGCCTTATCTTACGTAGATAGTCGCGGTTCCCCTTTTCATCGTCGCACATCTGAACCTTGGCCCCAGGAAACACGAAGATCCGGGCGACGCGCTTGTCTTTTGCCGCTTCGCGCAACAGCGCATGATGCTGCTTGGTCCAGTTTCCGTTGACGTAAGCGCCATTGGAACGACGAAGAGAGATGGACGAGATGTTTTCGCGAGACTTGCGGCTCAGGCGCATGTTATCGCCGGGCAACATCCAGACATCGATGTCTAGCCCCAACTGATGACTGCGATGGCCCGAGGTCATCGGCCCGCCGCGTGGCTGGCTGATATCCCCTATATAGAGACCGTTCCATCCCGGCTGGCTGGCTGCAAACCTGCTGAGGTCCTGCACGTAGTCAATCGTCTGCGGATGCCCCCAGTTGCGATTGCGCGACAAGCGCATTGCCTGCCATGTAGGCCCCGTTTCAGGCAGTTGAATTGCCCCCGCAGCACATCCGCGCGAATAACTGCCGAAAGCGGCCGGTTTTTGCTGGGAAGCTTGTTTCTGTGCCCCGAACAACTGCTTTGCCAGCGGTTCTGCCGCCGCAGTGCCTGCAAAAGCAAGCGCAGCCAAAACGATCAAAAAACGTTTTATTTTCATCTGCTCTGATCCCCTTCAGGTCTCACCCAGCGCATCAGGAATAGACCCAGAATAAACAACAGAACGATGGGTGACACCCCCAGACGAGCGCTACCGGTCACCGTGGTGGCGATCCCGATCAGAAGTGGCGCAGCAAAGGCGGTGGCACGACCCGACAGACCATAAAGGCCAAAGCTCTCGACGGGGGTTGCCGGGTCCGTATGCCGGACCATCATCGACCGGCTACAGGACTGTAGAATGCCGCCCATGCCTCCGATCAGGATACCGCAGCCAAAGAAAACCACATCCGGCAAGCCTGACCCTTCGGACATGGCGATACCGAAAATCTGGGACCGGTCCATTGAGACGATGGTGATGCAGACAAGGATCAACACCCAGATCGCAACGATAATCACGGGCTTGGGGCCATATTTCTTATCCAGTTTGCCGCCCACCCAGGAAAAGGCCGCTGCGGCCAGAACGCTGACGATGCCGAAAACACCGATCTTGATCAGGTCCCATTCCAACACCAGCCGGGCATAGACCCCGCCAAAACTGTAAAGCCCGTTCAGCGCATCCCGATAGAACATGGATGAGCCCAGGTAACTGGCCAAACTGGTGCGATGGCGCAGGTTAGACACTGATTTTGCCAACAGTCGCAGCGCCTCGGCAACGCTGCCCTTTTTGTTTTTCGGTTCGTCGTCATGGACCCAAAGGAAGTAGGGCACCATGAACAGAATGAACCACCCAGCAGTAAACGGGCCAACAAAGCGCGTGCCCTGCTGTTGCGACGCATCCAGCCCAAACAAGGGGTCCATTCCGATCAGCGTTTTGCCGTTGGCCTGCTCCACAAACAGCGCAAGCATGATCGCCAGCGAGATCAGGCCACCGAAATAGCCAAAAGCAAAGCCCGAGCCGGAGATTTCGCCCACTTCGCTGTCATCACCCAGATCGGGCAGTTGGGAATTGATGAAAATCAGGGCGTACTCCGCACCGATGAAACCCAGACCGAAGGCAGACAGCATCAACCACATGTTCGAGCCATCGGGCATCGTGTACCAAAGCGCGCCGGAACCTACGGCGTACATCACGGAAAAGGCGAATATCCAGGGGATGCGCCGACCCGACACATCAGCCATCGCCCCCATCAGCGGCGCACCGAAGGCAATAATCAAACCGACTATGGTCATGCAGTTGGCCCAGACCACCTGTGCCTGTGCGTCTGCAGACCCTGCGTCCAGGCCGGATGCCAGATAATACTCCGCAGCGACACCTGCGAAATAAGGGCCGAACACGAACGTTACCAAAAGGGTGTGATAGGGCTGACTGGCCCAATCGAAGAACCACCAGCCCCAGATACGCCTGCGCTTGGATATTTCTGCCATTTCTGCCCCTGTTTTCTTGTTGTGGTCATAAAACGGGGCTTTGGGGCAATTCGCAAGCGCAGAGTTCAGCCTACTTGCTCTTTGCTGAAAGGGTGCTTAGGTCTCGACCAACAAGAAAACGGAGACCCCATGCTGTCGCTGATCCAAATCCTGCTGCTGATTCTGGACATTGTCTGGTTCATCATTCTGGCCCATGTGATCATGAGCTGGCTGATTAACTTTCAGGTGCTCAACCTGCACCAACAACTGGTTGCACAAATCTGGTACGGGTTAAATCGCATTTTAGAGCCTATTTACGGGCCGATCCGCCGCGTTCTACCCAATATGGGTGGGTTGGATTTGACCCCGCTGGTGGTGCTGATCGGCGTCTATGCTTTGCGGATCATCCTTATCAACAACGCGCCCTATTTTTACTGACCACTTGTTCACTGAATCTTAGTATGTGATTGTCCTGTCTTAAGAGCAGATAAACCTTAAAACAGGGCACCCCCGCATATGTTCGACGCCGCACCCTTGCTGCGAGATGTCTTTGGATTCGACGCCTTCCGCCCTGGGCAGGAAGAGATTGTCGACGCCGTGAAGGCAGGTGAAAACGTGATGGCGATCATGCCCACGGGTGGCGGTAAATCCTTATGTTTTCAATTGCCTGCCCTGCTCCGCGACGGGGTGACGGTGGTTATATCTCCACTCATAGCCCTGATGCGCGATCAGGTACGCGGCTTGCAAGAGGCCGGGGTCGAGGCCGGTGCGCTGACATCCGGCAACACGCCCGAGGAAACCGAGGCCGTCTGGGATGCGCTGGAGGACGGGCGGCTGAAGCTGCTTTACATGGCGCCCGAACGTCTGGCTGCCGGGTCTGCGCTTGGGATGCTCCGTCGGATCAACGTCAGCCTGATCGCTGTGGACGAAGCCCATTGCGTCAGTCAATGGGGGCATGACTTTCGCCCTGATTACCTGCGGATCGGAGAGTTGCGGCGCGCCCTGAAAGTGCCGCTGGCCGCGTTTACCGCCACGGCGGACGCCGAAACGCAGGATGAGATTGTCGAAAAACTGTTCGATGGCATTGAGCCGCGCAAATTTCTGCGCGGATTTGACCGGCCAAACATTCATCTGGCCTTTGCCGCAAAGGACGGGCCGCGCAAGCAGATCCTTGATTTCGCAGATGCGCGCAAAGGCCAGTCCGGCATCGTTTATTGCGGCACCAGAAACAAAACCGAGGTGATTGCTCAGGCCCTGCGCGCCGAGGGACACTCGGCCTGCTACTATCACGGTGGAATGGACCCCGAAGATCGCCGCATTGTCGAAACCCGTTTCGCGCGTGAGGACGGGTTGATCGTCGTCGCCACAGTGGCTTTTGGCATGGGCATCGACAAACCCGATATCCGTTGGGTCGCCCATGCGGACCTGCCCAAATCGATCGAAGCCTATTATCAGGAAATCGGACGCGCCGGACGCGATGGCGGCCCGGCCGAAACGCTGACCCTGTTCGGCCCCGATGACATTCGCCTGCGGCGTTCACAAATTGACGAGGGTCTAGCGCCGCCCGAGCGCCGCATGGCCGATCATGCGCGCCTGAACGCCTTGCTGGGCCTGGCCGAAGCCTTGGAATGCCGCCGTCAGACATTGTTAGGTTACTTTGGCGAGACCACAGGGCCCTGCGGCAAATGCGATCTGTGCGACAGCCCACCCGAAGTTTTCGACGGCACAACTCCGGTACGTATGGCCCTGTCCGCGATCCTGCGGACCGAGGAGCGGTTCGGTACAGGCCATTTGATCGATATCCTGTTGGGAAACGAGACCGACAAAATCCGCGCCCGCCGCCATGAGGATTTGTCCACTTATGGCATCGGAAAGGATTGGACGCGCCCGCAATGGCAGGCCATTTTCCGGCAGATGATGGGCCACGATCTGGTCCGCCCCGACCCCGACCGTCACGGCGCATTGCGCATGACCGAGGCGGCCAGACCGATCCTGAAAGGCGAGGCGCAAATCAACCTACGCAAGGATACGTTGCGCAATGCGGTACGTCGGCCTGCGGTCAAGGCAATGGTGTCCGAAGAGGACGCTCCGCTGCTGTCCGCGCTCAAGGCCAAACGCCGTGCCCTGTCTGAAGCTGCACGTGTTCCGGCCTATGTGATCTTTCCCGACCGCACGCTTATCGAGATGGCCGAAAAGCGCCCTGTAACGCTGGACGATATGGCCCGGATCGGCGGTGTTGGCGCCAAAAAGCTGGAACGCTATGGCGATACGTTCCTTGAAGTAATCGCGGGCGAAGCAAGAAGCGTTCATCCGGCGCGCCGAAAACTGGCTGGACGCGATCAGGGTGAGATTTACGACCGCTTGATGGAAGTTCAGTCCTTGCTGTCGCGCGGTCCAGCCGGGATCGACAAGCCCCTGACCTGCTCGGCCTCACAATTGGCAAAAGTTGCGCAACTGCGCCCCGATGATCCCCGTGGAATTGCACAGGTGCTGGGTGATCGACGTCACGAAAGGTTTGGCGCCGCTTTTCTGGACGTGCTGCGTGAGGCGGGCTAGATACCCCCGAACAGGCAAGAAAGAGGGCGGATATGCTGATCGTGATTTCCCCGGCCAAACGGCTGGACTGGGCAGAGCGGAATGTCGGGGTAACGCAGCCCGATTTTCAGGAGGATGCGATCCGGCTGTCCAAAACCGCTCGCAACCTGACGCTGGGTGATCTGAAGAAACTGATGGACCTGAGCGACGATCTGGCACGCCTGAACCGCGACCGGTATCGCGCTTTTTCGGATGCACCCGACGCCAAGGTCACACGCCCGGCTGCGCTTGCTTTTGCTGGCGACACATATCAAGGGCTTGAAGCTGCTTCGCTGGACGAAGACGAGCTGTTATGGGCGCAAGACCACTTGCGCATCCTTTCCGGCCTTTATGGTGTGTTGCGGCCACTCGACGCGATACAGCCCTACCGGCTTGAGATGGGCAGCAAGCTGAAAACCCGAAGAGGGAATAACCTTTACGAATACTGGTGCGATCAGCTCAGCAAGGCACTGAACGCGCAAGGAGCCGAAATTAACAGCGACATTCTGGTGAATTGTGCCAGTCAGGAGTATTTTGGTGCGGTGGATTTGAATGCCCTGAACCTGCGCGTCATCACACCGGTCTTCATGGAAGATAGGGGCGGCACCCCAAAGATTGTGAGCTTTTTTGCCAAAAAGGCACGCGGTGCCATGGCGCGGTATGTCATCCAACACCGCCTGACCGATCCTAAGGCGCTGCTGGATTTCGACAGTGGCGGCTATGAATACCGCCCTGATCTGTCGGAAGCGGATAAGCCCGTTTTCGTCAGACCATATGCGGCCTGAAACCCAGGTCACTTGAACTTGCAACCCGGTGTTAATCGCCTGAAGAGTCCGCCAGGCGAGGTTGGGTCCGGGTTTGCGCCACGCTCACGCCGGGCTTTGGCGCCGGGCATGGTGTCTGCGACCGAGCAGACGCAATCGGGTTGGTGTTGCAGGATCATCTGGTGAATGCGGTTCTTGTGTAGCGGTTTGGTCAGGTAGTGGTCCAAGCCGGCTGACAGAATTCCCTGATCATCCCCCGCCATGGCATGGGCCGTCAGGGCAACGATTGGAACGTGGCGACCAGTTGAAACCTCGAGCCTGCGAATTTCCGCTGTTGCCTGTTTGCCGTCCATCTTCGGCATGGAAATATCCATGAAGATCAGATCTGGCTCGAACTCCTGATAGATCTCAACCGCTTCAATCCCATTCGAGGCAAAGCGAAGATCGATATTCAGATCCTTGACCATCTTCTTCAGGATCAATTGGTTAGTGCGGTTGTCCTCGGCGGCAAGAACCCTCATGTGTCGGGGGTGCACAGATTCAGAATCTTGCTTTTTAGAGACTGTTTTGCCGACATCCAGAGCGCCCCTTTCCAACGATGTGCCGTCGAATGCCATCAGCCTGCCATACAACTCGGACCGAGGGATGGGTTTCTGCAAGACACCGTCGATCAGGTCACGGGCAGGATGCGCGTGAATCAAACCGGGGCTTGCAGACATCACGACCACCGGAATGTCACCCCACCCGCGATCCCTGAGCGCGACCGCAAGATCCAGCCCATCCATATCCGGCAGATCGTGGTCACAAAGAACCAGATCAATCTGATCATTCATCTGTGACAGCGCCTCAGCCCCCGACGTGCAAACCGTCACCTCAGCCCCCAGTCGCCCAAGCTGTTTGGCAAGAATGGCCCGGTTCACGGCAAGATCTTCGACCAGCAGGACATGTTTCAAACAATCCGCCAGGTTCGGAGGTTCGGGTCGCGGGCCTTCTACCGTGGGCAGCGTCACGCGAAAACCGAAACAGGATCCCTGGTCCGGCTCGCTTTCGACCCAGACCATGCCACCCATCAAGGTGATCAGCCGCTGGGTGATGGCAAGACCAAGCCCGGTGCCTTCAAATTGGCGGTTACGCTCGTCTTCGACTTGGTTGAACTCGCCAAAAATATGGCCGGTTTTTTCTGCGTCGATGCCAATACCGGTATCTTCGATCGCAACATGGATATCACAGATTTGCGCATCCGGATTGGGCACCCCTGTCACCCGGACCAGCACATAGCCTTCGGAGGTGAACTTGACGGCGTTGCCGACCAGATTGGTCAGAACCTGCCGTATCCGACCAGGATCGCCCACAAAAAGGGTTGGCAAGAACAAGTCGTAATCAACCAGCAATGTCAGGCCTTTATCGCGCGCACTGGGCTGTAGCAGCATCGCAACCTCAAGAATGCAGCGTTCAAGATCGAACTGCTCAGGGTGCAGAGCCAGCTTGTCCGCCTCAATCTTGGAATAATCCAGCACGTCGTTGATGATGACCAGCAACGCCTCGCCCGAATTGCGGATCGTGTTGACGTATAGCCGCTGCTCTTCGTCCAACGGTGTCTCGTCCAGTAACTCGGACATGCCAACGATGCCGTTCATCGGTGTACGGATTTCATGGCTCATGTTGGCCAGAAAGGCCGACTTGGCCCGGTTTGCTGCTTCGGCCCTCTCGCGCGCCGCCTTAAGCTCGATTTCATGCCGGACCGACGCTGTGATGTTGAGAGCAAGGCTCACCATATCATTGCCGCTGCCGCGCTGGTCGATCAGGCGGATATAGTGACCGTTCCAAAGCTGCATAACGATTGGTGGCGGGTTGGCGCGGCTCCAGCGGGCCAGCATTCTGGCCTGCCAGTCTTCCGCGGATTCATCCCCGATATCGACAATACCTTCTGACGTCAGCAAATGCAGAATACGGGGGTATGATATCCCCGGCACGACTTCGTCCAGACCTTCAAAAACGCTCAGATAGGCGGTGTTTGCGCCGATCAGCCGGTTGTCACCGTCAAAAAAAGCAAATCCGTCCTGTATTGTCTGAATCGAGTGCCACAAGCGGCGTTCGGCAACCTCGATCTTGGCGTTGGCCACGCAGAGGTCGGATTTGACCTTTTCGTTTTCATCCCGAACGGTTTCAACCTCAGCCTGCGTTTCGCCAATTCGTTTGGTCAATGCCATGGCATGTTGACCCAGTTTGCGATTGGCTGCCGAAAGCTCGGCCTGTTTCAGGGCCAGCATCCGTTCAGCTGCCAAACGCGCGCGCCGTTCCTGTGCCAATTTATGTGCAAGAGTCATTTGATTGATTCCAGAACGCTCTGCACCCAGCATCCCGGTAGAGGATGAAAAACTGTTTAAGCCGTTGCACAACAGGCGCACGCCATGCAACGCTGTGCCCAAAGAGGAGGGCACCATGCGCCGCTTTGGTTTTATTTCAATAACTTACATCATTTCACTTTTAGTCCTACCCAGCGCCACCCAGGCGCAGGATGCAGTGCCTGATTTCCGCTATGTCACGACGCGGGACGCAGATTTTTACGGCTCGGATCTGGACGCCCTTTTCGATACCGATCTGAAGTCCTGCATTCAGGCCTGTTCCGCCAATACGTATTGCACCGCGTTCACCTACAACACCCGATCCAATGCCTGTTTTCCAAAAAGCGGTGTAAACCGGCAAGAGGCCTATCAAGGGGCTGTGTCCGCGCAGAAGGTGTCTACCCCAGATCAGACCCGAACATTGGCCAATACACGTGCGAATGCGTTGAGCGTTCTTGGTGCCGCCGACCTGAAGCAAGCCGTTGATCAGGCGCGCGATCTGGGCTTTGTTCATATGGCGCATGGCGACGACCTGCAGGCTGTTCTGGACGCGGCACGCAGCGCGGGCAGCCCGCGACTGGCGATGAATTGGACTGGTGTGGCCGTATCGCTCAGTGACGCGCCCGATCTATGGGTGGAATACGCGCGCTTGTTATTGGCGATAAACCCTACGGACTGGAGTGAAAGGCGCGATCTGCGCAACCGTGCGCTGAATGCCGCAACCAATGGCTATTTGCGCGCGGACGCTCCCGGCACGCAGATTGCCGCCCTGATGACATTGGCCCGCGCCCTGGAAGAGGTCGAGCGCGGGCGCGATATGATCCCCGTGCTGCGGCTGGCCCAGGAAATCCAACCGCGCGAGGATGTACTGGCCGCGCTGAATGATGCCATCGGGAAATACGGGTTTCGCGTGGTCGACAGTTCTGTTGAAAGCGACGCCGCCGCGCCGCGGATCTGTGTTGAGTTTTCGGAACCGCTGGTCAAGGCAGGGGTCGACTATGACCCGTTTGTCCAGAGCAATGATGACGGGTTGGTGGTACAGGCTGAGGGCAGGCAGCTTTGCGTTGACGGTGTCGCCCATGGTCAGCGTTATCGCCTGACGCTACGCGAAGGCTTGCCCTCCGCCTCGGGCGAGGCGCTGAACCGCAATGTTGAGCTTGCCCATTACGTGCGCGACCGGGCGCCTTCGGTCCGGTTTCCCGGGCGCAGCTACGTTTTGCCGAAATCCGCTGACGCCGCTTTGCCTGTTGAAACGGTCAACGTCACCGAGCTGGATTTGATCCTGCGGAGGGTCAGCGACCGGAACCTGTTGCGCGCGGTTCAGCAGGATTTCTTCGGCCGCCCGCTCAGTGAATGGCAGGAAGCAGAATTTTCCGATGAAATTGCCGAGGATATCTGGACCGGCACCGCCGAAGTGGCCAACGAACTGAATCAGACCATGACTGCGCGCCTGCCCATGGCAGAAGCGATCGCGGATCAGCCCGCTGGCATCTATGCGCTGACCGCCCGTGTTCCGGGGGCCGATCCCTATGACGACCCGGGCGCGACGCAATGGTTTGTTCTGTCCGATCTTGGGATCAGCAGCGTGCTTGGCACTGACGGGCTGCACGTCACGGTGCGCGGGCTGAGCGACGCGGCTCCCCGTGCTGGTGTCGAGGTTTCACTGGTCACAAGCGCAAATGCGGTCATCGCCCAAGCGCGGACGGATGAATCAGGTTATGTCCGGTTCGACCCCGGTCTGACGCGCGGCAAGGGGGCCAGCGCGCCCGCACTGGTGATGGCGTCGACCGGGGACAGCGATTTCAGCTTTCTATCCCTGACCGATCCTGCTTTTGACCTGTCAGATCGCGGTGTTGAAGGGCGCGCGCCCGCGGGGCCGGTCGATGTTTTTCTAGCCACGGATCGCGGCGCTTACCGGGCCGGAGAGGTGATCCACCTCACCGCCCTGTCGCGCGATGGTGAGGCGCAGGCTATCGAGGGTCTGCCCCTAACCGCAATTCTGTATCGCCCTGACGGCGTGGAATACCGCCGAACCGTCTCGGATGGCGGCGTCGCCGGGGGGCATATCTTTCGTCTGCCTGTTGCGGCAGATGCACCACGCGGCGCTTGGCGGATCGAGATCAGATCAGATCCCAAAGGCGATGCGCTGGCGCGACAAACAGTGCTGGTAGAAGACTTCCTGCCGGAACGTATAGATTTTGAGCTGAACCTGCCGGACGCGCCCCTGCGTCCCGGCGACAGCCCACCGCTTTCGATCGACGCGCGCTATCTGTTTGGTGCGCCGGGGTCCGACCTGAGCATCGACGGTCAGGTTATCGGACGCCCGGCGGACACAGTGCCAGGCTACGAGGGGTATCGCTTTGGCCGCTATGACGCCGAGACATCGATCAAAAGCACCTATTTCGGTGACACGCGCACAGACGCAAACGGCAAAGCATCCATAGCTGTTGAAATCCCTGCATTAGACACGGAAGGGCAGCCAATTGAAGCCGAGGTTATTGCGCGACTGGCCGATGGCTCGGGCCGCCCTGTTGAACGTCGCCTGAGCGTTCCTGTCCTGCCGTCGCAACCTGTGATCGGTGTCAAACCCATGTTCGAGGACGTAATCCCCGAAGGTACCGAGGCCACGTTTCAGATCATCGGCCTTGCACCCGACCTGACCCCCAGCCCGATGCGCCTGCGCTGGACGCTGAACAAGATCGAAACGCGGTATCAATGGTATCAGCTTTACGGAAACTGGAATTGGGAACCGACAACCCGACGCACTCGCGTTGCCACCGGAGACGTTGACGTCGCCACTGACCCTTTGACGTTGTCCCAGCCCGTGGACTGGGGCCGTTACGAGTTGGTGGTTCAACGCGTAGACGGCACCTTTACGGAAACCGCTGTCGATTTCCATGCAGGCTGGTATCAGGCCGCAGATGCTTCGACCACGCCTGACCGGCTTGAGATGTCGCTGGATCGCGACAGCTATCGGGCCGGGGAAACCGCACAACTGCGCATCGTTCCGCGCATGGCAGGTATCGCCCAGGTCGAGGTGCTGTCGAACCGCCTGATCCATCGCCAAATGGTTGCCGTGCCGGAAGGCGAGACAGTTATCCCGATAGAGGTGACAGAAGATTGGGGTGCAGGTGCCTATGTCACGGCCACAGTGATCCGACCGATGGATGTTGCGGCCGGTCAGAACCCGGCACGCGTCATGGGCGTCGCCTATGCCGCCATTGATCCTGCGGATCGCACGCTGTCGGTTGCCATTGAGGTGCCCGAGGTTACCTCACCCCGTCATACACAGAAGGCCCTTGTTAGGGTCGAAAATGTTACAAGCGATGATCCAGTCTGGCTAACCCTTGCCGCTGTGGATGTGGGCATCCTTAACCTGACGGAGTTCGAAAGCCCAAACCCGCAAGAGTACTATTTCGGGCAACGCCGGCTGGGTGTGGACCTGCGTGATGTTTACGGGCGGCTGATCGACGGCATGAACGGAACGATGGGTACGGTTCGCTCTGGCGGCGACAATGACAACGGGATGCGCCGCCAGTCCCCGCCACCGACGCAAGATCTGATGGCAGTGTTCAGCGGCCCGGTTCAGGTCGGTGCGAATGGAAAGGTTGAGGTCGACATCCCCCTGCCCGCCTTCAATGGTACGGTCCGCCTGATGGCCGTCGCGTGGTCACAAAAAGCCGTCGGGCAGGCCGAGGCTGACATGATCGTCCGCGACCCGGTGGTGGTTACGGCCAGCCTGCCGCGGTTTCTGGCCCCAGGCGATCAAAGCCGGATGCGGCTTGAGATTGTCCATGCGGATGGTGCATCCGGAGACATGGCGCTTGGCCTGACCACCACCGGTGGGTTGGAACTGGGCCCGGTACCGGTACGCTTTCTGCTGGAGGATGGTGGCAAAGCGGTGTTCGACATCCCTGTAACGGCCCATGTCATCGGCGATCCAGAGATCAGCGTTTCCATCACCACACCAGACGGGCGCGATCTGTCGCAAACCCTGCGGATGCCGGTGCGGGCCAATGATCAGGTGATTGCCCGGACACGGCGCTTTGCGCTGGGTGCGGGTAACAGCTTTCTGTTTTCGCAGGATGTTTTTGACGGGTTTCAACCCGGCTCGGCCAAGGCCATCCTGTCAGCCGGAGCGCTGGCAAAGTTCGATATGCCCGGCCTGCTGGATCAGTTGAACCGTTACCCTTATGGATGCACCGAGCAGATCACCAGCAAGGCACTGCCGCTGCTTTACCTGTCATCCGTCGCGCAGGCATCGGGGCTGGGCAATGGCCCGGAGGTGAATCAGCGCATCACGGACTCGATCCGAAGTATCCTGACTCGTCAGGCTGCAAACGGTGCCTTTGGCCTGTGGCGTGCAGGCAGCGGTGATTTCTGGCTGGACGCCTATGTGACCGATTTCCTGTCACGCGCCCGCGTGCAGGGACACCCGGTGCCGGATCGGGCTTTTGCGCAGGCCATGGATAACCTGCGCAATCGGGTCAATTATGCGCCGGATTTTGACGAAGGTGGTCAGGATATCGCCTATGCCCTAATGGTTCTTGCGCGGGAAGGCGCGGCGGCGATGGGCGATCTGCGCTATTATGCGGATGTCAAAGGGGATGCTTTCGACACGCCGTTGGCTGCAGCGCAACTGGGCGCTGCGCTGGCCTCGTACGGGGACCAGACCCGCGCAGACGCGATGTTCGTCCGTGCGGCGCGGATGCTGCAACAGGTGCCGAACGATCAGGAAAACCACTGGCGCGCGGATTACGGCACCCGCCTGCGGGATGCGGCGGGCCTGCTGACCCTGGCCGTAGATGCGGGCAGCGAGGCGATTGACCGCTACGCTTTGATCCAACGGGTAAGCACGGGCCGCACACCCCTGTCTACACAAGAGGCCGCGTGGTCCCTGCTGGCGGCGCACGCGCTGGTGTCTGATCCGTCCGGCTCCGGCTTGAAGGTCAATGGCGTGTCAGTATCCGGCCCCTTTGTTCAGGTTCTGCAATCCGGGCAGGCGGAAGAGGTCAACATCACTGCGACCGACGGTCAGGCAACCGATATCACCCTGACGGTGACCGGAATTCCCGAAGATCCGCCTGGGGCCGGTGGCACCGGCTATGCAATCGAACGGCAGTATTATTCGATGGACGGCGATCTGATTGACGCGGGCCGATTTGCCGTGGGGGACCGGTTCGTCACGGTTCTGACGGTCACGCCGTTTGAAAGCGGTGGGGCGCGTCTGATGGTAGACGATCCTCTTGCCGCCGGAATCGAGATCGACAACCCGAACCTGCTGCGATCGGGCGATGTACGGTCGCTGGACTGGTTGAATCTGTCTGATGCCACGCATACCGAGTTCCGATCGGACAGGTTCTTGGCTGCGGTTGACCTGTCGGGGCGCCAGACCGTGACGCTGGCTTACGTCGCCCGTGCCGTCACACCGGGCGTGTTCCACCATCCGGCGGCCTCGGTCGAAGATATGTATCGCCCCCAGAACCGCGCACGAACGGCGACGGGACGGGTCGAGGTGCAGTGACCGGCCATCGTTCATATCCTTGTTTGGGCGGCGCTCATGCCTAGGGTGCCGCGCCTGTTATTTGCGTTGGCCGGTGCTCTCTATCTGGCGGCATTGGCGCGGGATGGCGTTGACCGCTGGGTCGACGCCACAGTGCTGCCGCCTGTTCTGACTGAAACTTCGGTCGAGATACGGGATCGTAACGGTGACCTCCTGCGCGTGTTTCCGGTTGCAGATGGCATCTGGAGGCTGCAACCCGGTGCGGTCGATCCCAATTTCACCGCCATGCTGCTCCGGTACGAAGACAAGCGTTTCTGGACCCACGCGGGCGTGGACCCTGTCGCATTGCTGCGCGCAGCCGGGCAAAGCCTTTGGAATGGGCGCGCGGTTTCAGGCGGTTCAACTCTGACCATGCAGGTCGCGCGGCTGATCGAAGATGGATCGACCGGACGCTGGAGTGGCAAATTTCGCCAGATTAGGGTCGCATTGGCATTGGAGCGGCAGCTGAGCAAGACACAGATCCTGAACCTCTACCTGACCCATGCCCCCTATGGCGGCAATCTGGAAGGTATCCGTGCCGGTGCCCGCGCATGGTTCGGCAAAGAAGCGACCCGGTTGACTGCCGCACAGGCGGCCCTACTGATCGCTTTGCCGCAATCCCCGGAAGCGCGACGTCCGGATCGCAGACCCGAGGCAGCCCAAATTGCCCGAGATCGGATTTTGCGCAGGTTGGAGCGCTACGGCGTATTGACCAAGGCTGAGATGCACGCAGCCCTGACGGAGACCATTCCTGATCGAACGGTCCCGTTCCCGCGCCTTGCACCCCATCTGACCGACCGCGTGAAAGGCCAAACCCTTGCAAACGGTGTATTTGATCTGACCCTGGATGCAGGGGTGCAAGCCCGGTTGGAAACTTTGGTCGCTCGGGCCGCGGCGCGCATAGGGCCGCGCGTGTCCGGAGCCCTGATCGTAGCAGATCATCGCGACGGCAAGATTTTGGCCTCGGTCGGGTCTGCCGGGTATCGGGATGCGCGACAAGGTTTCGTGGATATGACGCAAGCCGTGCGGTCGCCCGGATCGACGCTGAAACCTCTGGTTTACGGGCTGGCATTCGATCAGGGGCTGGCCCATCCGGAAACCCTGATCAGCGACAGCCCGGTGATGTTCGGGCGCTACGCCCCGCGAAACTTCGATGGCGTTTTCCGGGGCGATGTAAGGGTTCGGGACGCGCTGCAATTGTCACTGAATATCCCTGTCGTACGCCTGACGCACGAGCTGGGCCCCGCGCGCGTAATGGCGGTACTGCGGACAGCAGGATCAGACCCGCGCCTGAGCAGTGGTACACCCGGATTGGCAATATCCTTGGGTGGCGTCGGGCTGAGCCTGCATGATCTTGTGCAGATCTACGTGACGCTGGCCGCTGGTGGGCAAGGCCCGATCCTGCGCCATGACACCTTGGCTGATGCACGGCTCACCTCTCGTGTTTTGTCCGAAACCTCAGCATGGCAGATTGCGGATATCTTGTCCGGGATCACGGCACCCACGGGCAGCACTTCAGGGGCGCTGGCCTTCAAAACGGGAACCTCTTATGGGCACCGCGATGCCTGGGCCATTGGCTTTGACGGGCAGCATGTCATCGGGGTCTGGTTGGGACGCGCGGATGGCACGCCTGTTCCCGGCGCATTCGGAGGGGACGTTGCCGCGCCGCTTCTGACCGAGGCTTTTGGTCTGTTGAAACCTGAACTCACACCCCTGCGCCCACCACCGCCATCAACACTGTTGGTTGGCGCAGCACAATTGCCGCAACCGTTGCAACGTTTCCGGCCCCGCGCGGCGGCTTTCGAAACGGACCAAACCGCACCTGATCTGTTGTTTCCACCGGAAAACGCTCTGTTAGAGACTTTCGGTAGCCCTCTGACAGTGAAACTACGCGGTGGTGTCGGGCCGTTTTCCGTTCTGACTAACGGCGTGCCTGTATTGACCGGGCAACGGCAGCGAGAATTCGAAATTCCCAATCCCGGACCCGGGTTTACCTCACTTGTTGTGGTGGATGCACAGGGCCAATCCGACCGGGCCTCGTTCCGGATCGACCAGAGCGCGCCCGGTTCCCGTTAAAAAACAGCAACGGGCCAGCGTTAACGCCGCCCTTCCCGCAGCCAACCGCCTAGCAGGAACCCCCCAGCCAGCAGCAAGACAAGCCAGGGTGGCAGCAACCCGGCCTGCGTGACATCCCGCGTTTCATACGCGTTGCGTGGGGTCAGACCGATCCAGCCCCGACCGGCGGCGGGGCGTCCTGCGCGCACGTTGCGGATCGATGGCAGCCCATCTTCCAATCGGATCACACCGCCCCGCAACCCGGCCAGCACCGGTTCGAGGACATCACCTGTCGCGATGGTACGCTCGAACTCTTTCGGTGCAGCAGGGCCAAGGCCGATCACAGCCATGTGGTCATCTTCCTGCAAGCGATAAAGGCCGATCTCAGGGCCGTAATACTGCGCTTCAAACCGACCCGGAGAAACCTCTTTCAAAGTAATCTCCAACGTCTCGCCATTCGGCAAGGTGACTGTTACAGGGCCGACCTCTGTCCCAAGCGTCTGACGAATGATGCGCATGGACTGACCGTTGGCCTCGGCCCACAACGCTTCTTCTTCCAGTTCCGGTTCTTTCATCATCCAATGGGCCAGCCTGCGCAACAGCTCCAGCTGCGGGCCACCTCCTTCGAAACCGCGACTCCAAAGCCAGGCGTGGTCGGACGCAAGCATCGCAACGCGCCCTTCGCCAACACGGTTCAGGACAAGCAGCGGACGATCCTCGACCCCGGTCATCAGCACGTCGCCCGAGCGGTGTTTCACGTCGATCTGACGCAACCACGCCCCCCAATCCTCGGACTCTCCAAGATTGGTCGTGACCGGGTGACGATGCCCCAGATCACTGACCATCGGCACATATCGTTCCTCGATCACCCGCGCGGTTGGCTGGGCCGGCAGAACTGGCGCCAAGGGAGAGCGGAAGATGCTGTCGGCACCGGCGAAATCGGGACCGGCGGCAACCAGGACCGCGCCGCCTTCGTTGATGTAGCTTGTGACATTGTCCAGATAGATCGCAGGCAGAATCCCGCGCCTCTTGTAGCGGTCAAAGATGATCAGGTCGAAATCGTTGATCTTTTCCAGAAACAACTCACGAGTCGGAAAGGCGATCAGCGACAGCTCGTCCACCGGCACACCGTCCTGCTTTTCAGGCGGGCGCAGGATAGTGAAATGCACCAGATCAACAGAACTGTCAGATTTCAACAAGTTACGCCACGTGCGACCACCCGGATGCGGCTCGCCCGAGACCAACAGCACACGCAGGCGGTCCCTTACGCCGTTCATCTGGATCAGGGCCGTGTTGTTGCGATCAGTCAACTCGCCTTCAGCCTGAGGGACAGAAAACTGGATCACGTTGCGCCCACCATGGGGCAAAGTGACGGGCAGTTTGACATCGCGACCGATTGGAATGCTGAACTGCTCGGGCTCGCCCCCATCCACCGAAATTTCCAACGGCGCAGACGTTGCACCCGCAGGGGCTGCTCCGCTGTCTTCCACGCGTAGGGTCAACGTCACCGATTCACCAATGATGGCGAAAGCAGGGGCGTTTCGGACAATAAGCCTGCGATCCCAGTCGCTTTCCCGCCCGGTTTGCAGCAGGTGCATCGGTGCGGGCAAATCGGGAGCCTGATCGACATCATGCACAATCCCGTCGGACACCACGAGGATACCGGCGATGCGCGCGCGCGGCTCTTCCGCCAGGGCTTCGTTCAGGGCTGCCATGATCTGCGTGCCCTCATCGCCTTCACCATCGCCGACCCGGATGCGTCGCAGTTCTGTATTGTCGCGTGCCTCGATCTCGGCGGCCAGATCTTCTGCGGCCATTGCCGTTTGTACCACCCGGTCTGAAAGCGTCTGGCTGGCGCTTTCATCCTCGAACATCAGAACGATATCTGTCAGCGGTGCACGATCCTCAATCTGGTAGACCGGGCCGGACAGCGCAGCGATGATCACCAGCACCGCCAACCCACGCAAGGCCCATCCCGACAATCCGCGCCACAAGGCCAGCGCGACCCCGGCCGCGGCAATCATACCCACGACAAGCAGTATCGCCCACGGGATCAGCGGATCAAAGATGACGGTTCCTGTCATTGTCCCAACCTGTCCAGAAGGGCGGGCACGTGAACCTGATCGGATTTGTAGTTCCCCGTCAGCACATGCATCACCAGATTGACACCAAAACGATTGGCCAACTCGCGTTGCCTTTCCCCGGCATAACCGCGCCCGACGGGCAACAGGGCCTGCCCGTTGCGATCCACCGCCCAAGCACCGGCCCAGTCATTGCCGCCAATGACCACCGGCGTCACATTGTCGTTCAGATTGCGGAAGGGCATCCCGTCGATCTGTTCTGCATCAAGCGGCGCGGCTTCGACCCAAACCTCGGTGCCTGAATATCGGCCCGGAAAATCCTGTAAAAGGTAGAACGTGCGTGTCAGAACATGATCGCGCGGAATCGGCTCTAATGAGGGTATATTCAGCGGCCCGGCCAGTTGTTGCAGTTTGCGGCCATTTGGACTGGAGGCACCGAAACCTGCGATATCCGCATCACGCGTGTCAAACAGGATCATCCCTCCGGACCGCAGATAGGCGTTCAGCTTGACATAGGCCTCGGCCGAAGGTTGCGACTGGTTCGCTGAGATCGGCCAATAAAGCAACGGAAAGAACGCGAGTTCATCCCGTTCCAGATCAACGCCGATGGGGTCTGCCGGTTCAACCGATGTGCGATAGAGGAGGGTTTGACCAAGCCCCCGCAACCCGGCTTGCGCAATATCATCTACTTGCGCATCGCCAGTCAGGACATGCGCCAATACCAGTTCGTGGGTCGCAGCCAATGCAAACTCGGTGTCCTCAGGCGTTTGTGCGTGACCTTCGGGTACCAGAAGGAAACCGGCCAGCGCCAAGGCCGTCGTCCGGGCCAGACCCAACCTGCCCGACAAAGCAAGCGATGCAATAACATCGATCGTCAGCAAAATCAGCGCAAGGCTGAGCAACAGACCGCCGAGCGGCATTTCCGTGCTGACCTCCTGCCCTTTGATCGGCACATTTGCGGGCCAGACAACAGGACGCAGCTGAGTTTCTTCCGAGACGACGTTCAACGCCAGCTTCTGCTTGCCACTTTCATAAAGACCCGGGCGCAGTTCCGGCCCGATCTGGCCCGATATCAGCTCAACCCCGTCGACACCGGCCAGGGTTCCGGCATCTGACAATGTGCCAAACCCGTCCATGATCTGTACCGGCTCCCATGTTGTTCCCAGTAACTGAGCCTCTTGCCGTGACTTTGCGGCCGAGGCCACGGCCAGCCGATCCAGCATTTCAACGAACAGGCCCGACAGTGGCAGGCTGGACCATTCTGCATCGGCGGTCACATGGAACAACACCACCTGCCCCAATCCCAGCGCCTTACGTGTCACCAAAGGCGTGCCGTCAGACAGCGAGGCAATCACACGATCCGCCAAGTTAGGGTCTGGTTGCGCCATGACCTGAGTGGAAACGACCACGTCATCAGGGATGTCCAATCCATAGAAAGGCGAGGTTTCGGGGAATGGTGCCAGGGTCTTGGCCTCACCCCAGCTCATCGCGCCGCCGACAGATCGCCCACCGCTGCGCAGCCGCGCAGGCAGCAGGGTGTCTTCGGTGTCACGCCCAAGATCGCTGGCCGCCATACGCGGGCCGGCAAAGCGCAGCAGCAAACCGCCCTGTTCGACCCATTCAATCAGGTCCGCCTTTTCAGGTTCCGACATCTGGGCCACATCTGACAGAACAATGACATCCGGATTGGCGGGCAGAACCTCAGTCAGACCGCCATCGACGAAATCCGCCGTGGGGCTCAGGACCTGAGTCAGATAATGCAGGGGTGACAGCAGCTCCAGACCTTCGCGGTTCAAACTCCCGGCAATCAGCGCGACCTCACGGCGACGCAGGCTGTCATCGGTCAAGGTCACGGTCCCGGCGGACCTTTGGCCCTGGATTTCGAACCGCGTGATCCGGGCGCGGAGTTCGGATGGCAGCGCCAGATCGACCTGCGCCGATGAATCCCCGGCTTCAAGGGTCAGTTCCACAGAATGCAGCACTCGGGCGGTTCCCGCCGGGTCGCGCCCTTGTGCCAATACTGTCACACGTTCCTCGGGGCCGGGGCCTGCGCGCTGCACTGTCACTTTGATCAGCCCATCCTGATAAGCCGCTGGCAGGATCGCCATGGGCCGGGACGCCGCCTGATACACCACGACATCGCCACGAGCCTGCAAGCTGGAGACCAGCGCCGCATGATCCACATAATCCAGCCGGTCACTGAACCAATGGGTGTCAAACCCCCCATCAATCGAATTTAACGCCGCAATGGCCTGTGCGATCTGAGGTTCGGTCGGCTGCCATGGGTTGGGCATCAGTCCCGGCAAATGTCCCCGCCAAGCCTCGGCCCCCTGAAAAACGGGTGTTTCCGGTTCGGTCAGGCGCAGGATAGCCACCGTGCGCCCTGCGCGACCGGCCTCGGTCAGTTGCGCATCGATCTGATCCAGCGTGGCCGACCATCGGGTCGCGCCTGCCCAACTGGCGTCCAGCACCATCAGCAGCGGCCCGGACCCGATCTCATCCCGCGACGGGTTCAGAACCGGACCGGCCAGACCTATGATCACCGCCGCAGCTGCCAGCATCCGCAGCAGCAAGAGCCACCACGGCGTGCGGTCCGAAACGCTTTCGTCATCCTTCAGGCCCAGCAGCAGCGTCACCGCCGGGAACATCCGGCGGATCGGCGCGGGCGGCACCGCGCGCAGGATCAGCCACAGGATCGGCAGGGTCAGAAGACCCAGCAGCACCCATGGAGCGGTAAAGCCGATGCCTGCCAGAACCGTCATCGCGTTCCCCCGTCCAGCGCACGGTATATCCACAACAGTGCCGCTTGTGCGCTATCGCCCGTGTGATGCAGGCCCATTTGCCAGCCAGTCGCCCGGCAAAGTTGCGTCAGCGCATCCTTACGGTGGGCGAGGCGTTGCAGATAGCGGTCCCGCAGCTCTGCCGCCTTGAGCGTTTCGTGTCGGACGGACCCACCGACGCTTTCGAAAATCGTACGTCCACGATAGGGAAATGTCTCTTCTCCCGGATCAAGCACCTGAAGGATCACGCCGCGAACACCACGGTCGGCAGCTTTGGTCAGGGCCAGTTCAGCTTCATCCATTGGACCAAGAAAATCTGAAATGAACACGGCACGGGCATGCGGGATCATGGCGCGATGTTCGGGTGGCGCGTAATCCGATTGATCATCCTCGGACCAGGCTTGCGCCAGCCGGATGATCTGTGCATTGCCACGCCGGGGTGGCAAGGTCGTCCCTGTCAAGCCCACACGTTCACCGCCGCGGACCAGCAAGATGGACGTTGCAAGTCCCAATAGCCGGGCGCGATCCGCCTTGGTCGGCAACGATATGTCGGACGCAAACCGCATCGACGCCCCCTGATCGACCCAAAGCATTACCGATTGCGCGATCTGCCATTCGCGTTCCCGCACATATTGCTGATCTCCACGCGCCGAACGACGGTGGTCGATCATCCGGCGGCTGTCCCCGATCTGCGCAGGGCGGTATTGCCAAAAATCATCCCCCATGCCAGAGCGCCGCCGACCATGGTCTCCCAGCAGAACGGTGCCAGCCAGATGTTCGGCCCGCGCCAAAAGGGGCGGCAGCCGCGATGCCTCGGCCTCGGATCTTTCGCGAAGGGTTAGCGCGGCATTCACGCCGCCGCCTCGGTCCGGATCAACCCGACAGCGGTCGAGTCGATCAGGTCAGCCAGACTGTCACCGCGTGCCCGTGCCGCAAAGTTGAGAGCCATCCGGTGGCTAAGCACCGGGCGCGCCATATCCAGCACATCCTCGGCATTGGGTGCCAGACGCCCCTGCAACATCGCACGTGCCCGAACCGTCATCATCAGCGCCTGCGCAGCGCGTGGACCAGGACCCCACGCGACGGTTTCGGCAACCCGTTCGGATACGCCAGCTTCTTCCGGGCGGAAGGCCCGCACCAGATCAAGGATCAGCTCCACAACCGAGTCCCCGACCGGCATCCGACGCAACAGGACCTGCGCAGCCAGCAGTTCTTCCTTGCTGAAAATCTGGTACGCTTTGTCTTCTTCAACACCGGTCGTGGCCAGCAGAATATCCCGTTCGGTCTGGCGGTCGGGGTATTCTACATCGATCTGCACCAGAAACCGGTCCAGCTGCGCTTCGGGCAGGGGATAGGTGCCTTCCTGTTCGATCGGGTTTTGCGTGGCCAGAACATGGAATGGCACACCAAGGGAACGGTCCTCACCGGCTACTGTCACCGTACGCTCCTGCATCGCTTGCAGCAGCGCGGATTGCGTTCGCGGGCTTGCCCGGTTGATCTCGTCCGCCATCAGCAGCTGACAGAAGATCGGGCCGGGAATGAAACGGAAATGGCGGCTTCCATCGTCGGCCGTATCCAACACCTCGGACCCGAGAATGTCAGCGGGCATCAGGTCGGGCGTAAACTGAATGCGATTGCCATGCAGGCCCATCACGGTCGACAGTGTCTCGACCAACCGTGTCTTACCCAAGCCCGGCAGACCGATCAGAAGCGCGTGACCACCGCACAAAAGCGCAGCCAGAGTCAGGTCCACGACCCTTTCCTGCCCGATGAAGCGGCGGGTGATCGAGGCCTTGGCCTCTTGCAGCTTGTTTTCCAGCGCTTCGATCTCGGCTACGAGGTCGGCAGGTTCGTTCATGACTTTCCCTTCCGTGGACGAATATGATTGAAGTGTATCGCGCTGAGAGGAAATGGCAAAAGCAATGAGCGGACAAAAACCTGTGAAACCCTCGCCCGACGGATTAGCCGCATCGGTAAAAGCCGCCAAAACCCGGGGTTTACCGCCCGTTCACCTGTGGAATCCCCCGTTTTGTGGCGATCTGGACATCCGTGTCGCAAAAGATGGTACATGGAGTTATTTAGGCTCGCCCATCAATCGGTTCGAGCTTGTGAAGCTTTTTTCCTCAATTCTTAAGAAAGAAGACGGGAAATACTATCTGGTCACGCCGGTTGAAAAGGTGGGAATCACTGTCGAAGACGCGCCGTTTATCGCCGTGGATTTCGAGCAAACCGGCGAAGGTCTGACGCAGAACCTGACCTTTCGCACTCAATTGGACGACGTCGCTGTTGCAGGGCCCGCGCATCCGATCCGGATTGTTATCGATCCTGAGACAGAAGAACCGTCACCCTACATACTGATCCGCACGAACCTCGAAGCGCGCATAGATCGCAAAAACTTCTATCGCCTTGCCGAGATTGGTAGCCACCTTGAGGGCTGGTTTGGTGTCTGGTCAGGCGGGCAGTTCTTCCCGCTGATCCCTTCAGCCGATTTTGGTTGACCGCGGTGCGCGGTCCTGTGCCAGCACGACGGCCAAAGCGACCACGCCCGCGCCCAGCGCACGGGTCCAGTTCCAGTCCTCCCCCAGCATCAGCATGATCAGCATCACGTAAAACGGGGCAATATTGATGTGAAACGAAGCCAGCGCCACGCCCAGCTTTCCCACAGCCGAGATGAACAACACCTGGCTGAGCCCCAGTGATATCAAGGCATAGATCCCAAGCATCCCCCATTGCTGTCCATCAATGGCGGCGGTTGGCAGCACATCCATGCCCAGCTGGGCCGCCCCAAAACTCAGCACCGCGGCCATGAGCAACCCACCGACGAAGGTAATCGTGCAGCGCCCGATCTGACTAAGCTCCGGGAAGTCGCGCGCGGTGGCCATGCTACCCCAACAAAACAGGCCCGTTGCAAGGATCGCCAGAACCGCACCCAGCCCCAGCTGTTCGGGCGCGGCGGTGCTGGTTGCAATCAATCCACCCAGAACCGACACCAGAACACCCAACGCAAAGGTCCACTTCAGCCGTCGGGTTCCTGCCATCAGTTCCAGTACTGTTGCAAGCAAGGGCGCACAGGATGCAATGATCGCGACCGTCACCGGATCAGTCATTTTCTGCGCGACGATCAGCAAAAACATGGCAAAGCCAAAACCAAAGCCGCCGACAACCATCGCCCGACCCCATCTGGCGCGTAACACTCTGCTTGGACCGTCCAGCAGAATCCAGACCGGAATCAGAACGGCAACCGCCAGCACCAGACGCGCGGTCAGCAATGCAACAGGGGGCCAGGTTTGCAGCAGAACTTCGGCCGCCGGGAAACCCGCTGCCCAGGTAATCATGGAGGCAACCGCCAACCCATTCCCTGACAACGCAGAGTTTTGACCGCCGGGCAGAGCGGTAGTTGCCCCGCGTACGGGTTCCGGGCTCATCGCCATTGGATTCGAACCTTTTGTTAAGGCGGCGCCCGTAATGACGCGCCGCGCTGAGCGGACCCTTGCTGATTCGGTGCAGGCGATCTGGTCGATTTTCGACAATCTGTCGTTTTCGATCCCTTCCCCGAAAATCATCCCTTGGTTATGGTCGGATAACCACAACCGCTGACCGCCTATGCCCAAATTTGCCGCCAACCTTTCGCTTCTGTTTACCGAAATACCTTACCTGGAGCGGTTTCAGGCGGCGGCAGATGCCGGGTTCACCGCAGTCGAGGTTTTGTTTCCCTACGACATCGCCGCGACGGAAACCCGTCGCGCTTTGCTTGCCAGCGGGTTGGAGCTTGTGCTGATCAACGCGCCACCGCCCAACTACACCGGCGGTGCGCCGGGTTACGCAGCGATCCCCGATGGTCAATCGCGGTTCCAGTCGGATATCCGCCGTGTCCTGCGATATGCCGGGGTGCTGCGCCCCGGCCTGATCCACATCATGTCCGGATACGCCACAGGGCCGGATGCATTGAATTGTTTTGTGCAAAACCTGCAATGGGCCGCCGATTTCGCCCCCCAGCAAAAATTCACCATCGAACCGCTCAACCCGGTTTCACAGCCCGGATATTTTTTGAACGACTACGATCTGGCAGCAGATGTGCTCAACCAGGTGGATCGCCCGAATGTCGGCCTGCAATTTGACAGCTTTCACGCTCATATGATTCATGGCGACGCGCTGGCTGTCTGGGACCTCTTTCATCCGCAGGTGGTCCATGCCCAAGTTGGCGCAGCCCCGGATCGCACGGAACCGGGTCGTGGACCAACGGATTTCAAGGCCTTGTTCTCGACCATGGACGCGGTAGGTTATAGCGGCTGGGTCAGCGCGGAATACACACCCACAACACAACGCACCTGCGACACACTTGACTGGATGCGGGACTGACACTGGTAATTTTCATTCAAATACCGCACATCAGCGGCATTGTGACCATTAGGATGCCTGCCATGATACCAGCCCGCTATGCCCGTGCCGTTTTCAGCCTGATCATGTCCGGCCTCATGTCCTTGATTGTAACAGGGATCGCGACGGTCAAAGCGATTGGGTTTAACCCTGGAACAGTTGGCGACTGGATGGCGTCCTGGGCTTTTTGCTGGCCCATCGCCTTCACCGTAATCCTGCTGTTTGGCCCGTCTGTGCAACGAATGGTGAACCGCATGGTAAGGCCGCAGGGCTGACCCGATGCATGCACAGCCCGCCGAGACCTGATGAACAACGCCGCTAGTGCGCCTCGGCCCAGTTCGCCCCCTTCCCGGCATCCACGACCAGCTTCACATCCAGCTTGACCGCAGGATCCGAGGCGCCCTCCATCACGTCACGGGCCACGTCGATCACCTGATCCACCGCATCTTCGGCCACCTCGAACAACAACTCGTCGTGAACCTGCAACAGCATCCTGGCAGGCAATCCGGCGATCGCGTCCGGCATTCGCACCATCGCGCGCCGGATCACATCCGCCGCAGTACCTTGAATTGGTGCATTGATCGCCGCGCGGCGCGAGAACCCGGCATGTGGCCCCTTGGCATTGATCTCGGGCGTGTGGATCTTGCGCCCGAACAGGGTTTGCACATAGCCGTGCTCTTTCGCGAATTCGACTGTGTCGTCCATATAGCGGCGAATGCCTGGGAAACGTTCGAAATAACGATCAATAAAGCCCTGCGCTTCGGCCCGTGGAATACGCAGGTTCCGGGCCAGTCCAAAACCCGAAATGCCGTAGATCACACCGAAGTTGATTGCCTTTGCCTGACGGCGGATATCAGGCGTCATCTCACCCAACGGCACATCAAACATTTCGGACGCAGTCATGGCGTGAATATCCAGCCCGTCCGAAAACGCCTGTTTCAGAGCCGAAATATCAGCGATATGGGCCAGAATCCGCAACTCGATCTGGCTGTAGTCGAGGCTGACCATCACATTGCCCGGCTCGGCGATGAATGCCTCACGAATACGCCGCCCTTCTTCTGTCCGCACCGGAATGTTTTGCAGGTTCGGATCGGTCGAGGCCAGACGCCCCGTGTTCGCTCCGGTGATCGAATAAGACGTATGCACCCGGCCTGTGTCGGGGTTGATATGGGTCTGTAGCGCATCGGTATAGGTCGATTTCAGCTTGCTCAGCTGCCGCCAGTCCAGAACACGGCGCGGCAACTCGTGTTCGGTTGCGAGGTCTTCCAGAATATCTGCCCCGGTCGAGTATTTCCCGGTCTTGCCTTTCTTCCCGCCTTCCAGACCCATCTTGTCGAACAGGATTTCGCCCAGCTGAGCGGGTGATCCGACATTAAAGCTTCCCCCGGCCAACTCGTGAATTTCAGCCTCTAACCCGGCCATTTTCTGGGCAAATGCGTTGGACATCCGGCTCAGGACATCTCGGTCGACCTTGATGCCATGCATCTCCATCTCGGCCAGCACCGGCACAAGCGGCCGTTCCAGCGTCTCATAGACCGTTGTCACCTGCGCCCGATGCAATTGCGGTTTGAACAGCTGCCACAAACGCAGGGTGATGTCCGCATCCTCGGCGGCATAGGCCGTGGCCTCGTCAATCGCGACCTTGTCGAAGGTGATTGCCGACTTCCCCGACCCCAGCAGCGGTTTGATCGGGATCGGTGTGTGGCTCAGATAACGTTCGGACAGAGTGTCCATCCCATGCCCATGCTCACCGCCATGCATGGCGTAGGACATCAGCATCGTATCGTCGAGGGGTGCCACGTCGATGCCATGCCGCCTGAAGATCTTGGCATCATATTTCATGTTCTGCCCGATCTTGAGGACCGACGGATCCTCGAGCATCGGTTTCAAAAGCCTCAGGGCTTCTTCCAATGGCATCTGCCCCTCGGCCAAAGCATCCGACCCAAACAGATCATCCGCTGATCCATCGCGGTGGGTCAACGGGATGTAACAGGCTTCTCCGGCCTCGACACACAGCGAAATACCCACCAGACCGGCAATCATCTCGTTCAGGCCCGTGGTCTCTGTGTCTACAGCAACCCAACCACGCTCATAGGCCTGGTCAATCCACTTTTGCAGGGCCGCTGCATCACGCACGCATTCGTATTTCGAACTGTCAAACGGGATCACCTCGGCCTCGACCTCTTCCACCGCTGGCGCAGGGGCGTCGGCAATCACCGGAGCCTCAACCCCCAGCTTGTCAGCGATACGCTTGGTGAGGGTGCGGAACTCCATCTCGGCCAGAAACGCCAACAGCGTGTCTGCATCGGGGTCCCTCACCTCAAGGTCATCCAAGGTGAAATCCAGCGGAGTATTCTCATCCAGTTGAACCAGTTTCTTCGAAAGCTCGATCTGGTCTCGCATTTCGATCAGGGTCTGGCGGCGTTTGGGCTGCTTGATCTCATCTGCCCGGTCCAGCAGGGTTTCCAGGTCGCCGAATTCATTGATCAGCAAGGCCGCCGTCTTGACCCCGATCCCCGGCGCGCCAGGAACATTGTCGACGCTATCACCAGCCAACGCCTGAACATCGACCACACGTTCCGGTCCGACCCCGAACTTCTCGACCACGCCATCCCGGTCAATGCGTTTGTTCTTCATCGCATCCAGCATTTCGACGCCGTCACCGACCAACTGCATCAAGTCCTTGTCGGAACTCACGATGGTCACGCGGCCACCGGCATCCCGTGCCTGAACAGCGAGGGTCGCGATGATGTCGTCAGCCTCATAGCCCTCCATCTCCTTGCAGGCGATGTTGAACGCTTTCGTCGCCTCACGGGTCAGTGGCATCTGTGGGCGCAGGTCCTCGGGCATCGCCTCGCGGTTGGCTTTGTAGAGGTCGTAAAGATCGTTCCGGAAGGTATGGGAGCCCTTATCAAAGATCACCGCCACATGGGTCGGCGCATCTGGCCCCGTATTTCCCTCGACATATTTCTGCAGCATGTTGCAAAAGCCCGAAACAGCCCCAATTGGCAACCCATCCGACTTGCGGGTCAGTGGCGGCAGCGCATGATAGGCCCGGAAAATAAAGGCCGATCCATCGATCAGATGCAGGTGACACCCATTTCCGAAATTCGTGGTCATTTCGCGCCCTCTCTGATCATTTGCGAAAACACTAATGCCACGGGCGCAACGATAGAGCCACCCGCACCGCGGCCGCAATCTTCATCTTTTCATAAATACTCAATGCCCGCACCGGGCAACACGGGCTCAGGCGTCAGTCTGATGCCCGGCCAGAACATATTTGCAGTCGCAATAGGGGCACTCGACCCAGCCAGTGTCTTCGGGGATCTGCAGCCACACGCGCGGATGACCCAACGCACCTTCGCCGCCATCACAGGCAACACGGGCGGTTTCGACGATCTTGGTTTCCGGCGCTTCGATGGTCACGGCTGGCGATCCTTCTTCGGTTGTCGGCCTCGCGGGCATGTATTAGGTGCGTTTATGAGCGATGATCAAACCGGGGGCAAGTGCCACATGTATGACGCGGCAATCAGGATCGAAGGGCTGCGCAAAACCTATCGCGGTGGCAAGGGTCAGCCCGAGAAACATGCGCTGAATGGCATTGACCTGACCGTCCCGCGCGGCTCGGTTTTTGGTCTGCTGGGTCCGAACGGTGCAGGAAAATCGACCCTGATTAACATCCTGGCTGGTCTGGTGGTGAAATCGGCGGGCCGCGTAGCGATCTGGGGCTTCGATCAGGATCAGAATCCACGCCAGTCACGATCGGCCATTGGTGTGATGCCGCAAGAGCTGAACCTCGACCCGTTTTTCACCCCGCGCGGCGCGCTTGAGGTTCAGGCTGGTCTCTATGGTGTTACGAAATCCGAACGGCGCAGTGATCGGATTCTGGAACTGGTCGGTCTCAGCGACAAGGCCGAGGCCTATGCCCGCACTCTCTCGGGTGGAATGCGGCGGCGGTTACTGTTGGCCAAGGCACTGGTGCATCACCCGAAAATCCTTGTGCTTGATGAGCCGACAGCAGGTGTGGATATCGAACTGCGCCAAATGCTCTGGGCCAATGTTCGCAAGCTGAACGAACAGGGCATGACCATCATCCTGACCACCCACTACCTGGAAGAAGCGCAGGAGATGTGCGACGAGATCGCCATTATCAACCACGGTGAAAAGGTCGCGCAGGACAGCACCGCCAACCTTTTGGGCCGCATGGATAGCCGCACTATGGTGATTGTGCCCGACAGCCCGATCATTGATCTGCCTGCGTCGGAAGGCGTCGAGGCAGCTCTCCGCGATGATGGCAGCCTTGTCCTGCAATACCGCAACATCCAGACCAGCGCCGAGCAGGTTCTGGAATCGGTGCGCGCCGCGAATATCCGCATCCGCGACGTCCGCACCGAAGAGGCCGATCTTGAGGATGTATTCCTTGCCCTGACCTCGTCCCGTACCGAGGATCATCCGGCGGATGATCAGGATCAGCCACGCCGGGGCATCCACCGGGTCAAGCTTTAGGCGCGGTCTATTCGCGCCTGATAGCAGTTATTCCGCGCAGACCGCACGTGAATATAGGCGACGTCGGATCGGGAAAAGATTTCCCTGACTTTTGCGCCGATCTGGTCCGTCGGCGTGACCGCCCCGGTGCCATAGACGATCCTGTCATCCGCACCGTAGCCCTTGATCAGATAGTCGGGCGAGTTGGTCAGAATTTCGGGCAGCGCGTCTTCCTCGTACCGTTCACACGGTGTTGCACACAGAAAGATCGGGCCGGTTTCCGCATAGGGATGTGTCTCTGAAAAGGGCCGATGCGCCAATATCAGCATCTCATCGCCCTCTGGAATATGTCGCAGGCAGTGGCGGCACGGGTTACCTGTACCCGTCGACACAGCGCGCTCCGGCGTTGAACCATATGCATCCGGGCCACCCGCCTGAAGAGCGCGTACATCGTTTGTGGGCAAAGCGGTGATTTTGAACATCTCGGATCTCCTTTTTTGCTGACCATGCCCGTGTGACCGGACCCAATCGACCCGTTTCCTGCGCAAAGGACTCGAAAAAGAACAAAACGTGAATATAATATGGAATCGCCATGTATGCCGAGCTGTCGATCACGTCGAATTTTACCTTCCTCACCGGGGCCTCGCACCCCGAGGAGTATATGGAGCGTGCCGTCACCCTGGGTCTGCCTGCCATTGCGATTGCCGATGACAACTCGGTCGCCGGGATCGTCCGCGCCCATACTCAAGCACGCGAGATCACCCGCAAGGTCCGCGAACGGCTGGCGTGGGAGGCGCAGAACACATCCATCGGTCCACCCTGCCCCGATCACATCCCCAAGCCGCCCTCCTATCCCATCCACGCGGTTCCCCGCCTGATCCCGGCGGCGCGGCTGATCTTCACCGATGCGCCCACTGTCACCGCCTTACCCCTGAACCGACAGGGCTGGGCCAACCTGTGCCGCATCCTGTCCAGGGGTCGCCTGCGCGCCGAGAAAGGCGATTGCATCCTGCACCTGTCTGACCTGCTCGAATTTTCCGATGGCCTCCACCTGCTGCTGTGGCCACAGACAGCGGGCTCTCCAGGCGGCGCGGGCGCGTGGCGGACACAGGCGCAGCAGCTGACGCGCCGCTTTGCCGGGCGGATGCATCTGTTGATGCACCCTCGGTATGATGGCGCCGATGGTTCGTATTTCTCTTTATTAGAGATTGAGGCAAAACAGCTTGGCATCCTCACGCTCGCCAGCGCGACACCGCTGATGCACCACGGCACCCGCCGCAAACTGGGCGATGTGCTGACCGCCATCCGCCTGCGCCGCAAAGTGGACGCATTGGGCCGGGACGCTTTGGCCAATGGTGAACAGCGCCTGCGCTCCGAGGCCGAGATGCTACGCATCTTCAAGGGTCATGAAGGTGCCGTTGCCCGCTCCCATGTGCTCAGCGAAGAGTTGAAGTTCTCGCTGGATGAGCTGCGTTATGAATACCCCAGCGAGGGCAGCGAACAGGAAACCCCGACCCAGCGCCTGCACCGTCTGGCGCATGAGGGGCTCAAATGGCGCTATCCCGCCGGGGCGTCCGAAAAGGCGAAAAAAATGCTGGCGCATGAGCTGACGCTGATCGGCAAGCTGAAATACGAACCCTACTTCCTGACCGTCCGCGATATCGTCCATTTCGCCCGCTCTCGCAGCATCCTCTGCCAGGGGCGCGGGTCAGCGGCCAACTCGGTCGTCTGCTTTTGCCTCGGCATCACCGAGGTCAGCCCCGAGATGGGCACCATGGTGTTTGAACGCTTCGTCTCCGAGGCGCGCGATGAACCGCCAGACATAGACGTCGATTTCGAACATGAACGCCGCGAAGAGGTGATCCAGCACATCTATGACCGCTATGGCCGCGAACGCGCAGGCCTTTGCGCCACTGTCGTGCATTATCGCGGCAAACGCGCAATTCGCGAGGTTGGACGCGCCATGGGCCTGACCGAAGATACGATCTCGGCGCTTTCCTCACAGCTTTGGGGCTTTTTCTCGGCCTCGGGGCTTGAGGCACAACGGATGCGCGAAATTGGCCTCGACCCCGAAGATCGGCGCCTGAAACAGACTTTAATGCTGGTTTATGAGATCGACGGCTTTCCTCGTCACCTCTCGCAGCATGTCGGCGGGTTCATCATCACCGAAGGTCGGCTGGATGAGCTTGTCCCCATCGAAAACGCCACAATGGAGGGCCGCACGGTCATCTGCTGGGACAAGGACGATATCGACAGTCTTGGCATCCTCAAGGTCGATGTCCTCAGCCTCGGGATGCTCACCTGCATCCGCAAGGCGTTTGACCTGATCGGCCAGCATCACCAGACCAGCTACACCCTTGCCACCCTGCCGCCCGAGGATCCGGTGGTCTATGACATGCTCTGCAAGGCGGACAGCATCGGCGTGTTTCAGGTGGAATCACGTGCACAGATGAACTTCCTACCGCGAATGCGGCCGCGTAATTTCTATGATCTGGTGATCGAGGTTGCCATCATCCGCCCCGGCCCCATTCAGGGCGACATGGTCCACCCCTATATCCGCCGCCGTAATGGCGAGGAGGAGGTCTGCTTCCCCTCGGACGCGCTGGGCGAGGTATTGGGCAAAACGCTGGGTGTGCCGTTGTTTCAGGAACAGGCGATGCAGATCGCCATTGTCGGCGCGGGCTTCACCCCGGAACAGGCCGATCGGCTGCGGCGGTCGCTGGCAACCTTCAAGAAACATGGCAATGTCAGCGAATTCCGCGCGCTCTTTTTGCGCGGGATGAAACGCAACGGGTATGAACAGGATTTCGCGGAACGTTGCTTTTCCCAGATCGAAGGCTTCGGCTCGTACGGTTTCCCGGAAAGCCACGCGGCCAGTTTTGCGCTGCTGGTCTATGCCTCTGCCTGGATCAAATGCCACCATCCGGGCATCTTCGCCTGCGCCCTGCTGAACTCGCAGCCGATGGGGTTCTACGCGCCGGCCCAGATTGTGCGGGATGCGCGCGAACATGGGGTGCAGGTGCGCCCGGTCTGCATCAATGCCAGCTTTTGGGACAATGTGATGGAGCCTGATGGCCATGGCGGTCTGGCGCTGCGGCTGGGCTTTCGCCAGATCAAGGGCCTGAGCGAGGAAGACGCCAGCTGGCTGACCGCCGCACGCGGCAATGGCTACACCCAGGTCGACGATGTCTGGCGCCGCGCAGGCCTTGGGCCGTCGGTGATCGAACGGCTGGCCGAGGCTGATGCCTTCGCCGCCTGCGACCTGACCCGGCGCGAGGCGCTCTGGCAGGCCAAGGCAATTGCCACCGCCAAACCTCTGCCACTGTTCTCGCAGGACTTGGAGGGCGAGGCGCTGGATGAACCCAAGGCTTACCTGCCACAGATGACGCTGGGCGAGCAGGTGGTCGAAGATTACGTCGCCACCCGCCTCAGCCTGCGGGCGCACCCGGTGGCCCTGCTGCGGCATCTGCTGACGCCGGATGGGCGCGACAAAACCACCTCTGTTCCGTAACGCCGGAACACCCTATCTGCCGAAAACAGAGTCGAAATTCAGGCTGTCATGACCAGACCCATCCTTCCCCCGCGCTTTCCCGCGACGCCCGAGCAAATCAACGCGCAAGTTCGCGCCTTTTATGCCCGTGTCCGGCAAGACGCGGTACTTGGGCCCGTATTCGCAAACCACGTCACCGACTGGCCCGCGCATGAGGACAAGATCGCCGCCTTCTGGCGCAATGCCATCCTGTATGAGCGCTGCTATGACGGTAATCCGCAACGGGTCCATATCGAACGGCCCGATGTGAAACCGGAGTTCTTTGCCCATTGGCTGGATCTGTTCGAAGAGGTCGCCACCCGGACCCTGCCCGCGGAAACGGCCACCCCATGGGTCGTCTTGGCCCGCCGCATCGGTGTCGGCATGAAGGCAGGTGTTCAATCCGCACGACAGCCCAAAGATGCGCCGCCGATCCTGCGATGATCCCAGATCATGGTAGTTTTGACATGTTAGCGGTAAAATAAGGGCTATTCGTGCCCTCAGAATAGGGTTAAGCAGCAATAAAGACAGCCAGGAACCCTGCCTGCGCTGCCACGATGTATCGTCACCACACCAACATAGGCCGAGGCCGGATCGATGAGCGCTCAAAACAACACCCTTCGGGGGCTTGGCTATGCATTTCTGGGATTTGCCGTCTTTGCCAGCCACGATGCGCTGATCAAGGTGCTGGGCGGCACCTATTCAGTGATGCAGATCATCTTTTTTGCCACGCTGTTTTCTTTCGTTCCAATGGCGGTCACGATCCTGACCGACCGAACGACGGGGAACTTTCTGCCGCATCACCCATGGCTGGTATTGCTGCGCTCGGGCCTGATGGTTACGGCCATGTCCTGCGCATTTTACGCGTTTTCGGTTCTGCCACTGGCCGAGGTCTATTCCCTGCTGTTTTCATTCCCACTGATCGTCACGGTGCTGTCGATCCCGATTTTGGGGGAAGTCGTCCGCGCCCAGCGCTGGGCTGCGGTTGGCGTCGGCCTGATTGGCGTCCTGATCGTTCTGCGCCCCGGTACAACGGATATCACACTAGGCCATATGGCCGCCCTGATGGCCGCCTTTTGCAGCGCCTTCGCCTCGGTTCTGGTGCGCAAGATCGGGAATGAGGAACGCTCGGCCGTGCTGATCCTCTATCCTATGCTGCTGGCTATCGTTGTGATGAGCCTTGCCCAACCGGCTGTATATCAGCCGCCTTCCCTGCTGCATCTGGCGATGATGGCATTGGTCGGGGTGTTCTCGGTCATCGCCCAACACCTGATCATTCTGGCCTACCGCGCCGCGCCTGCCGGTGTTGTCGCCCCCAGCCAGTACAGCCAGATCATCTGGGCGACGCTGTTTGGCATGATCTTCTTCGACGAGCGCCCTGACATCTGGGTCGCCGTCGGTGCCAGCATCATCATCGCGTCCGGCGTCTATGTTGTTTGGCGAGAAAGCCGGGCCAACACCACCTCGGTCAACACCCCGGTTCTGCGGGTTCGTTCACCCCGGGCAGACACAGGGGCAACACGGCCTGGAAAGTAGGTCATGATTAATAGTGGAAATCATCATAAACACAAAAAACGCAGTCAGCTGGCTTTGAGCCTGATCCTGAAGCCACCGTTTATTCCTTCTTCTTCGAATTTTCCCGTTGCACGCACCAAATCGCTCAGCTTCGCGTAGCCGTAGGAACGGGGATCGAAGTCAGTGTATATTTTGCTAAGCTGGCTTCCCACTTGCGCCAGCTTAACCCATCCATCCGGCTCATCGGCGTTTTGAACAACGTTGCGAATGAGCTGGTATGCATGATTCAATTCTTTCCTTTGCTTTGAGCTTTCGGTCTTCTTTGCCTGTAGGGCATCCTCCGCTTGTTTCTCGATGTTTTCTATATAAATAAACCTGTTGCAGGCAGCGACAAATGCTTTGGGCGCTTTACGTTCCCCGATACCAAAAACGTCTAGCCCCTGCTCACGGATGCGGCTGGCAAGGCGCGTAAAATCACTATCTGAAGACACCAGAACAAATCCACTGAACCGATTGCTGTGAAGGATATCCATCGCGTCAATAACAAGAGCTATGTCGCTGGAGTTCCTTTTGGATGTGTTAGCGAATTGCTGGTGTGGAACAATGGCGTATTGCGCCAAAGATTTGCAGTCCCATCCTTGGGGCGACCCACCGGAAAAATCTCCGTAAATCCGTCTTAACCCCGCCTCACCTAAAGTGGCGATTTCTTCAAAGATCCCAGCGGCATGCTTTGCAGGCACATTTTCAGCATCAATCAAAACCGCTAGCCGGTCCGTATCCCCTTTAGTCAAATCAATTCCTCAACACAAAATTTAATTCGTAATGAGGAATGTAGGAACGAAAAAAGGCGGGCAAAAGACCGCCTTGCGCAATTATTTCAATTTTATCAATAGATAACCACCGAGCGAATGCTTTCGCCCTTATGCATCAGGTCGAAGCCGTGGTTGATGTCGTCCAGACCCATGGTGTGGGTGATCATCGGGTCGATCTCGATCTTGCCTTCCATGTACCAGTCGACGATCTTGGGCACGTCCGTGCGCCCACGCGCACCACCAAATGCGGTACCGCGCCACGAACGGCCGGTGACCAGCTGGAATGGCCGGGTCGAAATTTCGGCCCCTGCAGGTGCCACGCCAATGATGATCGACTCACCCCAGCCCTTATGCGCCGATTCAAGTGCTGCACGCATCACGCCGACATTGCCTGTGGCGTCAAACGTATAATCCGCACCGCCCTTGGTCAGGTTGATGAGATACGGCACCAGATCGCCTTCAACCTCTGACGGGTTCACGAAGTCGGTCATGCCGAACCTGGTGGCCATTTCCACCTTGGAGGGATTCAGGTCGACGCCGACGATCTGGTCTGCTCCGGCCAGACGCAGGCCCTGAATGACGTTCAGGCCGATACCGCCCAGACCAAACACGATTGCACGGCTGCCGATTTCCACCTTGGCCGTGTTGATGACCGCGCCGATACCGGTTGTGACACCACAGCCGATATAGCAGATCTTGTCGAACGGCGCATCCTCGCGCACCTTGGCCAGCGCGATTTCAGGCAGAACCGTGTGGTTCGAGAAGGTCGAGCAGCCCATGTAATGCAGGATCGGATCGCCATCCAAGGTCGAGAAACGAGAGGTGCCATCGGGCATCAGACCCTTGCCCTGTGTTTCCCGGATCGCCTGACACAGGTTGGTCTTGGGGTGCAGACAGTATTCACACTCGCGACATTCGGGGGTGTAAAGCGGGATCACATGATCGCCCGGCTTCAGGCTGGTCACTCCTGGGCCGACCTCGACCACCACGCCTGCGCCTTCATGGCCCAGAATGGCCGGAAACAAGCCTTCGGGGTCGGCACCCGACAGAGTGAATTCGTCGGTATGACAGATGCCGGTGGCCTTGATCTCGACCAGAACCTCGCCCGCCTTGGGGCCTTCGAGGTTTACATCCATCACTTCCAAAGGTTTGCCTGCCTGAATGGCGACGGCGGCACGGGTACGCATGCTACTTATCTCCCTGTCACTTTTGCCCCGACCCTGCGTCAATTACAGGGTGTTTTCAACCGTGCTTTCATGGCAGGTTGGCTAATTAATTGATATTGCAGAAACGACATTGCCAGAATGAGGAACGCCAATGCATCGATTTTTCCCGATCCTGATCTTTCTGGCGGCCTGCGCTGAGACCCCGCCCGCGCCCGAAGACGCTTTGCTGCCACCGGAACCTGCCCCGGTCGATCTGGCCTTTTGTCAGGGCGAAGATTTTTCGGATACCGTTGGCCAGCCTGTTTCAACCATTCAGGCAAACCTGCCCGCGCGGTCGCGCGTGCTGGGGCCGGATGACATCGCCACGCAGGATTACCGCATCGACCGGCTAAACGTATACGTGAATGGTGACGGGATCATCCAGCGGCTGACCTGCGGATAAGGGCGGACTCGACTCAGGCATCGATTCTCACCTAAGAACAAAGTAAGAACATTGTGGTGCCTGCAAATGCCCAAACGCCGAATACTTTCGCTATGGTTCCCTCGCCTGGGGGCTGAACGGCTGATCCGCGCTGCACGGGGGCTGCATACCGGACCTTTGGCCATCGTGGCCGAGCAGTCGAACATGCAGGTTATTACCTCAGTGAATGCCGATGCGCAGGCTGCCGGGCTGCGCGTAGGCCAGCCGGTGCGGGATGCTCATGCCATGTGTGCCAACCTGATCACGCGCCACCGTAACGCCCCAGCCGAAGCCGCGTTCCTGGCCGCATTGCGTCGCTGGGCGGGAAAGTTCAGCCCATGGGTGGCCGAAGAGCCCCCGGACGGGCTGATCGTCGATCTGTCAGGTTGCACCCATCTGTTTGGCGGAGAGGAGGCGTTGCTGAACGTTCTTGAAACCGACTGCGCGGATATGGGCCTCAGCGTACAGATGGGCATCGCCGACACGCTGGGCGCAGCCTGGGCTTTGGCGCGCTATGCGGGGCAAGCGGCCACATCCGACCGCAATGGCGACGCCATCAGTCAGGAGGCCCGTGCCACCCGCGCCCGGGCGGGCAAACGGCGGCACTGGACCAAAGGCGGCACCGCGCCGCAAGTGAGGGCCCTGGGCGGAGGCGCGCGGATCGCACCGCCGGGGCAATCTTATGGCGCACTCAGCCCCCTGCCCATCGCCGCGCTGCGGTTGGACGATCAGGTTGTCGTGCAGCTGAACCGTCTGGGCCTGCGCCGCATCGGCGATCTGCTGGGCCAACCCCGCGCCAGCCTTGCGCGGAGGTTTGGGCGCGGGCTGGTTCTGCGGTTGGATCAGGCCATGGGCAGCGCGCCCGAGCCTGTCTCGCCCGCCCGCCCGCCGCATCACTTCGCGGTCCGGATGACCCTGCCCAACCCGATTGGTCTGGTTGAGGATGTCATGGCTGCGGTTGATCGGGTTCTGCCAACGCTTTGCACCAAGCTGGAAGAAAAGGGGCGCGGTGCCCGCACCCTGCGGCTGGAGGCGCACCGTGCCGATCAGGCGGCTGAGGTTATCGAGGTCGGTCTGGCCCGCCCAACTTACGATAAACACCGCATTCGCCCTTTGTTAGAGATGAAAATCGACAAGATCGACGCAGGCTACGGCATCGACATGCTGCGGCTTGAGGCGGTGCAGACGGAACCCATCCACGCCCGTACCGTGGCCGGCCATGCCGAAGCCCGCCGTGTGGCCCGCAACCGGCTGGCGGGCAATACCGCCGTGGATGACCTGATCGGCAAGCTGGGCGCGCGGGTGGGGCTTGAGGCGATCACCCGGCGCCATCCGGCGGCCTCGCACATCCCTGAGAAAACGGCGCAAACGCTGGCGGCGGCATGGTCGGAACCTGCCCGCAACTGGCCTGTGCCGCCACGCCCGCGCCCCCTGCTGATGTGGCAGCCTGAGCCGGTAATGGCCCCGGAAACCCCCGACGTGCCCAGCGCCTTTCGCTGGCGCGGACGTAACTGGCAGCTGGCGCAGGCCACCGGCCCGGAACGGATCGCACCGGAATGGTGGCTGGATGACCCGAACTGGCGCAGCGGCGTGCGGGACTACTGGGTTGTGGTGACACAGCAGGGCGAGCGGTTGTGGCTGTTTTACGGCCATGGCGGAACCATGTCTGCAGGCTGGTTCTGTCACGGGCAGTTTGGTTAGGGTCTATTTCCCTCAGTAAATCTACAGATCCGGCGAGCGGCATTGCCGTTTGTAAATAGCCAATCCCGTCCAGACCTTGCCATCAGAAGAAAATGAACTCGTCCACCGGTATCTGCACCAACCTTCTGGTTGCGCCCGCCATGTTTACACTTGGCCCGTCCGGCGTTGCAGCGTCCTGACGGCCTCCGTCTTCAATTTTCAAACGGGCGCGCTCAATCTCGCCCCACAAGAAAAAAAGACCGTCCCGTTTGCCTACAAGACCGGCAGGTATCGTGGTCCGCAAAACACGAGTTTTTGCCTGTGACATCTGCTCTCTTACTGCCTCCGGTGTTTTCCACCTTTTACAGAAAATCTACCGGTTATTTCGGGAAAAGCCAAATTTTTATGGGCAGAACCCAATTTTCAACCTTCCGTTGACGGGCGTGTTCGCAGCTCTCGCTGAAGAGCGTTGTCTTGACTGAGAATTTGCAGATACCGCCGATTGCCACTCCTTCGGTTGACGGCGGGTTTCCCCGCCTTGTCGACAGTGGTCCCTGCTTTGATAACCTCTAGGCTATGGAACGCTCCGGATCATGCAGCCGACTGCTCTGACACGATCTCTCCGAACCGCGTAAAAAACTTTGCCGACAACTTCTTGGCGGTTCCCGCAATCAACCGACTGCCGAGCTGAGCAATCTTGCCACCAACATCAACCTTCGCCGTGTATTTCAGCACGGTTTCGTCCCCTTCTTCGGTCAACGATACGTCTGCGCCGCCCTTGGCAAATCCAGCCGCCCCGCCTTTGCCTTCACCCATCAAGGAAAACCCATTTGGTGCATTGGCCGTGTCCAATGTGACCTCACCTGCAAAGCGCGCTTTGACCGGGCCTATTTTCAGAACAACTTTCGCCTCAAGCTCGGTTGGTGATTTCTGCGTCAATTCCTCACATCCCGGGATGCATTCCATCAATATGTCGGGATCGTTAAGCGCGCGGTAAACGACGTCCCGTGGCGCTGCGATACGGATTTCATCAGTCAGTTCCATTCAGGTCTTTCCTTTGTTCAACAACATCTTCGGAATACGCACGTTGCAACCTTGGCTATCCTTTGTTCCAGCCACGCAGGCCACATGCGGTAAAGGCGTTCAAGCAAGCTTTTCATCATGCGACACCTTTGCTGCCTTTTCACCGTTCCGCCACATCACGATCTCAGCCAAAATCGACAGGGCGATCTCATGCGGGTCTATGGCATATATGTCCAAGCCCGCCGGAGATTTCAGGCGCTCAACCTTCAAAGGGTCCAATCCCTGGGCGATAAGCTTTGCAGTCAGGGCAGCTGCCTTGCGGCGACTGGCCACCATCGACACGCGTGCCGCATCGGTTTCCAATGCAGCCTTCAAGGCGGACGCATCGCTGCGCCCCTGCGCAGCCACCACGACATAGTCCCGCGGCTCCACGCCCAACACATCGACCTGTTCCAAGGCGAACCGCACATGGTTTCCAGCAATATCAAGCCCATCCTCGACAACCGTACGAAACCCCGCCAAAGATCCATGCGCCGCCAGAGCTTTGGCAATCAACCCCTCGCCGAAAATCACCAGCCGGGGCGCGTGTTGATAGGGCTCGACCAATAGATCAACGGTACCGCCGGACGGGCACCCACTTCTGAATGTTTGTACACCATCGGGATCCGTCATGTTCACCACCTTTTCCGAAGGTTTGATACGGATTATCTGCGGCATTCCGGACGCCCAAGCCTGTTGCGCCGCTGCCCGGACCGCGCGTTGCACACAAGCCCCACCAAGATGACCCAGAATTTCACCCGCCTGGGTAACCGCCGCCTTCCCCCCAGCTTTGGCCGAGGTCGCATCCGCCGTGCGCAAAACCGTCGCCACACAAAAGGCCTCTCCGGTTCCGCGCAGCTGATCGATGGTGTCAAAAATGTCGAAATTCGCCAAGGTCAGACTCCTTTCACAGCTTTTGGAACTGCGGCTCAAGCGCCGCCAATGCATCCAGCGTATTGGCCGGTAAATGCGCATCCAGATAGGGTTCAGCCGCCTGCATCGCTGCCGCAATTGGTTGATAGTCCTTCCAGCCCTTCAAGGGGTTCAGCCAGACGATACGGCGTGCCTTGCGCCTGATACGTGCAAGCACATCCCCCAGAGCCTGCGGATCAGAACTGCAATATCCGTCCGACAGGATCAGAACGACAGTACGCCCGTTCAGTGTCCGCGCGCCGTATCCCGACAGAAATCGCTCAAGACTGCCGGAAATATCGGTGCCGCCGCCGAAGCCTTCGGCCATCAGCGACAATCGACCCGCGGCCCGGAGAGTATCATGGTCGCGTAACGCATCTGTCACCCGCATCAATCGCGTGTGAAACAAATACGCATCTGCTTTGATCCCGCTGCCGATCAACCCTTTCAGGAAAGCCAGAAACACACGTGAGTACACGGTCATCGAGCCGCTCACGTCGCACAATGCCACAATCTGCATCGGGCGCGGCGGCCGCGCTCGGCGATACAGGTCCAGCGGCTCACCGCCTCGCGCCAGACTGGCGCGCTGTATTCGGCGCATGTCCAGAACAGCCCCGCGTAACGCCCGTTTCCGGCGGCGCGATCGCCTGTCCCGAAAAGCCCGCGCCAAGGTCAGCGCGGCTGTTTCAGCCTGCTTTAGGGCCTCTTCGTCCATTAACTCTCGCAAGTCCCGTCGTGACAGGTTGGCCGTTCGCGTGGCGATCAACTTGCCGTCCACCCCTTCGGCTTCCCCTTCGCCGCAGTCAGGCGTAGTGGTCACTTGCGCCGACCCGGATCGTGGTTCGTCTTCAGCTTGAGTTCTGGTCTGCCAGATCATTGGCTTGGCGGACTGCACCCGCACATGCTTGTTTTTCGCTTTTCCCGAACGCTGCGCACCAGCGTTGAACCAATAAGCATCGTACAGTTCATCAAACCTGCGCCAATCGTCCGCGTCTCCGGTCAAGACCGCGCACATGGCTTGCCGGGCTTGATTGGCATCCGTTGCATCCACTTCGGATAGGGCGGCAAGCGCGTCCCCCGCATCCAACGCGCCCAATTGCATGCCATTCATGCGCAGATGCGCTATGAAACCCGACATGCGGTCGGCAAGGCCCAAAGCCCGGGCGGGAAAGCGCGTAACCTGCATCACGCGACCTTTCCGATCAAGCGATCCATCACCTCGGGCGGTGCCGCACTGTAGTCTGCGGCAGTCTTCAGCAAACACACCAGCGTCGCCTGCACGTCTTCGCGGGATTTGGCCAGATCATTGACACCCAACCCGGACAGGGCCGCTGCCCAATCCAGCATCTCGGCGACGCCCGGTTTCTTCTCAAGGTCTTCCTGACGCAGCGCCTGCACAACCCCAATGATCTGACGCGCCAGAATCCCCTCAATTTCAGGCAGTCGTGCCCGCAGGATCGCCAATTCGGTCTCTCTCGAAGGATAGTCAAGAAAGCTGTACAAACATCTTCTGCGCAGCGCATCCGACAAATCCCGTGTCCCGTTGGCCGTCAGAATGACGACAGGCCGAACTTGTGCCTGCACAGTTCCCAGCTCGGGTATCGTGATCTGAAAGTCTGACAGGATTTCCAGAAGGTAGGCTTCAAACTCCTCATCCGCCCGATCAATCTCATCAATCAACAGAACCGGAGGTTTTGTTTCCGAGATAGCCTCTAACAAAGGCCTTTTCAGCAAATATTCATCCGAAAACAGCTGCGCCTCCGCGACGCCACCCTGCGCTTCGCTCGCCCGGATCGCCAATAGCTGTCTTTGATAATTCCATTCATAGATGGCATGGCTGGCATCCAGACCTTCGTAGCACTGCAGACGTATCAAGCGCGTATCGCGCCAGGTTGCCACCGCTTTCGCAACTTCGGTTTTCCCCACACCCGCCGGCCCCTCCAGCAACAACGGGCGCCCAAGTTGTTGCGCGAGATGCAACGCCATGGCCAACCGATCATCGGCAACATAGCCCTGCGCGACCAACCCGTTCTGCACATCTTTCAAGGTCAAAACCAGGATCCTATCTTCATCTGGCCCCAAATATCCCGGGGGAGATTCGGAGGGGGCAGAGCCCCCTCCGTCGGTCGGACCGGCAACAGCCGGTCCGATCCCATTCACCCATGCATCCCCAGACCATTGGCAATCTTCCAAATCCGCCAGTGGTCGTGCGGCATATGGCTCTGCATCAGTCCAAAGGGTCGGAACGCGTCATGCACTGCGTTCGAGAACGCGGGCACACCGCCGACATTTGGGCTTTCCCCCACACCCTTTGCGCCAATCGGATGGTGCGGGGACGGGGTCACCGTATGGTCGGTGGTATAGTTCGGCGTCTCCCACGCGGTCGGCAGGAAGAAGTCCATCAGCGTACCGGTTTTCACATTGCCCATGTCATCATAGGCAATCTCCTGACCCATCGCGATGGCCAACGCCTCGGTCACACCGCCATGGACCTGACCCTCGATGATCATCGGGTTGATCCGGGTGCCGCAGTCATCCAGCGCATAAAACTGCCGGACTTCCCATTCACCAGTATCCACGTCAATCTCCATGACACAGATATAGGCCCCGAACGGATAAGTCATATTGGGCGGGTCATAGTAACTGACGGCCTCCAGACCCGGCTCCAACCCGGGAATGGCCTGATTATAGGCGGCGAATGCGATTTCCTTCATGGTCTTGAACCGCTCAGGCGCGCCTTTGACAGCGAAGCGATCCACGTCCCATTCGACATCGTTGTCGTGCACCTCCAGCAGATAGGCCGCGATCATCTGGGCTTTTGCCCGAATTTTGCGGGCCGCCATTGCTGTGGCCGCGCCAGCGACCGGAGTAGACCGGGACCCATAAGTCCCAAGCCCGTAAGGTGCGGTATCCGTGTCACCCTCTTCCAGCGTGATGTCATCGGCGGGCAGGCCGATTTCACTGGCGATGATCTGGGCAAAGGTTGTGGCATGGCCCTGGCCTTGGCTGATCGTTCCAAGCCGCGCAATCGCTGATCCGGTCGGATGAATGCGAATCTCGCAGCTGTCGAACATCCCCAGCCCGAGGATATCGCAGTTCTTCACCGGTCCGGCCCCGACGATTTCCGTGAAATGTGTCAGACCAATGCCCAGCAGCTTGCGCGTTTTTCCTTCCTTGAAATCCGCAATCCGCTGTGCCTGTTCCGCCCGCAGACCCTCATAGTTCACAGCCTTCAGCGCTTTGTCCCAGGCCGTGTGATAATCGCCCGAGTCATATTCCCAGCCCAGCGCGGATTGATAGGGGAACTGATCTGCCTTGATGAAGTTGATCCGACGCAACTCGGCCGCGTCCATGTTCAGCTTGATGGCCAGAACCTCGATCATGCGTTCGATGAAATAGGCAGCTTCGGTCACGCGGAAGGAACAGCGATAGGCCACACCGCCCGGCGCCTTGTTGGTATAGACACCATCCACTGCCAGATAGGCAGTCGGGATGTCATAAGACCCGGTGCAGATATTCATGAACCCGGCAGGGAATTTGGTCGGGTCGGCACACGCGTCGAAACCGCCGTGATCCGCCGTGGTATGACACCACAATCCAGTGATCTTTCCATCTTTGGTGGCGGCAATCTTCCCCTGCATCCAGTAGTCACGGGCAAAGGCAGTGGACATCAGGTTTTCCATCCGGTCCTCGACCCATTTCACCGGTTTGCCGGTAACTATCGAGGCCACCACCGAGCACACATAGCCTGCGTAGGCCCCCACCTTGTTGCCAAACCCACCACCGATATCGGGGCTGATCACGCGGATATTGTGCTCGGCCAGCCCCGAAATCAGCGACACTACTGTCCGGATTGCATGAGGGGCCTGGAACGTTCCGTAGAGCGTCAGCTTGCCGGTCACCTTGTCCATCGACGCCACGCAACCGCAGGTCTCAAGCGGGCACGGATGAGTGCGGTGGTAATAGATCATCTCTTCGGCGACCACGTCTGCCTCGGCCAGCACAGCTTCGGTCGCGTCCTTGTCGCCCTGTTCCCACGTGAAGATGTGGTTGTGATGCTTACGCGGCCCATGTGCGCCTTCGGTCTGACCTTCCAGATCTTCGCGGAGCACCACGTCCGACTTCAACGATTCGAACGGGTCCGTGATAACTGGAAGCTCTTCGTATTCGACCTCGACCAGTTCAACGGCATCCGCCGCGACATAGCGGTCTTCGGCCACGACATAGGCAACTTCCTGGCCTTGGAACAGCACCTTGCCATCGGCAAGCACCATCTGCTTGTCACCGGCCAGTGTCGGCATCCAATGCAAACCCAAAGGCGACAGGTCTTCGGCGGTCAAAACGGCGATCACGCCGGGCAGTGCCAAGGCCGCCTCTTTGTTCACGCTGACGACGCGGGCATGGGCGTAAGGAGATCGCACAAAATCACCAAACAGCATCCCGTCCAGCTTGATGTCATCGACGTAATTACCCTTGCCCTGGGTGAAACGTACGTCCTCGACGCGCTTTCGGGCGCAGCCCATACCTTTGAGGTTGGCAGCGCGTTCTTCGGGGGTCAGAGTCTGGTCGTTCATTCCGCGGCCTCCTTCTGTGCATTGAGCAAATCAGCCGAAGCCGAGATCGCCTTAACGATATTCTGGTATCCGGTGCAGCGGCACAGGTTTCCGGCCATGCCGAAACGGATTTCCTCCTCGGTCGGGTTCGGGTTTTCCTGCAGCAGACGATGCGCCCGGGTGATCATGCCCGGCGTGCAGAACCCACATTGCAGCCCGTGATGTTCGCGGAACATTTCCTGCAACACTCCAAGGCTGCCATCATCATTGGTCAGCCCTTCAACGGTTGTGATCTCAGCACCGTTTACTTGCGCTACAAAGGCGGTGCAGGATTTGACCGACTTGCCGTCGATATCAACGGTGCAGGCGCCGCAGTGGCTGGTTTCACACCCGATATGCGGGCCGGTGATTTTCAGGTCTTCCCGCAGGAAGTGGATCAGCAGCGTGCGTGGCTCGGTCAGACCTTCTACCTGCTTGCCGTTTACGGTCAGTTTGACATGCATTTTAGACATTGGTTCCCTCCCCCTCAGCCTGCGCGGCTTTGCGCACGGTCGATGGCGCGGCGCAGCACCACGGCGGCCACGTGTTTCTTGAATTCGACGGGGCCGCGGTTGTCAGCGACCGGATCGATCGCGTCTAGCATTGCGGCAACGCACCCTTCGACATCGCCACCGGCCAGCGCCGTGCTGGCCTCATCCGACCAGATGGGCGTGTCGGCCAGATTGGTCATCGCAACAGAGGCATGACCGTTGCCAACCATCACAGCCGCGGCGGCGGTCGCATAATCCCCTATCTTGCGCTTTTGCTTTTGATAGGCCTGCCCCACGCCCGTACCCGGTACAGGGATCGAAATCCGGGTCAGGATTTCTTCATCTTCGCGGGCGGTAAAATACGCGGCCTCATAAAAATCACGCGCGGCAACTGTCCGCTTCCCGTCCGGGCCGGACAACTCGAACGAGGCGTTCAAGCACTGCATCAGCCCCGGCATGTCATTGCCCGGGTCACCATTGGCCACATTGCCACCGACAGTACCCATGTACCGCACTTGCGGATCCGCAATCTGAAGAGCCGCCTCGCGGATCAGCGGAATGGCACCGGCCAGATCCCCATGGGTGATCAGCTCGTGCTGCGTGACCATCGCACCCAAAGTAACGGTGTCAGGCCCGACCTCAATCCCCTTAAGCTCTTCGATGGCCTGAAGATCGACCAGATGACCCATCTCGGCCATGCGAAGCTTCATCATCGGGATCAGGCTATGCCCGCCCGCGATCACGCGCGCCTCGTCCCCGTATTCCTGTAGAATGCCGATGGCCGAGGCAATGTCGCCTGGCCGGTGATACTCAAAGCCGGCTGGTATCATGTTTTTCCTCCCTGGGTCCGGGCGATATGCCTTGGGGGACCTGAGGTAAGGAAAGAACGGCGGATTTAACTGATCCAGTTAAGGAAAACGGAGCGCGCGGCTTGTTTCACGAAATGCGAAAGAACTGCACGAGTTGCGCCTACAATCCCAGTGCTTCGCGAATATCCGTCAGGCGGGACCGGCTGACCGGCACCTTGCTCAGCGCGTCAACGCCATCGAAATAGCAGGTGCCATTGTCCTTGTGACGTTCAAAGCGCGAGACGTGTTTCGGGTTCACCAGATAGCTACGATGCGCCCGCAGGAAGCCTTCGGGCAAAAGTCGCGTTTCCGCATCCGTGATCGACCAGGGGCAGAACAGTTTCTCTGCATCCATATAGAGAACCGTATAATGCCCCTCGGCCCGAATGGCGGCGATCCGCGCGGGATGCGCAAAAAAAGTCTGGCCTTCGCGCTCATACGGAACACCAGCGCGCATTGGGGCGGGTTCCGACACAGGTCCCGAGGCAGGTGCAGCCACGGGCTTTGGTTCTATGAACGTGATACCGGTCAATAGGAAAGCGCCACAGATCAGGAAAACGGATACCGTCACCCCCATTGCCAAAACCTGATTATCCAGCGCTGGACCCGCCCCGCCGAGGCTGTCGCTCGCGACGAAATCAGTCAGGCCCGTGGCAACAAAATGCATTGTGAACACCGCCAGTCCGAAACAAACCGTGCCAAGCAGGATGTTCCGTTGTGTCCGGTTGCCATAAGCCACCCAAATTGCAGCCACCGACAAGATTACTGATGCCAGTGCTGACAGAGCAACATCGAAAATGTCATAGACAGGGCGGCAAAGCTGCATACCAGCCATCCCGACAAAGTGCATCGCGACGATGCCCAGCCCGACAATCACACCAGATCCGATCATCGTCTGAACCGAGCGAGGCCGGAAATGCAGCAGCAGCAACGCCAGCCCGACCATCAGGATCGCGACCAGTGCCGACATCAGAGTGATCAGGGCATCATAGTAAAACAGAATTGGCAGTTGCAGCCCCAGCATCGCCACGAAATGCATCGACCAGATGCCGCCGCCCAGAATGACAGCGGCCAATGCCACCACGAACTTGCGCCGCTGGCTATCCAGCCTTGACGCGCCGTGCGTCAGGTACAGACCCGTGAACCCGGCCATGAGCGCCACGGCAAGCGAAGCCACCACCAACCAAGTGTTGTGAGAGTAGTCCAGCATTTGGATTTGAACGCCCTCCCCGACGCGAGGATGACGTTAGCAAACCGAATTGATTGCGACAATTCACAGTTAGCAACAGCAGGGCTCAGACCTGTTTCTGAGCCTCTGCGTCGTCCGCCACCTCTACAGCATCCACTGAGACTTCAACCACATCATCGTCTTCCGCAGGCTCGACTGTTTCGGGTTCTTCGGTCTGGCTCTCAAGTGCACCGACGATCAGGGGCAGCATGTGAACCCCGGTCGCTGTTGCAATCTCGGGTGTCTGTGGCGTTTGCCAACTGAGCGTATCGAAGCTGTGGCAGTTCTGACAAACAGGTCCCCATTCGGGTTGAATGTCATGACAGTTGTCGCACACCCATTGCGGGCCGCGCGGCGCGTTCAGTGCCTTGGCAAGCCAACCTTGGACAACGGCGTCGGTGGCACCCTCGCCGCGTTCAATGGCGGCCATCAATGTATAGGCGCGCGCGTCACCCCGTTTTTCCACGACATCACCCAGGGCACGGCGGGCTTCGGGGAAGTCTTCGGCCACAATGTTCAGTTCGGCCAGGATTAGACGGGTTTCCAGATTTTCGGGATGGGTGCGTGTCAGCGCCGTGAAACGCCTGACCCGTTGTTCCGGGGTTTCATCCGGCGCGATCTCGGCAAAGGCATGGGCCAGATCCGGATGTGGACGAACTTCCCACGCTTTTTTCAGGATTTTGGTCGCTGCCCGGGACTTGCCCTTGGCGATATACGCTCGGGCCGCCATGGCGGCGGCAGGCACCAGGTCGGGCGACAGGCGATTGGCTTCGATCGCGCGCTCCTGTTGCTCGACAGTCGCGCCTTCATCCAGGATTCCCTTGGCTTCGGACAGCGCCAGAACCGCATCGCGGCGTTTGAATACGTCGCGCGGCAGATACCCGGCTTTCAACTTGGAAGTCAGCGTCGACCGGGCACCAGCCCAATCCTGCGCCTTGGTCTGCAATTTCAGCAGTACGTCCTGTGTCTCTTCGTGGCGCGGTTTGATGGCCAGCGCCTTTTCGGCCAGCTTGCGGGCGGTTTCATCATCTCCCTCGGCCAGCTTTTGTTTCATGATACCGCGCACACCGACAAACCGGGTCGCACTGTTTGTCACCAGTTTCTTGTAGGTGTCCGAAGCTTTCTTGGTGTCACCCGTCATCTCGGCAGCCTGCGCCACCAGAAGATCCGTCAGTTCCGGCTTGTTCAACAGCTTTTCGGCTTTACTGGCCTTGGTCATGGCAATGCGCCCCTCGCCCGAGGCCAAAGCCATCAACCCATCGGCCAGCGCCTGATAGCCGCGCTGTTCCCGGCTGCGGTCGAAATACCGCGACAGGGCGGTTTCGTCGCCGTTGAGGAATTTGAGCGTCGCAACCAACAGACTAAGCAGTTTGAAGAACAGCCAGACCGCAAATACCAGAACACCCAGCGCAATCACCGACTGAAGCGGCCCAAGGGTGAATTCCGTGCCCGCGACGGTGATCTGCACCCCACCGCTGGTTTGCATCAGGAAGTGACCGCCCAGCGCCAGCAGGCCGATAATCGCAACAAAAACGAGGATCTTAAACAATGACCACAGCATGGCAGGTCCTTCAGTTCGAGTTCAGGCTGGAAGCCAGCGTATTCACGGCGTCAATGGCGGAGGCTCGTGTCCCGGCCGCCTGCTCCCAATCGGCCATCGCAGCCTGCGCCACTTCGGGAAGTGATTTCAGTTCATTCAACGCTCTGGTCAGGTCGCCATTCGCAAGCTCAGCCTGCGCACGCGACAGAACAGCGTCTGGACCATCACCTTGCTGAGGCGTGACGGAACGGGCACCCGTTTGACGTTGCAGGAAGGCGACCAAACCCGTTCCTTTGTCGGCCTCGCGCGCCTCGGCCAATGCATTTCGCGCCGCAGGCTCGAACGACGCCCGTAGCGCGGTCAGAGTTTCCACGCCTTTTTCCGACGGGCCGGACAGGGCGTCCGGTACATTCACACCGCCTGCCTTCAGTTCAGCAACCAATTCCGAAAAAGGCTGGCCGGTGTCCAGCTGTCCACGCAGACGCGCCAGAATGGCAGCATTCATTGCAGCTTGTGCATCTGCCGAGGCTTTCGCTTCGAGAGCCTGAGCGTCCGAAACCATTTTTTCGACTTCAGCCCGTTGCGCCGCCAGCGAGTCCTGAAGTTTCTTCAGTTCCGCCTCAAACGCGGCGGTTGCCTCGGGCGAGGCAGTGGAGGCGATCGGGGCTTTTTCCAGCGCAGCGACCCGGTCCGTCAATGGCGCGACCTGACCGGACAGCGCATCAACCGAGGATTTTACCGTGCCGAGGTCGCTCTCAACCGGTGTCATCTTGTCCGACAACGTTTTGACCTGATCTGCCAGTCCAGACACATCAGGGCTGTTTGCAAGCGCCTGTGACAGCTTGGCGATCTGGTCCGACTGTTCTGTTAGCTTTGCTTCCAGCTCTGCCAGCGCTCCCGAGTTGTCCGGGCCGGTTGGCAACAGCCCTCCATTGCCCAGCGCGAAACCTGCAACGGCGGCCAGCGCCCCACCCAACAGGGCCGGAACGAAACCGCCGCGTTTTTCAACTACGCGTTCGACGGTCTTTTCAGCGACCGGGGCTTCGGCTTCGGCTTCGGCTTCGGCTTCGGCTTCGGCTTCGGCTTCGGCTTCGGCTTCGGCTTCGGCTTCGGCTTCGGCTTCGGCTTCGGCTTCG
>NZ_JBQFZL010000006.1:0-182652 GCF_056542225.1 Ruegeria sp. AE3 | reverse complement strand
CGCGCGCTTTCTCTTCCGGCGCGCCGTCAATCTGGTCATACGCCTTGAAGTCACCAAAATACTTGGTGATCGCTGCGGTCAGCGTCGTCTTGCCGTGGTCAACATGCCCAATCGTGCCGATGTTGACGTGCGGTTTTGTACGCTCAAACTTTTCCTTTGCCATTCCTCAGGCGCCCTTTTGCGATTTGGGGGACCCTTGGTCCCTGGTTACTATCTGCGCGCGCGAGATATTTGGTTCAAAGGGGAAAATCAAGCACATCCTGAGGGAAATGCGGTTATCCCGCCGGATTTTGCGTAACCTCGGTGGAATCGAGGGGCTGGATCAGGTCTGGCCGTTTTTCGAACCAGCCATTCTCTTCATGTTCTTCAGCCAGCCACTCTTCGACCCGGTCGGCTACTTTCAGTGACAGACCGGCCATCTGTTCGTTTTTGGTACGCTCGTGCCCCGACCCTTTCAGCGCACTGCCTCCGGTCGTGTCTTCCAGCACCTGGAACTGCTTTCCCTTTGCCAGAAACTTTTCTTTCTTCACGTCATAAACGTTGACCAGCACAATCGCAGTGCTTTTGGGATTGTAGATGATCGGGATTCCCGGGGGCGCCAGCATGTAGCCTTCCAGGCTGATTCCGATGTCATATTCCTGCGTACCTTCATAACGGCCCAGACGAATATCGACTGCATTCTGGATGGCCTTCGTCCATTCGTCGGGTGTTGCATCGCGGGATACTGGCCCTTGCACGGCCTTGTCAGCGAACGCGTAGTTGACCCGCAGCTTGAATTCACCCAGCGATTCAGGCGGTTCATAAACCTGCGTCTGCGTGCATGCGGCCATCAGGGCCAATCCGGTGATTAGGGTCAGAATGCGCAACATGTCTCTCTGTCTCGATAGGCCTGTTTTTATTGGGTGTAGCGCACCGATACGGGTTGTGCCAAGCCGTATCGGTGGATTTCTACCGCAACCGGGGTCGGATCACGAAAACTTATAGTCCCGCGGGAAGCCGTAAGGCGCTTTTTTCCCTACGCTGGCGCGCTTGGACAGCCATTGGGACATATCTGCCTCATGCCGGGTCTTGTCGCCTCCCATGGACCATTTCAGGCCCTCCTCCCAGTTGAAGGTGGTGATGTCAGACAGACCGCCGTCCAGCTCAAGCGTTCCCTGCCGCCCGCGTGCCATATTGTATTTTTGCAGGCGCACGCCCTTGCCGCGAGTCATTTCGGGCAATTCTTCTGTCGGGAAGACAAGGAACTTGCCGTTCTGGGACACGATTGCAACGTGGTCGCCCTCGACCGGTTTGCAGATCACTGCTGTTTCGTCGTCCTTGACGTTCAGCACCTGCTTGCCGTTTCGCGTCTGGGCCAGCACGTCATCTTCGGGCACCATGAACCCGTTGCCCGCATCCGAGGCCACCAGCAGCTTGCGCCCCGGTTTGTGGATCAGGATATCGATGATCCGTGCCTCGTTCGGCAAATCGACCATGAGGCGCAGGGGTTCGCCCATGCCCCGCCCGCCGGGCAGGTTGGCCGCGCTGACTGTATAGAACCGCCCGTTCGAAGCGAAGACCAGCAACCGATCGGTCGTTTCCGCATGGAAGATAAAGCGCGGCCCATCGCCATCCTTGAACTTCAATTCACGGGTCAGGTCGATATGACCGGTCATGGCGCGAATCCAACCCATCTGAGAGCAGACGACCGTGATCGGTTCGCGGTCGATCATCGCCTCAAGCGGCACCTCTTCGACCTCACCCGCTTCGGCGAACCGCGTGCGGCGCGCGCCGCCTTCGTAATCTTTGCCGAAGGTCTTTTTCGTCTCTTTCAACTGCTCGGAAATCTTGGCCCATTGCAGGCCTTCGTCGGCCAACAGGTCTTCGAGGTTGGCACGTTCCAGCATCAACTCATCGCGTTCGCGAACCAGCTCCATCTCTTCCAGACGGCGCAGGCTGCGCAGGCGCATGTTGAGGATCGCGTCAACCTGAACCTCGGACAACTCGCCCTCGCCCGGTTTGGGTGAGACATAGTCGGCCTCGCTGGTGGCGCGGATGTGGGCGATCCCCCAATCCTCGCGCATCAGCGCGGCTTTGGGGTCTTCGTCGTAGCGGATGATGTCTATCACACGGTCGAGGTTCAGGAAGGCAACGATAAAGCCCTCCAACACTTCCAGCCGGTGGTCGATCTTGGCCATGCGGTGGCGTGAGCGGCGCAGCAGCACCTCTTGTCGGTGATCTAGAAACGCGCGCAGCACTTCCTTCATCGAGCAGACCTTGGGCGTCACCCCGTCGATCAGCACGTTCATGTTCAGGCTGAACCGCACCTCGAGGTCCGAGTTGCGATAAAGCATGCCCATCAGCACCTCAGGGTCCACATTCTTGGAGCGCGGCTCGAGGATCAGACGGATGTCATCGGCGGATTCGTCGCGCACATCGGCAAGGATCGGGATTTTCTTGGTCTGGATCAGCTCGGCGATCTTCTCGATCAGCTTGGACTTTTGAACCTGATAAGGAATCTCGGTGACGATGATCTGCCACTGTCCGCGCCCCAAGTCCTCGACCTCGTACTTGCAGCGCAAACGGAACGAACCGCGCCCGGTGCGATAGGCTTGCGCGATATTCTCGGGCGGCTCGACAATCACGCCTCCGGTCGGGAAATCTGGGCCGGGCACGTAGTTCAGCAACGTGTCGTCGCGCGCGTCCGGTGTCTTGATCAGATGCAGACAGGCGTCGCAGAGTTCCGAGATGTTGTGCGGCGGGATATTCGTCGCCATCCCCACCGCGATACCACTTGCGCCATTGGCCAGCAGGTTCGGGAACTGTGCAGGCAGCACGACCGGTTCGGTCAGGGTGCCATCATAGTTGTCGCGAAAATCAACGGCGTCTTCGTTCAACCCTTCCAGCAGCGCTTCGGCCACGATGGTCATCCGCGCCTCGGTATAGCGCGAGGCCGCCGGGTTATCGCCGTCGATATTGCCAAAGTTCCCCTGCCCGTCGACCAGCGGATAGCGGACGTTGAAATCCTGCGCCAGGCGCGCCATCGCATCGTAAATTGCAGCATCGCCATGCGGGTGATAGTTGCCCATCACGTCGCCGGAAATCTTGGCAGACTTCCGGAAACCTCCGGTTGCACTGAGTCGCAACTCTCTCATCGCATAGAGGATTCGGCGGTGAACCGGCTTCAACCCGTCCCGCGCATCGGGCAGCGCCCGGTGCATGATGGTGGACAGCGCATAGGTCAGATACCGCTCACCAATCGCGCGGCGCAGCGGTTCCGCCACCTCGCCCCCACCTGCAGGGGCCTCCATGTTGGGGTCATCGATCGTATCGTTCATATATGATGTGATACGACGCAAGTGCGCCCTGGTAAAGCGAGCAACACATAAATTGCTGGGGAAAAGTCGTGCTTTTTGCAACAGGGGGAGACACCATGTTGTTTTCCCCCATTTTTCGACTCGTCCCCCGAAATATGCTAAGCTTTCATCAATTGAGATACTGCCATTTGTTGATGTTACGATTGCCTTGGGGGATGCGCCATGACGCGCCTGATACTTGTTACCTTTGCCGCGCTCGGTTGGACCTTTTATGTGATGAGCGGCGGCCCCGATTTTGAACCGCGCGGCGTACGCCCTGCCAAACCGGAACGCGTGGTTGTCGTGGCCGAACCGGTTGCACCGGTCGTTGAACCTGCACCTGTTGAAGATTTGGTCACCCGGACCGCCGTCAAACCCGCTCTGGCGGATCCACCTGTTGCCGAGGCCGTAGCCCAGTTGGGTGAGACCGAAACAAAGGCCCTCCTCTCGCAGGTCGCGGCTGGCCTGAAAGCCAATCCCTCGCTGTTTAAAGACGAAAGCGTGACCCTGACCCTGGCGTCACTGGAACAGGGTGTGACCGCACTGGAGCAGGTGATCACCGACGCTGAGTTGCCCGTCGTCGAACTGCCCACGCCTGCCGAGGCCCAGACCGACATCCGCGAAATTTCGGGCACCCGGGTTAATCTGCGCGATGGCCCCGGCACGATCTATCCCATCATCGGCAAGGCCGCGCTTGGCCAACGGGTCGAGGTCCTGAGTGACTCCGGCACCGGCTGGCTGCGCCTGCGCGTGTTGCCCGCGCAACAGGTTGGGTGGATTTCAGCATCACTTGTCCGGAAAACATCAAACTGACGCCCGGACGTCATTGCCCTGCCGCAAACCCCACCCTAGCTTTTGGCGGGGTTCAACTTCGGAAGGCACATGCAGAAATCGATTCTTATTACGGGATGCTCGTCGGGCATTGGGCTGGACGCAGCACACGGAATGCGTGCACGAGGCTGGCGTGTGTTTGCATCCTGCCGACAGCAGCGCGACTGTGATCGCCTGCGCGCGCAAGGGTTTGAAAGCCCAAGAATCGACTATACTGACCAAGACACCATTTCCTCGGGATTGTCATACGTACTTGAAGCAACGGGCGGTACGCTGGACGCGCTGTTCAACAACGGCGCGCATGGACTGCCTGGTGCAGTTGAAGACGTCCCGACAGACGCTCTGCGCCATATCTTTGAAACAAATGTCTTTGGATGGCACGAGCTGACCCGACAGGTTATTCCCGTCATGCGCGAGCAGGGCCACGGCCGGATCGTGCAATGTTCCTCGGTACTGGGCCTTGTCGCCTTCCCCTGGCGCGGCGCATATGTCGCCACCAAATACGCCATCGAAGGACTGACCGACACCTTGCGGCTGGAGCTGCGGGATACCGGCATTCAGGTCGTTTTGATCGAGCCCGGCCCGATCACCTCGAAGCTCAGGGAAAAGGCAATCCCGGTGTTCGAAAAGTACATCGACTGGGAGAACTCGGCCCTGCGGGAAAAATACGAAGGTTCGCTGCTGAAGCGGTTATACGAAAACAGTGCACCGGACCGGTTCGAACTGCCCGCCTCCGCCGTCACCGACAAGCTGGCCCATGCGGTCGAGGCGCGCCGCCCCAAACCACGCTACTATGTAACCACCCCGACATATGTCGCAGGGGTTCTGCGCCGGATTCTGCCAACAAAAGCCACGGACCGCATCCTTTCGGATATCTGAGACGTTATTTCCCGTTCGCTTTTCGGTGCCTTGACGCTAGATGGGTGATAATCGAAAAAACCGGACGGTGACTTTAAATGGACCCTTTAATGGTCATTCTGCTTCTGGCCATGGCGGCGGTTGTCGTTGTGTTAGCCCTGGGCATCGCGAATTTCGGCAAAGGCGGCATGGAAGCAGCTAAGAAAAGCAACAAGATGATGCGCCTGCGCATCCTCTTTCAGTTCATCGCCGTAGTTTTAATCGTGCTTTACGTCTATCTACGCGGGCAAGGAGTGCAGTAATGGTTGTGCTGAACAAAATCTACACACGCACCGGCGACGATGGCAAAACCGCACTGGGAAATGGCGAGCGTGTGGCAAAGTATTCGGGACGCGTTGCCGCCTACGGAACAGTGGACGAGTTGAATTCTTTTGTTGGCGTGGCCCGCACCGAGGCTGAAGGCGAAGTCGATGCCGCCCTGTCGCGGATTCAGAACGACCTGTTTGATCTTGGCGCAGATTTCTGCCGCCCTGAAATGGAGAAGGATGCCGAAGCGGACTATCCACCGCTGCGAATCGTATCCGCTCAGATCGACCGGCTGGAAGCCGAAATTGACATCATGAACGAAACATTGGAACCGCTGCGCAGCTTTATCCTGCCGGGGGGGTCGCGGCTGGCCGCGCATTTGCACGTGTGCCGCACCGTATCGCGTCGCGCCGAGCGATTGGCAGTCGAGTTGACAAATATGGAACCGGTTAACGACGTGGCCGTCAAATACCTCAACCGGCTAAGTGACTGGTTTTTCGTCGCGGCCCGTTGCGCAAACAATGATGGCAAGGACGACGTGCTGTGGGTTCCTGGCGCGAACCGCTGAATATTTCCCAGAAAATAGGCACAATGCGGGCAACAATCTTGCGTGCCTCAAGGTAAAAAACTGCAAAACGCGACGTCCCGACGCGACGACGTGACGATTTTGCTCTGTTTTGCGGGTGCAGCAGACGTTATCAAGTCCGACGAGAGCATTGGTGGAGTCGCCTTCGCGGCTTGCCGTTTTTTTGAGGAGAAAGCGCTACAATGAAGGTACTGGTACCTGTCAAACGCGTGATTGACTACAATGTGAAGGTCCGCGTGAAAGCGGACGGTAGCGGTGTTGATCTCGCCAATGTCAAAATGTCGATGAACCCGTTCGACGAGATTGCGGTTGAAGAGGCCATTCGCCTGAAAGAGGCTGGCAAGGCAGACGAAGTTGTTGCCGTTTCGATTGGTGTGAAGCAGGCGCAGGAGACGCTGCGGACCGCGCTGGCCATGGGGGCTGATCGCGCGATTCTGGTTGTTGCGACGGATGATGTGCACACCGATATCGAGCCGCTGGCGGTTGCCAAGATCCTGGCCAAAGTGGTCGAGGAAGAGCAGCCCGGCATCGTTCTGGCGGGCAAGCAGGCGATCGACAACGACATGAACGCCACCGGCCAGATGCTATCGGCCCTGTTGGGCTGGTCGCAGGGCACCTTTGCCTCGGAACTGGATATTGAAGGCGACAGCGCCAAGATCACCCGCGAGGTGGATGGCGGGTTGCAGACCATCAGCGTCAAGATGCCGACCATCGTGACCGTTGACCTGCGCCTGAACGAGCCGCGTTATGCGTCGCTGCCCAACATCATGAAGGCGAAGAAAAAGCCGCTGGACGAGAAAACCGCCGCCGATTACGGCGTCGACGTCACGCCGCGCCTAGAAATCGTCAAGACCGAAGAACCGCCGGCACGGGCCGCAGGTATCATCGTTGGCTCGGTGGATGAGCTGGTTTCGAAACTCAAAGAAGTGGGGGCTGTGTAATGGCTGTACTTCTGCTTGCCGAAGTCAACAATGGCGAACTGGCGCTGGACGCCACCGCCAAGGCCGTCAACGCCGCCAGGGCGCTGGGTGAAGTGACCGTTCTGGCTGCAGGTGGCTCGGCCGCCGCTGCCGGCGAGGCTGCCGCCAAGATCGACGGCGTGTCCAAGGTGCTGGTGGCCGAAGACGCGTCGCTGGGTCATCGCCTGGCGGAATCGACCGCCGCGCTGATCGTGGGTCTGGCCGATGGGTACGAGCATATCGTGGCCCCCGCGACCACCGACGCCAAGAACGTGATGCCGCGCGTCGCAGCCCTGCTGGACGTGATGGTGATCTCGGATGCCTCGGGCGTGGTTGACGGCTCGACGTTTGAGCGCCCGATCTATGCGGGCAATGCGATCCAGACCGTGAAGTCGAACGACGCCAAGAAAGTCGTCACCATCCGCACCGCGTCCTTCGATGCGGCGGGGACCGGCGGCTCGGCTGCGGTCGAGACCATCTCGGTCGGCGACAATCCCGGTCTGTCGTCGTGGGTCGAAGACAAGGTGGCTGCAAGCGACCGTCCGGAACTGACCTCGGCAGGCGTTGTTGTCTCGGGCGGCCGTGGTGTCGGCTCGCAAGACGACTTCAAGCTGATCGAAGCTCTGGCTGACAAGCTGGGTGCAGCGGTTGGCGCATCGCGCGCCGCTGTGGACTCGGGCTATGCCCCGAACGACTGGCAGGTGGGTCAGACCGGCAAGGTTGTTGCGCCTGATCTGTATGTCGCGGTCGGAATCTCGGGCGCAATCCAGCACCTTGCGGGCATGAAGGATTCAAAGGTCATCGTTGCGATCAACAAGGACGAAGAAGCACCGATCTTCCAGGTCGCCGACTTCGGACTGGTCGCCGACCTGTTCCAGGCGGTCCCGGAACTGACCGAAAAACTCGGCTGAACACAGCCCGGGATCTTAGCCCCACAATCACCAAAGGTCCGCCACCAAGCGGGCCTTTTTCAATTCAATCCCCTCAAAACCGCCTCAAGCTTCAAGGCAATCTCTCTATGCGCAGAGGGGCCGAGCATATGCTCGGCCACAGGCTGTTGCAGCGTCCCGAACAACACGTCCTCGATCTCGTCTGACAAGGAGGACACACTGACCGAGCATTCCACGACATCGGCACATAGCGGTCGAACCTGTTCGATCATGTCAGCGTCGGGCAGGACAAGGTCGCGATGCCGGTCTTCCTGTCGCTGTATATGCAGCCAGAGAAGAACAACCCCCGGCTTGATCCGGCGTATCAGCTCGGATGTGTTGCGCAACCAAGTCTCTCGCAACTCCTGTGCTACAACCTCAAAGCGCGCGTCCTTAATGGCCCGCAACCGTTCCAGCAAATGCCTGACAAAGTGGATATCCGTGAAATCGACCTCGGGATAAAGGTCCAGCAGGTCGCACGAGGGTTCAAGAAACCGATCATTCCGACGCGAATGCACGCGATAAAACCTGTTCGACTGGTAAGGCACGTCCAGCACTTGCAGCACACAAAGGTCCGATCCGTTGACAAGATTTAAGACCCCCGGATCAGCAAGCAATGCCTCAGCCCCGCAAAAAAGACTGCCAAAATTGGTACAAGGCTGCGGCAATCTTTTTGCAAGCAATGCCGGGTACGGATACTCCACGAACCGGCCAAACGTCTCTTCTCCACCCAGACAGGCCACGTAAGGCGTCTCAAGATTTCCGGGCGGTGCCCGAAACCAAAGGTTTGATCCTGCATATTGGCACGCGGCCTCTGTGCTGTCGCTGACCCGATGAAAGCTCATACCAAGCCCCCCACATTTTCACCCAAATGCCAATTTGCGGCCTTAGGTATTGAGAATCTCCTAATGCGCGCATTTGAAGCAAAATTGACCGGTTCGATCCCCTTGCCGCCTGCCCCGGTCTGCCGATACTGTCCCGGTATCCTCCAGGGCAAAGGCAGCTGAACATGGAAGTTAAATCGGTCGGGGTGATTGGCGCGGGTCAGATGGGCAACGGCATTGCTCATGTTCTGGCTTTGGCGGAATACGATGTCTTGCTGAATGATGTCAGTCAGGATGCGTTGAACAGCGCAATGGCCACGATCGAAGGCAACATGGCGCGTCAGGCATCACGCGGCAAGATCACTGACGATGCGATGCAGGCGGCCCTGAAGCGTATTACAACCACCCTTGAATTGCCGCAGCTGGGACAGACCGATCTGGTGATCGAAGCTGCGACCGAGCGGGAAACGGTCAAACAGGCCATTTTCGAAGATCTGCAGCCACACCTCCTGCCGCATACGATCCTGACGTCGAATACGTCGTCCATTTCCATCACGCGTCTGGCCAGCCGTACCGACCGACCCGAACGTTTCATGGGTTTTCACTTCATGAACCCGGTTCCGATCATGCAATTGGTGGAACTGATCCGCGGTATCGCAACGGATGAGGAAACCTTCAAAGCCTGCAAAGCGGTGGTGGACCGGTTGGGCAAAACGGCTGCCAGCGCCGAAGATTTCCCGGCTTTCATTGTCAACCGCATTCTGATGCCGATGATCAACGAAGCCGTTTATACGCTGTATGAAGGTGTCGGAAGCGTCCAGTCCATCGACCAATCGATGAAGCTGGGCGCGAATCACCCTATGGGGCCTTTGGAATTGGCGGATTTCATCGGGCTGGACACCTGTCTGGCCATCATGAACGTCTTGCATGATGGTCTGGCTGATACCAAGTATCGCCCCTGCCCACTTTTGACGAAATACGTCGAGGCCGGATGGCTGGGGCGCAAGACGCAGCGCGGTTTCTATGATTATCGCGGCGAGGTGCCGGTTCCGACACGTTAACAAAACCGCCCTTGCCAAGCACGGTGTCGGTCAGATGAAGACACGGATCAGGATTGGCCTGACTTGCCCAGCGACATTGTATGGTTTCTGAGCCAGGTCATGAAACCACGCGGGTCACGCTCCAACTGTTCCATGTCCTGATCCGAGATCGGATCGCCGATGACTGGCGATTGCGGTTTTTTGCACGAGCGGACGATTTCATGCAGCAGCAAGCCTTGCCGCAGGATCGGCGACAGTTTGTTGGCGATCTGGTACCATCGCGAGTTGCTGCCGGGAAAGAAAATAGGCACCACGCGCGCGCCTGAACGGCGGATCATTTTTGCGGTGAACACATTCCACTCGCGCTCGACTGCGGGGCCAAACCAGTCATCCGATGACATGACGACACCGGACGGGAACAGCGCCACGACGCCGCCGTCCTTCAGATGGTCCATCGCCTTGCCACGCATTTCCAGCATCTTGGCCTGCGCCTCGGGGTCATGCGGAAATGGAACCGGGATCATGAAAGATGTCGCGGCCTCATCCAGACCCGTCAGGACCGAGCGGGTCAGAATGCGATAATCACTGCGGACCCGCCCGATCAACTCGGCCAGAATCATACCATCCACCATTCCGTGGGGGTGGTTGGCAACGACAACCACAGGGCCGGTTTTTGGAATACGGGCGATCTGCTCTAGCGGCGTGGTCAGGTCGATCCCCATCACCTCAAGCGCGCCACCCCAGAACCGCTGCCCACGATAAAATTCGTTCTTTTTCTCGAATTTGTTGACCATCCGCAGAATGGTCAGCTTGCCCGTGCACCATTCGATGGCGCGAATGGCCGTTGAAGTCCAGGCGTCATCGAACGAGTTTGCATAGGTCAGAGTTCTACGGTCGTAGATCTCGCCCTGATCTGCGGTCCCATCCACCACCGGGCTTGTCTTGGTCTCGTGCGTCGTTTCCGCCAATTCCTGGTCTTCCCGTTCTTCCTGTCCCGGCAAGGGCAGCTTAGAACCCCTCTCCGAACTTGTCGTTCACAAGCGCTTCCAGAGCTTCTGCCAATGCTTCAGCATCCGGCCCGGAGGTCTCGACGTCAATAGTTGTTCCGCGAGAGGCTGCCAACATCAAAAGGCCCATAATACTGTCACCTGACGCAGAAATTCCGTCCTTCGACACCTCGGCATGCGCGTCGAAACCTTCCACAACCTCGACCAGTTTTGCCGAGGCGCGGGCATGCAGACCTTTTTCATTGATAATTTTCAGGCTTCGGGTGGTCATATTCATCAATCCGGTTTTAGTCCAAAGTCACATTTTGCGCATTGATGTATTTCCGTCCAGCTTCCATTGCCTGGCGGACAGCATCACCAACGGGTAAGTGGCGGCTTTTGGCCAATTTAATGAGCATTGGCAGGTTTGCCCCATACAATATCCGCCGATCCTGAGGCGCACAGGCCCGCAGGCTGAGATTTGAAGGGCTGCCACCGAACAGGTCGGTTACAACGACAACACCGTCGCCCATATCCACTTCGTCAGCCGCACGACAGATTTCCGCCTGTTTTTCATCCCTATCGTGGTCGGGTTCGATCGCAATGGCCACAAGGCCGGGCTGCGGTCCGACCACATGCTGTGTGGCGGCCAGGTATTCCTGGGCCAAACCGCCATGCGCAACGATCACTATTCCGATCAATCCGACCTCACACTCAACGACCGACGTTCCATCTCGCGATGTCTAATTGCCACCTGCTGCCCGTCCTCTGCAAGGGCCTTTGCAACAGCTTCTGCCATTGCGACGGATCTGTGTTGCCCACCCGTGCATCCAAAAGCCACCGACAGATGTGCTTTTCCTTCGGCCCGAAAGGCCGGCAGCAACAAAGTAAGCAAATCCATAACACGTTCAAGAAAGGGTGCGTAATTCATATCCGATTGAACAAAGCGCGCAACGTCCGAGTGCCGCCCGTCCGCCGCCCGCAACTCGGGGCGCCAATACGGGTTTGCCAGAAACCGGCAATCAAAGACCATGTCCAGCCCGCGCGGAAGGCCCCGCTTGTACGAAAACGACTCGATAGAAACTGCCAGATGTCGCCCCCCTTGGGGCGCAAACCAGTTTTCAACTTCTTCCCGCAGCTGATGCACGTTCAGATGGCTTGTATCGATCAGGGTATCTGCAATCTCGCGTATGGGGGCCAGCAGCTCTTTTTCACGCTGAACGCCGGTCTCAGGGCTGGCATTCTTGGCAACGGGGTGCCGCCTGCGGGTTTCCGAAAACCGGCGCACCAACACGTCGTCGCTGCAATCCAGATACAGAACGGTCAAATCCACCCGCGCCATGCGACCCAGGCTTTCGGCCAGTTCGATAAACCCGATTGTCGAGAAATCGCGATTGCGGGCGTCAATGCCCAGCGCCATTGGGCGGTCGCTGTCCGCACTGTCCAGTAGGCGCAGCAACAGGCCCATCGGCAAGTTGTCGATAGCCTCAAAGCCCAGGTCTTCCAGGACATGAATGGCTGTGGATCTTCCGGCCCCTGATGGGCCTGTAACCAACACGATCCGCCGTTGCTCTGTCATTTGTTCGGCCATTCCGGGTGTACACGCCCATATTTCAGAAGCTGCATCAACGCTGCGGCCAAGTTGGGCACGCCTGCCCCGCGAAGCAAGGGAACAGTTTGCCCCAGCAGCACGATTGTCGCCTCGGCAGGCAACCTCTGCGGCTCGTTTTGATCCAGGTCCATAACATAGTCCAAAGGGACCGGTCCGAATGCATCCGCTTTGATCAAACCAATGTGACGGGCCTCGATCAAACCCTGTATCTGCGGCACGGCGGCGGCAATGACCTGATGGCCCCGCCTTGACAGTTCGACCCGATCATCCGCAACCAGCCCTGCCCCATAGGTCATCATCTGCAATGCCAATGCCGATTTTCCCGCGCCCGAGGCACCGACAATCAACAGCCCGCGCCCGGCCACTGTTATACATGAGGCATGAACACAAGCGCTGTCCCGGTCTTTGGCGTCTGACAGAGAACCTGCTTGCATGGTTTAAACGGGCAACCCCACCACAAAACGCGCGCCCAGCGGGTCTGACGTGATATCAGCCTCTGTCGGGCGGATATTCTCAGCCCAGATTACGCCGCCATGGGCTTCGACAATCTGTTTCGAGATGGCCAAACCGAGCCCCGAATTGTTGCCGAAATGCTCGGGTGGGCGTTGCGAATAGAATCGCTTGAACACTTTGGTCAAGGCCTGTTCCGGAATACCCGGCCCGGTGTCTTCGACCACGACAAGAACACGGTTGTCGCGCTGACGCACCCAGACCCTGATCGCGTCATTTTCTTCACAGAAGGAAATGGCATTGGTGATCAGATTGACGAAAACCTGCGCCAGCCGGGCCTCAAGCCCGTTGATGACAATCGGATCGGATGGCAGATCGGTGATATAGTCGATCCCCTTCGATCGCGCATCCTCACCCAGATATTGACCTAAATTGCCAATCAGTTTGAGCAGATCAAAGGGTTGCTCTTCTTCCTTGACCAGTTCCGCGTCAAGACGCGATGCGTTCGAGATGTCGCTGACCAGCCGGTCCAGACGCCGAACGTCATGCTCGATCACAGCCAGCAGCTTGTCGCGCTGATCTTCGCGCTTGACCATGCGAAATGTACCGACAGCGGATTGCAAGCTGGCCAGGGGGTTCTTGATTTCATGGGCGACATCAGCTGCGAACTGTTCGTTTGCGTCAATCCGATTATACAGAGCATTTACCATGCCCCGCAAAGCGCGGCTAAGGCGGCCGATTTCATCGGGACGGGCGCTAAGATCAGGGATGCGAATGCGCCCCGGATTGACCCCTGTGCCCCGGTCCTTACCCATTTCCGCCGCTGCGGCCAGATCTGCCAGCGGGTTGGCGATGGTCGAAGCCAGCACAAGGCTCAGACCCACCGAAACCAGCAAAGCCACCACGAACATTTGCAGGATGCGTTCCTGCTCGCGACGGGCCAATGCGTCAATCTCGCCTGCTGGGCCGGTGATGGCGACCGCTCCGGCCGGGGTATCTTCGTAGAGGATCGGCGCAGCGGCCACGATCACGGTCTCACCTGAGGCGTCCTGAACAGCCTGCACCTGACTTTGGCCTGCCAGCGCCTGCGGGATTATTCCCTGCACCCGTTGTGCCAGCGTCGGTGCCTCGACCTCGGTCGACCAGTTGAGAAGGTTCGACACACCGATCCACACCGCGTTCAGCGTGTCGCTGATTACTGTGCTGCCGGTTTGCAGCTCGGAATTGGTTTGCAGAAGAACCGGCATGGCCGACACTTGCGGGGCGCCGCGTGTCCAGCCAATCAGGGTGCCACTGGCGTCATAGACAAAGACTTCGCCGCCTTCGGGAAGTGTCAACCCAGACAGCGTATCTCTTACGTCGAGGTTCCCAGCATCCTGTGCGGTGTGTTGCGCACCCTGTCGCAGCTGGGTTTCAAAAACGTTGCTGACCAGCTGCGCATCGCCAAGCAGATTGCGCGCTGTTTGCTGAACCGTCTCTTTCCGCGAATCGTCCAGATACAGCAGCCCCGTAACCAGGATCACCAGCGCGATCAGGTTAAAGGTGATGATCTTGCGCGCCAAAGGCGAGCCTCTCAGAGAGAACAGGTTTCTCTGAGAACGTTTTTCCCTCAGTTCCGCTGACTCGGAATCGTCGGGAATGACCCAGTCATCCCCGAGTACGACGTCACCGTCACGTAGTTCGCTGGCTGCTTCGGTGTCGCGCACGAGAGCCCATTACCCCTTGCTGGCGTGGCGCCTATTCTTCGTTGTACCGGTAACCGATACCATAAAGGGTTTCGATCGCCGAAAACTCGGGATCAGCCGCGCGCATCTTCTTGCGCAGACGCTTGATGTGGCTGTCGATCGTCCGGTCATCCACATAAACCTGATCATCATAGGCCACATCCATCAGCTGGTCGCGGCTTTTGACGAAACCCGGACGCTGGGCAAGTGCCTGAAGAAGCAGGAATTCGGTCACGGTCAGGGATACATCATTCCCTTTCCAGCTGACTGCATGGCGCAGCGGGTCCATCCGCAAGTCGCCGCGTTCCATAACCTTTGTGTCATTGCTATTGGCAGTGATCGCGTCGCCGCTTGTTGCTTCTTGCCGGCGCAGCAGCGCGCGGATGCGCTCAACCAGCAACCGTTGCGAGAAGGGCTTTTTTACATAGTCATCCGCGCCCATGCGCAGACCCAGAACCTCATCGATTTCATCATCTTTCGAGGTCAGAAAGATCACCGGCATCTGCGTTTTCTGACGCAGACGCTGTAGCAGATCCATGCCATCCATACGCGGCATCTTTATATCGAGCACGGCCATGTCCGGCAGCTTCTTGTTGAACGCATCCAACGCGGCCTGGCCATCATTATAAGTTTCAACCTCGAAACCTTCGGCTTCGAGTGTCATGGATACAGACGTCAGAATGTTTCTATCGTCATCCACAAGTGCAATCTTTGACATCGGGCTCACCCCTATTCCTGCTCACTCGCGCAATAATTCGCTTATTTGTAAGGCATTGTTGGCGGTTTTAAGACGCCGAATCAATCCGTAACTGCGAATCGTGCCTTTGTTGCGGCAGGTCTGCGGCAAATTTGCCTTTATGCCCGCAAAAATATGCCCGGTTCTCGGTCATTGAATTTGTGATGGCGCTAAACCCGAGCTTGGTTGCGCTAACTGCGTCAAACCCGCCTGTTCATGTCCTGAACGACCATGATAAGACGCGCTCAGCCGCCGGTTTTCCCGGTACACTGCCCCAAAGGCGCCTCAGGGCCCAAAGCCCCGGCGCCGCCACAGGAGAAGACACACATGACATCTGGACGGGTTAACCCGCAATTCCGCCTCGAGGATCAGGGCATCGAGGGTCTGGGCAATGTCTATTATAACTTCATGGAACCGGCGCTGATCGAAGAAGCGTTGAAGCGCGGCGAAGGTACACTTGGAAATGGCGGTGCCTTTCTGGTCACCACTGGCAAGTTCACCGGTCGCTCGCCCAAGGACAAGCATGTCGTCAAAACCAGCAGCGTGGCCGACGCCATCTGGTGGGAAAACAATGCCGAGATGACGCCGGAGGGATTTGACGCCCTCTACCAAGACATGCTGGCGCATATGAAAGGCCGTGACTATTTCGTGCAGGACCTCGTCGGAGGCGCCGATCCAACCTACGCAATCAACGTGCGCATGGTGACTGAGCTTGCCTGGCACAACCTGTTCATCCGCCACCTGTTGCGCCGTCCCGACCGCGAGGATCTGGACGAGTTCACCGCAGACTTCACCATCATCAACTGCCCCAGCTTCAAGGCTGACCCGGCCAAGCATAACTGCCGCAGCGAAACGGTGATCGCGCTGAACTTCGACCGCAAGCTGATCCTGATCGGCGGCACCGAATATGCAGGTGAAAACAAGAAATCCGTATTCACCCTACTAAACTACATGCTGCCCGAAAAGGGTGTGATGCCGATGCACTGCTCGGCCAACCATGCTGTTGGCAACGCGGTCGACACCGCCGTGTTCTTTGGCCTGTCCGGCACTGGCAAGACAACCCTGTCCGCCGATCCGTCGCGCACGCTGATCGGGGATGACGAGCACGGCTGGTCGGATCGGGGCACCTTCAACTTCGAAGGCGGCTGCTATGCCAAGACCATCAACCTTAACGCCGAAGCCGAGCCGGAGATTTACGCGACCACCTCGAAATTCGGCACCGTGATCGAAAACATGGTCTTTGACGCCGAGACCAAGGAACTGGATTTCGACGACGACTCCCTGACCGCGAACATGCGTTGCGCCTATCCGCTTGAGTATATTTCGAACGCATCCAAAAGCGCGCTGGGTGGGCATCCGAAAAACATCATTATGCTGACCTGCGATGCCTTTGGTGTACTGCCTCCGATCGCGCGGCTGACGCCTGCGCAGGCAATGTATCACTTCCTGTCGGGCTTCACGTCAAAGGTGGCCGGGACCGAGCGTGGCGTTACCGAACCGCAACCCACCTTCTCGACCTGCTTTGGTGCGCCGTTCATGCCGCGCCGCCCGGAAGTCTACGGAAACCTGCTGCGCGACAAGATCGCCCAACACGGCGCGACCTGTTGGCTGGTCAACACAGGCTGGACCGGTGGCGCCTATGGTATCGGCAGCCGGATGCCGATCAAGGCCACCCGTGCCCTGCTGACCGCAGCGCTGGATGGTTCGCTGCGCGACGCCGAGTTCCGCAAGGACGCCAATTTCGGCTTTGACGTTCCCGTCTCTGTCCCGGGTGTCCCCGAAGTTCTGCTTGACCCACGTCGGACCTGGGATGATCAGGCCGCATTCGACAAACAGGCCGAGAAACTGGTGCAGATGTTTGCCGAGAACTTCGAGCAGTATCTGCCATTCATTGATGACGACATCAAAGCCGTCGCAATCGGATAAACGAAAAAAAGGGGCCGCTGAGCCCCTTTCTTTTTGCCAATCCGCAGCTTCTTTAGCCGTCCGCTAAATACTCATCTTATAGTTGTATGTCATTAAATGCACATACAAGTGCGTTGTTTCAAAGTGCGATCTGCGCTAGGCCTATTTACTGTTGAGACGAAAAAGCCCGGCACATTCGCGCCGGGCACTGACTGAAAGGACTTTGTGGAAGCTCATATGCGCACACTCACAACGCTGGATTGAGCAACCTAATCAGGCTTCTAGTCTAAGTAAACGGGGATGAGTGTCAACATGGGACTGGCTGGTTGGTATTGCGATCAGTGTGGTTCAAATGGTCGCGGACAGGCGGCGGTTGGCACAGAAAACTACAGGTAACACCATGACGGAAATCTCGAAACTCACCGAACTACGCAAATTGATGCAAAGCATGGAGCGGACGCTTGGGCTGGAAAAACTATCTCCGGTTGAGCGCGACATCTATTACGCCGCGGAAGAGCTTTCAAAATCCACTCAGGAAGTGCGTACGTTCGGGTTGATCGAGCATACGCTGGTCCAAAGCATTTCGCGCCCAACGTTTTTTCGCGCGCTGAAATCGCTGGTCGAAAAAGGCTATCTTTCACAAAGTGGCAGCGCCAATCGCGGGCGGTACATCGTTCATGCCCCCAGATGACGCGCCCCGTGCGTGCACGGTGATGTGATCGCGATGCGCGGCTGGGCGACTGACACCCTTGCGGCTTCACTGGCTTATGTTCTGGCGTCGATACTGACCTTCGCTGTGCTGATGCCAATGCAGAACGTGTTTTTTCCGGAATACCCAAGCCGGGCGAGCCTGCTGTTTTTGCCGCATGGCGTACGGGTTCTGTCGGCCTGGCTGTTGGGGTGGCGCGCAATATTTGCATTGCTGCCGGGTGTGTTCATCGTCTTTGCCTATCTGGCGGGAACGGATGTTTTCCTGCCCACCCGCCTGCTGGCAATTGCTGTCGCCGTCCTGACGGTTCCTGCGGTTTTCTATCTGCTGAAGGCTGTCGGATGGGACCTGTTCCCCAACCCGAACCGCAAACCCTGCTGGGTTTGCGTTATGGGCGTGGGCATAGCCACATCTTTTCTGGTCTCTGGCCTGACCAATCTGGTCTTTGGCAGTGCAACGGTTGAGTACATCGCGTTCCTGATCGGCGACATTTCGGGCCTGTTCTTTCTGATGCTTGGTCTGTATTTCGCGTTCCGGTTTGCAGACAGGCGACCGGACTAGAGCTTCAGCCCATCAGGCCACGCCGCAGTAGGTTCAAGCCCGCCAACAGCAAAACGAACAGCGTGGCCTTGCGAAAGCTGGCCTGATCGATACGATCCTGCAGTTTCAATCCGACCCACATCCCTAGCATGGCAGGAACGATCAGGATTACTGAAAACGGAACCGTTTGCACGCGCAGAAAACCGGACCAGACATGCGCGGCCAGCAGCATGACCGCCCCCAATCCATAGATGACACCCTGAATTCGGATCTGCTCTTTCTTCGGGGTATTCAAGGCCGTGAGATATGCAACTGTGGGGGGACCCCAAATGCCCGACATGCCACCCACGAACCCGGCGACACCGCCAACAACGGCCTCAACACCGGTTGATGGATGATTTAGCACCAGCCTGACGCCCAGAACCTGCACAAGGGCGAAGAAGGACACGAACGCGCCGATCAGCAGCAGGAAGACCGAGCCGGGCACCAGCGTGACCAGCTGTGCGCTCAGCACCAGAAAAATACCGCCAACCACCAGGAACACCCGAAACCGGCGAATAGAGCTGAGTGCGGCGCTGGCGCCCCCGCGAAAAGCCTGAACGCCATTGGTGACAAGGGTCGGCAGGATCAGCCCCGCCAAGGTCAGATCCGGCGGCAGAAACGAATTCAGGCCAGATACAAACACCATGGGCATGGCAAATCCAACCATGCCCTTGACCCACCCGGCGGCAAAGGCAACGGCGATGGCAAGTAACAGCTCTCGCGGCGACAGAAGGGAAAACAGGTCCATGCCCTCTAGATATCATCTGGATTTTCTTCTGCATTGCAAAAATGTTCAGGTAATTTTTGAACTTTTTAACGGCATAATTAGTATTTTTGTTGCGCTGCACGTGCAGCATGATATGACCAGACGACCGAGGAAAGGACGCGATTCATGGCCCATGACGGACAGGATATGACCCAAATGACAACTGATGCAGTATTGCCCGATCTTCTGGATTTGACGCGAGCCGCCGTGCCTGCTGTGGACGCCGTTTTTGAAAAAGCCCGCGCATCCGTGCGTGGCATGGTGACCGCTGAAGGCCGGGTCTCTGGCGCATTGATCGAAGCAAATCAGACCGCTGCGCATGGTCTGGCCTGGCTGGCGACATATTCGCAGTCGCTGCAACAGATGCAGCGCTGGGCAGAAGCGCTGCAAGCCGATGGCAAATTTGGTGAGATCGAGCAGTTGCTGCACCAGATCGCGTTTGGCGAATATCTGCACCAGGTGGCGGGCGGTATTCCGATGAACCAGGGCGAGGTGGTGCGTCTTCAGGATATGGGCCTTGGCTGGGACGCGCTGTCGGGCTTTCAGTCAACCGAAGTGCAGACCCTGATGGCACGGGCCAATTCTCAGGCCGCACGTAGCCGTCTGGTTGCGCTGATGCAGGATCAGGCCGGAGCTACGATGTTCGGCGCGTCTGGTCTGGATGAAGAGCTTGAGATGATCCGGGACCAGTTCCGCCGCTACGCGCAGGAAAAGGTCGAACCAAACGCGCATGACTGGCACCTGAAGGATGAACTGATTCCGCTGGAAATCATTGAAGAACTGGCGGAAATGGGTGTTTTCGGCCTGACCATCCCCGAGGAATTCGGTGGGTTCGGTCTGTCCAAAGCATCAATGTGCGTGGTGTCCGAGGAACTGTCGCGCGGCTATATCGGCGTTGGTTCGCTGGGTACCCGATCCGAGATTGCGGCCGAGTTGATCATCGCAGGCGGCACCGACGCGCAAAAGGCACAGTGGCTGCCAAAGATTGCCAGCGCCGAGATCCTGCCGACTGCCGTTTTCACGGAACCCAACACCGGTTCAGACCTTGGCAGCCTGCGTACGCGCGCGGTCAAGGACGCGAATGGCGATTACAAGATAACCGGCAACAAGACCTGGATCACCCACGCCGCGCGGACCCATGTGATGACCCTGCTGGCTCGGACCAACCCCGACAGCACCGACCACCGCGGCCTGTCCATGTTCCTGGCGGAAAAGACACCGGGCACTGACGAGAATCCCTTTCCCACCCCCGGCATGACCGGTGGCGAGATCGAGGTTCTGGGCTATCGCGGCATGAAGGAATACGAGCTGGGTTTTGACGGCTTCCATGTCAAGGGTGAGAACCTGCTGGGCGGAGAAGAAGGTAAAGGTTTCAAGCAGTTGATGGAAACCTTCGAAAGTGCGCGCATCCAGACCGCCGCCCGCGCCATCGGCGTGGCACAGTGTGCGCTGGACATCGCCATGCAATATGCGATCGACCGCAAGCAGTTCGGAAAATCCCTGATCAATTTCCCGCGCGTGGCCGGCAAGCTGGCGATGATGGCGGTCGAGATCATGATCGCGCGTCAGCTGACCTATTTCAGCGCATGGGAAAAAGATCACGGCCAGCGCTGTGACCTTGAGGCCGGTATGGCCAAGCTGCTTGGTGCGCGTGTGGCCTGGGCTGCGGCGGACAACGGGTTGCAGATTCATGGCGGCAACGGCTTTGCGCTGGAATACAAGATCAGCCGCGTTCTGTGTGACGCGCGTATCCTTAACATTTTCGAAGGGGCTGCTGAAATTCAGGCACAGGTCATCGCACGACGTCTGCTCGGGTGACCCATTCCGGCAGTCCTGTTTCCCCGACTGGCCCGGCGCTTGCGCCGGGTCTTTTTCCTGTTTTGTACAATCTGTACGCGGTCCGAACCATGCAGAGTACGTTTTGTACAAAGCAAACCATCGCCCCTCGTGGCCCGCGTGACGGTCACAAATGACCCACGTGTTTCAAAACTTCCCCCTTTGATCCCACCCCTTTCACCGGTAGAGCATCAGCCGAACACGAGACGTCGCAATTAACTTTTGGGATAACGCATGACCCGACCTTTCCTTGCTATGTGTGCTGTTCTTGCGGCTCTTGCTCTGGCGGCTTGCACCACCTCGCTGCCGACGGTGAGCCGGAGTGATGTGGACGCGCTGGCGCAATCGATCCGGGGGCTTGGGGCGGAGGTCGATCCGGCCGAGGCACAGCAAGCGGCCACGATTGCCTATGCCTATTCGCAGCAGCTGAAGCAGGACTGGAATGTCACCGACCCGGCGATCATCCACAACGCCAAGATCATCAACGGGTTCCGCGAAAAGGGCCTGTGCAATGACTGGGCCGAAGCGATGACCAAACGCCTGCGGCAGGAGAATTTCCGGACGCTGGATCTGCACTGGGCCACGTCACCGCCGACCCCGTTTCGCATCATCCACCATTCGGCATCGATCAGCGCCAAGGGGGACACGATGTATGATGGCATCATCCTGGACCCCTGGCGCAACAGCGGTGTCTTGTTCTGGGCGCCAGTGCGCGAGGATACACGATACAACTGGGCACCCCGGCTGGAAGTGCGCGAGCGGCTTCTGAACGGGTCTTTGCCCTACTGACCAGGTTCCGCAGTTACGGCTGATACGCTAGAACCCTGCCATGACACGCCTGATCCTGACCCTGCCTTTGATGGCCCTGTTTCAATGCGACAGGGATGAATCCGTTGCCGCCTATGGCGCAGCAGACCGGACATGGGCGCTGCAGGAAATCGACGGACAGCCCTTTGCCGCCAGCGCCCTGCTGCGGTTCCCAGAAGAGGGCAGGATAACCGGAAATGCCCCCTGCAACAGCTATGACGGCACGCTGAACGCGCCCTACCCGTGGTTCGAAATTCAGGACCTGAGAGCAACGCGGGCCGCCTGCGCCGGGCTTGAGGCCGAAGGGGTCTATTTCGCCGCCCTTTTGGCCATGACCCAATCCGAAGTGTCGGGTGATGTGCTGATCTTGCGCAATGAGGACGGGCACGAGATGGTGTTCACAGCCGCCGAGTGACCTGATCCACGAACCGCGCGCGCGCCTCGGGCAGTGGGTTATGCCCCAGCGCGGGGGCGACGCGGTGGTTCAGGAAATATCCGGTTGTGCGCAAAGCTTCGGCAATCTCGGCATCCGGCGCGGTGCCTTCACCCCGCAGACAGGGCGGCAGCGGCAACATCTTGTCTGCCCATTCCCCGACCCCTTTGGCACTGACGGCGCGCCCGGTCTTGGGCGACACATAGACCAGCCCCTCGGTCGTGCCGGTCGCGGCGCAGGCGGTCAGGTCAAGGCCAAAGCCAAGTTCGTCCAGCAACGCCAGTTCCCATCGCAGGTAGGCCAGCGGCCAGATCTCATCCTGTCCCAACAGGTCCATCAACCGCTCGGTTCGGGTATAGAGCGCCGGGTGCGCTTCCCGCTCGGGCAGGCAGGAGGACAAAAGCGACACGACGGCGTTCAGCCCGGACAGGGCCAGCCGCCCGGAAAACGCCGCCGCCGCGCGCGAGCGCAGGGGTTCGACCTGAAAGGTGCCGATATGTTCCTCCAGCCGCGCACGCCACAGCACATCCAGTTGCGCGCCGGGTTGCAGGATGGGTGCGATCTTGCGGCTGGTCCCGCCCCGCACCACACCAGCATGACGCCCGTGGGATTCGGTAAAGACCTCGATAATCGCCGAGGTTTCGCCGTGGCGGCGAGAGGTCAGTAGGATGCCGTGATCGCGCCAGTCCAATTCGGGGTCCTGTCCGTGATAAGTTGTGGTGTTCCCAGAAAATCGTGAAGGGTTCCGTTCTGCAATGGTTTTGCGCATCAAACGCGGAAAGATACGTGAATCGCCTGGTCCGACGGGAGGGGGCTAGGCATCTATGCGGACAAACCTTCCTGTCAAACCAACTTACAAAAGATTGCTCGTCTTTCCTGGTGAAATGTGTTTTTTGAACCTGTATCTGCAAGGTTGGAAGCAATGGATATTGAAACGGTTTACGCAGAAACTAAAGCGGTATTCCAAATTTTGCTGAATTCCAGTTTTTTGAACAGTTGCGATAACTTCAGGGAAAAGCTCGTTGCACTATCGGCTGTTACGTCTGATTTTTTCTTTGTTTGCGAACTTCTCTATGAAAATCAAAGGCTGGCAGGTTCACAGAAATACTCCTTTCAGCATTGTGTTATGTCGCATGCGATTATCGTTGCGATGCACTTATCGGAAACCCTTACACTCGACGAATTGGACAAGCATGCTGTCCTGGCCAGATACGCTGAAGACTGGGAATCTTCCCAAAATCAATAGGTAACTTTGGGCTCAAAGCCGACATTCGCCCGGCCCGCTACTCCAGCCCCTCTTCACCCAGCAGGTGCCGGCCTTGCCGGTCTTCAACCTCGATCACCCAGAGGTCGGGGTCAAAGCTGCGCTGGCGCTGGATGGCATGATCCACATCGCCTTCAAGGCCAGAGGAAAGTTCAACCCATTTCCGTTCACCGCTCATCAGATCAAAGCTGCGTTGGAAGGCGGTGGCCTGCCCGTCGAGCGTGTTGAGCTTGACCAGAACCGCGCCCGCGGTGTCATCGCCATGGGCCACGACAAAGGCGGGGATTTCCTGAAACCGGAGCCGCGCCAGATAGGCGTGCACCCAGAAATCAGCGGTCAGGCGGGTCATGCGTTGCCGTCTTTGAAATCCAGACCCATTTCCGAATAGCGCTCGGATTCCTCAAGCCAGTTGGGCCGGACTTTCACTTGCAGGAACAGGTGGATCTTGCGGTCGAGGAACTCTTCCAGTTCCGCCCGCGCGGCCTGACTGACGGCCTTGATCGTCTCGCCCTTCTTGCCGAGAACGATGCCCTTGTGGCCGTCGCGCATGACATAGATGATCTGATCGATTCTGGCCGAGCCGTCCTTGCGTTCTTCCCAGGTCTCGGTCTCGACCGTCAGTTGGTAGGGCAGTTCCTGATGCAGGCGCAGGGTCAGCTTCTCGCGCGTCATTTCAGCGGCGATCATGCGCAGGGGCAGATCGGCGATCTGATCTTCGGGATACAACCACGGGCCTTCGGGCAATTCGCCCGCCAGCCATTTGCGCAGGTCGTCGACGCCGTGGCCTTTTTCGGCCGAGATCATGAAAGTTTCGGCAAAGGGGTAGCGCGCGTTCAGGTCGCTGGTCAGCGCCAGCAGTTTCTCGGACGGCACCTTGTCGATCTTGTTGATCGCCAGCGCGATGGTGCGGCCCTGCCCGATCTCGGCCAGCCCTTCGAGGATGCGTTCAACCCCTTCGGTGATGCCGCGATGCGCCTCGACCATCAGCACGACGATATCGGCATCGGCGGCCCCGCCCCAGGCGGCAGCGACCATGGCACGGTCCAGACGGCGACGCGGTTTGAACAGGCCCGGCGTGTCCACAAAGACCAGTTGCGCATCGCCTTCCATCGCAACGCCCCGGATACGGGCGCGTGTGGTCTGCACCTTATGGGTCACGATCGAGACCTTTGCCCCGACCATGCGGTTCAGGAGGGTGGATTTGCCTGCGTTGGGCTCTCCGATCAGGGCGATAAATCCGGCGCGTGTGGTCATGTGTCTGGCAATCCTGTCTGCAACTGCGCCCCCCTATAGCAGAAAGGGGCGGCGGGCCAGAGGGATTTGTCGCATTGCGGCCCTGCGTTTGCGGTGGCAGGACAGGCGCAGGTGCCCAGCCAGTTCCAGCCCGGCCGCAAATCCTTTCAATGAGGTTGTCATGAAACGTCGCGAGTTTCTTCTTGGAAGCGGCGCCGCCGCAGGTGCGTTTGGGTTGGGCGGATGGTCGCTGGCGGCAGGTGATGCAGCACAGGAACTGGTGCTGCAACCCGCCAGTTACCGGCTGCGAGAACAGCTTACCGCGGGGATGGTCAGCCTCTCGCCCGATGCGCCGCCGCCGGTTCTGTTTGGGCGACAGGGCGAGCCTATGCGGCTGAGCGTGCGCAACACCTTGCCGGATTATACCTCGATGCACTGGCACGGGTTGCGTATTCGAAACGAGATGGACGGGGTACCCTACCTGACCCAGATGCCCATCGGCGAGGGTGAACGTTTCACCTATGAATTCACACCACCGGATGCGGGGACCTACTGGTATCACCCCCATTGCATGACGATGGAGCAGATGGCGCGCGGGCTGACCGGCGTGATGGTGATTGCCGAGCCGGACGAGTCGGGGTTCGACAGCGAACAGGTGATCAATCTGCGGGATTTCCGTCTGGACGAGGATGACGCGTTCCTGCCTGCCTATACGGCGCGGGGTGCGGCGCGGGCGGGCACGTTTGGTACAGTGCAGACCGCCAACTGGCAGAGCGAGGCGGTCTATGAGCATGCGGCGGGCAGTCTGGTGCGGCTGCGGGTGGTCAACACGGACACGACCCGCATCTACAAGCTGCATCCCGAGGGGGCCGAGACCCGGATCATCGCGTGGGACGGGCATCCGGTCGAGATCGACCTACCGGTGCCAACGGCGGATGAACCGCTGTTGCTGGGCCCCGGTCAGCGGGTGGATTTTGCCGTCCGGATGCCCGAGGGCGAAGGGCAGACGGCGGACCTGATGGCCAAGTTTCCCGGCCAGCCGCACCGCGCCATGGCGCGCTTGCGGGCTACTGGCACATCAGCGGCGCGCGATCTGAGAGAGCTGCGCCCGCTGCGTGCAAATCCCGTTGCGCGCCCCGATCCGGACCGTGCGGAATTGCATGAGTTCGTCTTTGGCTGGACGCCGGAGGGCGGTGCCCCGAATGACGGGTTCTGCGGCACGCTGGGGTATAGTTTCTGGTCGATCAACCGCAAACCCTGGCCGGGCGATGCGGCGCAGGGCACCGGGCCGCTGGCAGTATTGGAACAGGGAAAAAGTTATGTCCTGCGGTTGCGCAACGAGTCGCCGAACCTGCATCCGATCCACCTGCACGGGCTGGCCTTCGTGCCGCTGCGATCCAACCTGCGCATCCTGCCACCACTGATGACGGACACGATGCTGCTGTTGAAGGATGAGGTGGCGGATATAGCGCTGGTGGCGGACAACCCCGGCGACTGGGCGTTTCATTGCCATGTGATCGAACATCAGAAAACCGGGCTGACCGGGTTCATCCGGGTGGTTTGAACGATGAAACCCGTCGGCCCGACACCGAACCGGCGGGTTGAACGGATCAGATCACGGGTGACGGCGCAGGATGGGGTTCAGCACGGCCACAAACACGATGCCGTACAAAACGTGTCCGATCAGCGCGACCCATGTGATGCCGACAAAGTTCAGGAACGGCGGCAGACCTGCAAAGGTCGTGACACCTCCGATAGCAAATACCCACAGACCGAAACCATAGATTGCCGAGGCAACAAACATGTGGACCGGGCCCAGAACCTTGACCCAGATTGGCTGGAAAACAAGGAACCAGCCCAAAGGATAGGCAATCAGGCCGACAATGTAGAAATGCACGAAGAAACCCAGAAAAGCGTTGCTGGGAAGGCCCAGACTGGACAGCAAACTCTGCGCCAGACCTTCGGGTGACAGGTTGGCCCAGCCGATGCCTGGGCTGACGACCTGCCCCCAGAAATCGAAGGCCATGGTTGCCACAAACCCGGCAATGAACAGAAAGCCGATATTGACGAGCGAGAGTTTTGCACGTTGCATTGGATTGCCTTTATCCGTTGTTTCTCAAGTGCTTTGACCTGTCGCAGTCAGACTGATGCCAAAGCAGTTAACACCCAGATACATGTCTCGGGTCGTGGCGGCTATAGTCTTCAAGTTTGATTGAAACTTGTGACAGGCCGGGCGGCAGCACCGATCAGCTGACCCGATCCAGCAACGCCTTGGCGGCCGCCTGTTCGGCCTGGCGCTTGGAGCCTGCGGTGGCTTGTGCCTCGGTTCCGTCCTGAAGGCGGGCGGCGATTGTGAAGACGGGGGCGTGGTCGGGGCCGCTGCGTTTGACCTCGACATAGCTGGGTGGTTTCTGACCGCGCGCCTGCGCCCATTCCTGAAGCGCGGTTTTGGCGTCGCGGGCGTCGGCCTCGACCTTGTAGATACGGTCGCCCCAGAGGGCGAGAATAACATCGCGGGCAGCTTCGAACCCGGCGTCGCGGTAGATGGCGGCAATCACCGCCTCCATCGCGTCGCCCAGCAGCGCCTGTTTGCGGCGCCCACCCGAGAGCATCTCGGACCGGCCCAGTTTCAGCACCGCGCCCAGATCGATCTGGCGGGCGACATCTGCGCAGGCCTCTTTCCGGACCAGAGCGTTGAACCGGGGCGCAAGCTGGCCTTCGGAGGCTTTCTTGTCGGCCTCAAGCAGCGCGGTGGCCATGACAAGACCCAGCACCCGGTCGCCCAGAAATTCAAGCCGCTGATTGTCGGGCCGGGTCGACGATGAGACCGAGCCGTGGGTCAGCGCACGCACCAGCAGCTCGGGGTTGGCAAATTCATACCCCAAACGCTGCTGAAACGCCTTTATCTCGGCTGAGAGCTTCAATTGACCGCCTTGAAGAAGCGATCCCCGCGCCAGGTCCAGAAGAACAGCATCGACCGGCCGGCAGACGAGAACATGATCCGGTCGGCGCGACCGATCAGGTTTTCGTAAGGCACATAGCCAACCCCGCCAGCGGATTGCGGCAGGCGGCTGTCAGCCGAGTTGTCGCGGTTGTCGCCCATGAAGAAATAATGGCCCTCGGGCACAGTATAGATGCCGGTATTGTCCGAGCCCTGATTGCCGATATTCAGCACGTCATAGGTGACGCCGTTGGGCAGGGTTTCGATCAGGCGCGACTTTTCACAGGCGCCGCCAACGCCAACGGGGCCGTTTTCGCAGCGTGGGCGCAGGCGTTGCGGGCCCTGTGGTTCGGCGATTTCGGTGAATATGCCGTCAGGCTGTTGCGGAACCGGTGTGCCGTTGAGGATGATCTGCCCCTCGCGGACCTGAATGCGGTCGCCCGGCAGGCCGATCAGGCGCTTGATATAGTCGCGCCCGCTGACCGGGTGGCGGAAGACAATGACGTCGCCGCGCACGGGATCGCCGCCCCAGATGCGGCTTCCGTCGTCGCCCTGCATCCAGCCACAGAGATCTTCGGCGTCGATATTCAGGCCGACACTGGGGATGATCAGGCTGGGACATGAGGCGTAGGAATAGCCGTAGGCCATCTTGTTGACGAAGAGGAAATCGCCGATCAGCAGCGTCTGCTTCATCGAACCGGACGGAATCCAGAACGGTTGAAAGAAGAGGGTCCGGAACACGCCCGCGATCAGCAGGGCATAGACGATGGTCTTGATCGTTTCCCAGACGCCGCTTCCGGTTTTGGCTTCCTCGGCCATACTGCTCTCTCCAGTTCTCTGTGCTTGGCTTCGCTGCTACATGCGGGGGGGATGGGGTCAAGTCAAGGCTGTGTGACGTGATCTTGCAGGGGACGCGCCTCGATCACGACAAAGGCCTGTGCCCAGGGGTGGTCATCGGTCAGGGTGACGTGGATGATCGCCTCGTGACCTGCGGGGGTCAGCTCGTTCAGGCGTTCGGCGGCCCAGCCGGTGACATGCATCACCGGCTGCCCGGTGCGCAGGTTGGTGACGGCCATGTCTTTCCACGAAATGCCCATGCGCAGGCCGGTGCCGAGCGCCTTGGAACATGCCTCTTTCGCGGCCCAGCGTTTGGCATAAGTGCCTGCGGTATCCGCGCGGCGTTCGGCCTTGCGCTGTTCGGTGTCAGTAAAGACACGGTTGCGGAACCGGTCGCCGAACCGGTCGAGCGTACCCTGAATGCGGTCGATGTTTGCAAGGTCTGTGCCGATGCCGAGGATCATATGGCTCTCATTTCTCTGGTCGGGCCAATCAACGGCAATTGATGACCACACGCAAGCGGTTGGTTGCCGCATTCCGTGATATACTTTACCGGAATGTTCAATTTTTACGTTTGTGCGGGGGACGCAATGTCGAAAATTCCGTTCATGGCGATTGCGGTGGCTGGCATTGTCGTAAGCACCGTTTTACACGCTTTTGCACAGGATTGCGGAACCGGGGAAACCCCCTGTCAGGTTGGAGAGGTGTCCTATCGGGTGGTTCTGCCGGATGCCGCGCCCAAGCCGCCAGCTGTTATCTATCTGCATGGCTATGGGGCAACGGCGAATTCAGCCGTAAATCTTTCCGGCCTCGCGGCGGCCTTTACCGACCGCGGCATCGCCTTTATCGCGCCGAACGGTCAGGTCGACATTGGAAATCCCAAGGCGCTGGATTGGGGGGTGCATGATGGCTATCGCTGGCCGCGGGATGATCTGGCCGCGCTGGAGCAGATCAAGGAAGACGCCATTGCCCGTTTCGACCTGAACGCAGATCGCATTATGCTGGCGGGGTATTCACGCGGCGGATCACTGGTTTGGGACAAGGCCTGCACGGATCATTCCTTTGCCTTTGCCTATGCCTCGGCATCAGGGGCTTTTTGGGAGCCGATGTGGCGACGGTGCAGCGGCCCGGTTCACATGCATCATTCGCACGGCTTTGCAGACCGGACCGTCCCGCTGGAGGGACGTTTTGTGACCTTTGGGGACTATGATTTCGAACAGGGTAGCGTTTTGAAATCCATTGAAATTCTGACCAGAACCAATGGATGCGGGCAGATGGCGAACAGCGTTTCAACAGAAGGTGCATCCTGGCGAAAGAAGTGGACCGAGTGTCAGGACGGCTCTGTCACCCTGTCGCTGGGGCCACATGGTCACGGCAGGCAACCCGGTTGGGCAAATGCTGTTGCGGAATGGTTTCTGGAAATCTCGAGCGCGCCCTAGCGCCTCCACCGGCATTTGCCGAAATCAACTTGCCTGCTTTACGACAACCGCACCGTCAAAATCTTGTAACTCGCCAGGCCAAAAAACCCGGCAAAGGCGAAATCGAACCAGCGGCGGGCGCGGCGGTAGGTGCGGACCATGCGGGCGGATGAGAACAAAAACGCATAGCCGATGAAGATCAGCAGCGATCCTGCGTACAGCATGGCGAAATAGCCCAGCAGCATCGGCAGGTTGGCATCGCTTGGCGCGACGATGGCATAGATCGACCCCCAGCTGAGGATTGCCTTGGGGTTGGTCAGGTGGATCGCCGCGCCTTTGGCAAAAACCGTGGGCAGCGTGCCGGTGACCGGTTTACCCAGGGCGACCTCATCATCCGAGGTCATCGCGCGTTTCAGGGCCTTCAGCGCCAGCCAGCCCAGATAGGCCACGCCGACATAGCGGATCACCTCGAACAGCCAGACATTGGCCAGCATGACCGCCGACAAGCCCAGCGCCGCGGCAATGCCCCAGGCGGCCGATCCAGCGCAGATGCCAAGGGCAAAGGCCAGCCCGGCGGTGCGGCCTTCGGTCATGGCGGTTCCGGCAATGCCCATCGTGGCCGGGCCCGGAGATCCCCCGGCCATGAGCCAGGCGAACCAGATGGCGATAAAGCCGGAGGTGATCACGCGCGCGCCTCGTCCATCAGGCGGCGCATCTCCCGAATGGCGGGGGTGAGACCCAGGAAGATCGCCTCACCAATCAGGAAATGCCCGATGTTCAATTCCATGACCTCGGGGAAAGCGGCAACCGGCTTTACGGAGTCATAGGTCAGGCCATGGCCTGCATGGACCTCGAGCCCCAGCGAATGGGCAAAGGTGGACATCTGGCGCAGCGATTCAAGCTCGCGCGCGGCGGCGTCCATACGTCCTTCGGCATGGGCGTCGCAATAGGCACCGGTGTGCAGTTCGATCACCTCGGCACCGATGCGGTGCGCGGCCTCGATCTGACGCTGATCCGCGGCGATGAAGATCGACACGCGGCACCCGGCCTCGCGCAGGGGGGCGATGAAATGGGCCAGCTTGTTTTCCTCGCGCGCGACTTCGAGCCCGCCTTCGGTGGTGCGTTCCTCGCGCTTTTCGGGAACGATACAGACGGCGTGCGGTTTGTGGCGCAGGGCGATTTTCTGCATCTCTTCGGTGGCGGCCATTTCAAAGTTCAGAGGCACCGACAGAACCTCCATCAGCCCGTCGATATCGGCGTCCGAGATATGGCGGCGGTCTTCGCGCAGATGCGCGGTGATGCCGTCGGCGCCGGCCTCCTCTGCCAGCTTGGCGGCGCGCAGCGGGTCAGGATAGGCCCCGCCGCGCGCGTTGCGCACGGTGGCGACATGATCGATATTCACACCCAGACGCAGACGGCTTTCGGACATCATTTGGTTCCTTTTGCAGATTTTCGCCCCGACCTTAGCGATCTTGGCGCGGGACCGGCAGGTGTTTCTTCGGCCCGGCGTTTGATTTCTTCAAACTTTGCCTTGATCTTGGCGCGGCGGCGCAGCTGGTAGGTCAGGATCAGCGGCAGGCTGAGGTAGTAGCAGATGATGCCCGCCACGATACCGGGAATGATGCCGCCAATCATGTAGGGATAGAAAACGTCATCGTAGAACTGACCCAGCCCGTGCCAGTCGGCCACGCGGTCCGTGAACAGGGCAAGAAGATTGTCCTTGAGGTCGCCGATGGCGTCGGCAAACTTGCCCATCAGCCCCTGCGTGTCGCCTTCTTCATATTCGGTGCCCAGCAGGAAATGCCCGGTTTGCAGGCAGATCACCCCAATCGGGACATAGGTCAGGGGGTTGCCGAAGAACGTACCGCTGAGCGCGGCCAGAATATTGCCCTTGATCAGCCGCGCACCAATTGCGGCGACCAGAAAGTGCAGCCCATAAAACGGCGTGAAGGATGCGAAAACGCCCGCCCCGATGCCGCGGGCAATCCGGTCAGGGGAATCCGGCAGGCGGCGGACACGGTGTTTGACATAGTGGAAGGCGCGGGTCCATCCGCCACGCGGATAGACGAGTTCCGAAGCGACCTGAACAGGAGAGCGTCGGTCTCGGCGCTTGAATACCACCCGTGATCACCCCTTCTCAGCCAGCCGCGGTCGCGGTTTTGGTCCGGTCCCGATAACGCTCGACCGCTGCAACGTCGCTTTCAGCCTCAAGCATCAGCATCAGCGAATGCAACTGTTCAAGGTCGCGCAGTTCGACATTGATCAGCAGGCGGTAAAAATCCGGTTTGCGGTCCACAAATTCCAAGTTTGAGATATTGGCCTTTTTCTCGCCGATCAATGTGCAAATGCGCCCCAGAACCCCGGCATCGTTGCCGATGGTCAGATCCAGTGTCGCCCCATAGACGGCCGGGTGCGTGCCAGAATGCCAATGCAGATCGACCCAGCGTTCCGGCTCGCTTTCATATTGGCTGAGCTTGTCGCAGTCGATGGCGTGCACCACAACACCCTTGCCCCGGTAGGTGATGCCGACGATCCGTTCGCCCGGCAGCGGCTGGCAGCAGGGCGCGCGGTCGAATTTCTGGCCGGGCTCAAGACCGATCACCGCGCGCCGCAGCGGGATGGCATCGCCGTCATCCTGAGCCAGTTCTGGATAAACGGCCTGAACCACCTCATGAGCGGTCAGTTCGGCACTGCCCAGACGGGCCAGCAATTCATGCCGGTCTTTCAGGCGCAGGTGCTTGGCGGCGGTATCAAGCGCCTTGTCGGTGGCCTTGCGACCCACATGGTCAAAGCCCGAGCGCGCCAGTTCCTTGCCCAGCTTGATGAACCGTTCGCGATCCACCTCGCGCAGGGCGCGGCGGATGGCGGTACGGGCCTTGCCGGTGACGGCGATCTCAAGCCACGTGACCTGCGGTGTCTGCCCGTCAGCGGTGATGATATCCACGGACTGGCCGTTCTTCATCCGCGTCCAGAGCGGCACACGAATGCCATCGACCTTGGCCCCCACGCAGGCATGGCCGATCCGGGTGTGGATGGCATAGGCGAAATCGATCGGGGTCGCACCGCGCGGCAGTTTCACCACGTCGCCCTTGGGGGTGAAGCAAAAGACCTGGTCCGAATACATCTCGAGCTTGACGGCTTCGAGGAAATCTTCGTGATCATCCTCGTTGTCAAATTGCTCGGTCAGGTTGGATATCCACTTCGCCGGGTCGACGGCAAAGGGGTTTTCCGTGCGCACCCCGTCCCGGTAGGACCAGTGCGCCGCAACGCCGGTTTCGGCCACATCGTGCATCTGGCGGGTGCGGATCTGAACCTCGACCCGTTTGCCGTCGCGCCCTGAAACCGTGGTATGGATTGAACGGTAGCCGTTCGATTTCGGCTGGCTGATATAGTCCTTGAACCGCCCCGGCACCGCGCGCCAGCGCTGATGGATGGCCCCAAGCGTGCGATAGCAGTCTTCTTCCGTCTGCGTGATGATGCGGAACCCGTAGATGTCCGAGAGGCGCGAGAAGCCCTGATCCTTTTCCTGCATCTTGCGCCAGATCGAATAGGGTTTCTTGGCGCGGCCAAAGACTTCGGCCTCAATGCCTGCCTTTTCCAGCTCGTGGCGCATGTCGCCGGTAATGCGGTGGATCACATCGCCGGTTTCGCGTTGCAGCGTGATAAAGCGACGGATGATCGACTGGCGGCCTTCGGGGTTCAGGACGCGGAACGCGAGGTCTTCAAGCTCCTCGCGCATCCATTGCATCCCCATGCGGCCCGCAAGCGGCGCGTAGATATCCATCGTCTCGCGCGCTTTTTGAACCTGCTTTTCGGGCCGCATCGCCTTGATGGTGCGCATGTTGTGCAGACGGTCGGCCAGCTTGACCAGAATGACCCGCAGGTCCTTGGACATGGCCATGAATAGCTTGCGGAAATTCTCGGCCTGCTTGGTTTCGCGGCTGGACAGTTGCAGGTTGGTCAGCTTGGTGACGCCATCGACCAGTTTGGCGACCTCATCCCCGAACAGGTCGGACACCTTGCCGTAATTGGCCTTAGTGTCTTCGATCGTGTCATGCAGCAAAGCCGTAATGATCGTCGCATCATCCAGACGCTGTTCGGTCAGGATGGCGGCAACGGCAACAGGGTGGGTAAAATAGGGTTCGCCAGAGTGGCGGAATTGCCCTGCGTGCATCTGCTGGCCAAACTCATAGGCCAGCGCGAGACGTTCGGCATTCGTCTTGGGATTGTAGTTGCGGACCAGCGCAATCAGATCGTCAGCAGAAATCATCCGGCCCGCACCTTCGTCTTTGGAGCTTACCCCTGCCCTTGAGCCTCCATCAGAGCGCGCAGGAGCTTTTCTTCGGACATGTCGTCCATCGCAGGCTTGTCCGACTCGGCACCCATCAGCAGCGCCATCTGATCTTCTTCCGGCTCATCAACCTCGATCTGGGTCTGGTTGGCCTCGATCAGGCGTTCGCGCAGGGCGTCCGCGCCTTGGGTCTCGTCGGCGATTTCGCGAAGGGACACGACAGGGTTCTTGTCGTTGTCGCGGTCAACGGTAATCGCGGCACCGGCAGAAATCTCGCGCGCCCGATGGGCGGCCAGCATCACCAGTTCGAACCGGTTTGGAACCTTGTCTACGCAATCTTCAACCGTCACGCGGGCCATTGGGCGCTCTCCGTTTCTGAGTCCATGTCAGGAAGAGGTTTATCTAAGCGCGATTCCGCGCCTTGACAAGCAGGAAATGCTGCATTTGCAGGGATCACAGCGGCGTAACCGCCGCAACCTCGGACGGGGGCAGGTCGGCGACCATCTGGGAAACCGTGCGATCAAGCACAGGGTGGCGCCAGTCGGGCACAATATCCGCCATCGGCACAAGCACAAAAGCGCGGTCCTGAAGGCGCGGATGCGGCAGGATCAACTGTTCCGGTGCTTCTTGCCGCTGTGCCTCGGGCGGCAGAGTCAGCCAGCGGTCGAACAGGGCGCGGTCGGGCAGAATCTGATCGCCATAGCACACAAGATCCAGATCCAGCGTCCGCATTCCCCAGCGCTGCACCCGTTCACGACCGAACTGGTGTTCAACCTCGTGCAGTACGCGCAAAAGCTGGGCCGGGGATTTGTCGGTTTCGATCAGCACAGCCGCATTCACGTAGTCCGGACCAGCGCCAGCGGGGAAGCAGGGTGTCGCAAAAAACCGGCTGACAGAGCGAATCACTACGCCCTGTTGCGAAAGTGCGTCAATTGCGCGCTGTAGCGTTACAGCGGGCCCATTTCCTCTCAGATCGAGATTTGCGCCCAATGCCACAACCGCATTTGGCAAAGAATTGTACATATGCTACCCTATATTCGACACATTGCATACTTGCGATAACCGACAAAAGTTCTAATTATAAGCCCACCAGAGTGCGCCATATTATAACTCACACACCCACTCACTCACGTAACGCGGCGCAATCTGGATTATACCGGAAGGACCTATTTATGTTTTATAAGGACGAACGGCTAGCGCTGTTCATCGACGGCTCGAATCTTTATGCCGCGGCAAAAGCACTCGGTTTTGACATAGACTACAAACTTCTGCGGCAGGAATTCATGCGCCGTGGCAAGTTGCTTCGGGCTTTCTACTATACAGCGCTGCTTGAAAACGACGAGTATTCACCGATCCGCCCATTGGTTGACTGGCTTCATTACAATGGCTTCACCATGGTCACAAAACCGGCCAAGGAATACACCGACAGCATGGGGCGTCGGAAAGTCAAAGGAAACATGGATATCGAGCTGACTGTCGATGCCATGGAACTGGCACCGCGTGTGGATCATATCGTGCTGTTCTCGGGTGACGGGGATTTCCGCCCGCTGATCGCCAGCCTGCAACGTCAGGGCGTTCGCGTGTCGGTCGTGTCAACGATCCGCAGCCAGCCGCCGATGATTTCGGACGAGCTGCGCCGTCAGGCCGACAACTTCATCGAGTTGGAGGATCTGCGTGACGTGATCGGTCGCCCGCCGCGTGAAATGCCGACAGAGCATCGCAGCGTCGCGGTTGCAGGCGGCAGCTGATCCGGCACCACTGCCTGTTGATGGGAAAAATTCGCGCGGTCAGGACCGGAGTCCTGGCCGCGCTTCTTTAACTAAGGATTGGTGCTGAAACATCCTCTGACTAACAACGATTCGTGTCAGATGAATGACAATGTCCTGTCTGGACCAAGGCCAGGAAAAGACTTACCTGTGCCCTAAGGAGACAGCCGAATGACCAAGCCGCCACTGACACTTTACCTGGCCGCCCCCCGCGGGTTCTGCGCCGGTGTGGACCGCGCCATCAAGATCGTTGAAATGGCCCTGCAGAAATGGGGGCCGCCGGTCTATGTGCGCCACGAGATCGTGCATAACAAATTCGTGGTCGACGGGTTGCGGGCCAAAGGGGCTGTGTTTGTCGAAGAACTGCATGAATGCCCCGATGACCGCCCGGTGATCTTTTCCGCCCATGGTGTTCCGAAATCGGTACCCGCCGAAGCCGCGCAACGTGAGATGATCTATGTGGATGCCACCTGTCCCCTGGTGTCGAAGGTTCATGTCGAGGCGCAGCGCCATGCGGATGCGGGATTGCAGATGATCATGATCGGCCACAAGGGCCATCCCGAAACCGTTGGCACGATGGGACAGTTGCCAAAGGGTGATGTGCTGCTGGTCGAAACGGTCGAGGATGTGGCCACCGTGCAGGTGCGCGACCCCGACAAGCTGGCCTTTGTCACCCAGACCACCCTGTCAGTGGATGATACCAAGGACATCATCGCAGCCCTTCAGGACCGGTTCCCGGCCATTGTCGGGCCGCATAAGGAAGACATCTGTTATGCCACCACCAACCGGCAGGAGGCCGTGAAGGCCGTGGCCCCCAAGGCCGATGCGCTTCTGGTTGTGGGAGCTCCGAACTCGTCAAACTCCCGCCGTCTGGTCGAGGTTGCCTCACGCGAGGGGTGCAAATACGCGCAGCTGGTCCAGCGTGCGACCGAGATCGACTGGCGCGCTTTGCAGGGCATCGAAAGCGTTGCGGTGACCGCAGGCGCATCGGCCCCGGAATTGCTGGTGAACGAGGTGATCGACGCCTTCCGCGACCATTACGATGTCACTGTCGAGCCGGTCGAGACCGCAACCGAAAACGTCGAGTTCAAAGTACCGCGCGTGTTGAGGCAACCGGCGTGACCGGCGTGCCGAAGGCGCCGCTTTATCTTGGGTTGGCGGGACTGGTCCCGTTTGTCTGGGGCGCGCTGACATATCTGAACGGCGATCTGAACGACTGGGGCACGCATACATTTGGCCCGCGCTTTGTCGGGCCTTATGTGCAGCTGTTCTATGGCTCGGTCATCCTGAGCTTTATGTCCGGTGTTCTGTGGGGGTTTGCCACCAAGACCTCGAGCAGCAAGGCGGCGCTGTGTTATGGGCTGTCGGTCCTGCCTGCGCTGTGGGCCTTTGCCATGACGGGCGGCGGGCCGGTCACTGCGGGCACCAATCTGATCTACGGGTTCACTGGCTTGCTGCTGCTGGACGCCCTGTTTTCATACTGGCGGCTGACGCCGGTCTGGTGGATGCAGCTGCGTATCCTGCTGACCGCAGTCGTTCTGGCCAGCCTAGCCGTCGGAGTGTACCTGTGAGCGACAAACGCACAATTGATGCCTATACGAAGAGAGTAAACGAATATCTGGCCATTCCTTTGCCAGCCGAACAGCTCAAGACCCGTCAGGATTTTGCCGATGCGGTCGGTGCGGGCGGCTATGTGCTGGATCTGGGGTCAGGACCCGGATCGGACAGCGGTTTCCTGATGCGTCAGGGGCTGAAGGTGCGGGCGCTGGATGCCACCCCCGCCTTTGTCGAACATGCCCGCCGGAACGGGGTGAACGCGCATCTGGGCACGTTCGACGACGTTACCGAAACCGCCGAATATGATGGCGTCTACGCCAGTTTTTCCCTGCTGCACGCGCCGCGTGCGGATTTTCCGCGTCACCTGAAAGCGATCCACACGGCCCTGAAGCCCGGAGGCCAGCTGTTTCTGGGCATGAAGCTGGGCTCGGGCGAGCATCGTGACGATCTGGACCGCTATTACACCTATTACTCGGAAGCCGAAATCCGAGAGGCGCTGACCCAGGCCGGGTTCACGGTTGACCGCGCGGTCGAAGGAATGGGCAAGGGTCTGGCCGGGTCGTACGACGGGTTTATTCTGGTGTTCGCCCATGCCTGAGTTGTTTGCCTATACAGATGGCGCCTGTTCCGGCAATCCCGGCCCCGGAGGCTGGGGCGTGCTGCTGCGCGCGAAGAACGGGGACAGGGTTCTGAAAGAGCGGGAACTGAACGGGGGCGAGGCCGAGACGACCAACAACCGGATGGAGTTGCTGGCTGCCATCAGCGCGCTTGAGACGCTGGAGCGCCCGTCGAAGATCACCATTGTCACCGACAGCGCCTATGTGAAGAACGGCGTCACCGGCTGGATATTCGGCTGGAAGCGGAATGGCTGGAAAACCTCGAACAAGAAGCCGGTCAAGAATGTCGATCTGTGGCAGCGTCTGGACGAGGCGCAGGAACGACATGATGTGACATGGGAATGGGTCAAGGGCCATGCGGGCCATCCCGAAAACGAAAAGGCCGATGAACTGGCCCGCGCAGGCATGGCGCCCTTCAAGCCGAAAAAGGCGCAGGCGTGAGCGCGCTGACGCTGCTGGATTATGCCTCGGTTCTGATCTTTGCGCTGACCGGGGCGCTGGTGGCCAGCCGGGCGCAGCTGGATCTGGTGGGTTTTGCTTTCATGGCCTGCCTGACCGCAGTTGGCGGCGGCACGGTACGCGACCTGCTGCTGGACCGGCACCCGATCTTCTGGGTCGGCCAGCCGGATTACATCCTGATCGCCGTCGCGGCGGCGGTGTTTGTGTTCTTTACCGCCCATCTGGTGGAAAGCCGCTATAACTGGCTGGTCTGGCTGGACAGTTTCGCGCTGTCGGTCGCCGTTGCGGCCGGAACCGGTGCCGCGCTGTCACTGGATCAGCCCGGTATCATCGTCGTGCTGATGGGTGTGACGACCGGGTGTCTGGGCGGGCTGATGCGCGACGTGGTCTGCAACGAGGTGCCGCTGGTGCTGAAACAGGGCGAACTTTACGTCTCGTGCGCGTTTGTGGGGGCGTTGACGGCGGTCCTTGCGGTCAGACTGGGGCTGGAGCCTGCCTTTGTGCTGGGTCTGTGCGCCCTTGTGTGCTGGGCCTTGCGGGCCGGGTCGCTGGTGTTTGGTTGGCAGTTGCCCGTCTACAAAAGCCGCCCGCCCCGAAACTGAACCTGTCGGTGGACGCGACCGGGGCGGGCTGATAGCTGTTTGGAACGCGCAGCCCGGAGGCCAAATGCCGTTCAGACTTACATCGATTGCGGTCTCACTGGCTTTGCTGGCCTCATGCGGCGCATATTATGCACCCGTCCGCTTTGTTGCTGAGGGTGACCGGATCATCGCCTCGGGCACGATTGACGAAACAACGCTGTCCGCTTTCGAAGACGTCACCGCCGAAAACCCCAAAGCGCGCACGCTGGTGCTGCAATATATCGAGGGGTCGGTGGATGACGACGCCAATGTCATCTTCAGCCGAGAGGTGCGCAAGGCCGGGTTCGATACCGTTGTGCCATCGGACGGTCTGGTTGCCAGCGGCGGCACAGATCTGTTTCTGGCCGGACATCGCCGCGTTTTGCAACCGGGGGCCTGTGTCGGTGTTCACAGCTGGGCCGGATCGGGGCTGGTGGCGACGGAGTTGCCCAAAGATGACCCGGAACATGACCGCTATCTGGATTATTTCAGGGACATTGGTGTGGATGAGGCGTTTTACTGGTACACGCTGTATGCGGCCCCGGCCGACAGCATCCACTGGATGACCGCCGCCGAGGCGAACCGGTTCGATATGACGACGAAAGCCGCCCCGGCGCTTGGTTCAGCGCTGGAGTGCGACGAGCGCTGATCTGCTGCACTATCTTGTCGAGTGAAGGTTTCCAGGACGGAATGCGCGGCCAAGGAATATGCTAGCGGCGCAGGTAGGTCTGCCAGATCCAGATCACCAGCAATGCGCCCAGAACCGCGCCCACAAAGCCCGACATCCAGCCCATGACGGTTATCAGAAACCGCAGAACGAACCCTCCGATCAGGGCCCCGAAAACACCGATCAGCATGGTGGTTGGAATGTCCGCCTCGATCCGCATCAGGCGGGTGGCGAGGAACCCCGCGGCAGCGCCGATGATGATCAGGGCGACGACGGGCATGTCATTTCCTCCAATGCGTCGGCACGATGATCAGGGCGCCGATAGACGAGATCACCGCGTCCAGACCCGGAGGGCCAAAGCTGATGCCGAACATGATGCGGATGAAGTAGAACATGAACGCCCCGCCCACGCAGATGATGATCGACTGAAGATAGCCGTTATGGGTGAACCCGGTCTGTTCGGACAGATATCCGACAATCCCGGCAATCACGACGGTCCCCATCATCACCATGAACATCGGGCTTCTCCTAGGTCAGGCGGGTGCCGGTGGGAATGGGCCAGCCCCGCAGGAAGGTTTCCCTATCCTGCGCGCCTTTACCCGCCCGTTGCAAGCGCAGCAGTTCGACCGCGCCCTGACCGCAGGCCACGTGCAGGTCGTTGTTCAGAACCTCACCCGCTGCGCCCTGCCCGTCTGCCAGCCGCGATGCCAGCAGCTTGATGCGCTCGCCATTCATCTCGGTCCATGCGCCGGGAAAGGGTGACAGCCCGCGGATTTGCCTGTCGACCTCGACCGCCGGGCGTGTCCAGTCGATGCGGGCCTCGGACTTGTCGATCTTGGCGGCATAGGTCACGCCATCCTCGGGCTGAGGCTCGGGTATCAGGTCCGGCAGCTTGGCCAGCGCCTCGACGATCAGCGCGGCCCCCATGGCCGAGAGCCGGTCATGTAGATGCGCGGTGGTTTCTTCAGCCTCAATCGAGGTTGCCTGTCGCAGCAGGACCGGGCCGGTGTCCAGACCGGCCTCCATCTGCATGATGCAGATCCCGGTTTCGGCATCGCCGGACATGATCGCCCGGTGGATCGGGGCGGCACCGCGCCAGCGCGGCAGCAGGCTGGCGTGGATGTTCAGGCAGCCGTGTCGCGGCGCGTCCAGAATGGGTTGCGGCAGGATCAGGCCATAAGCGACGACGACGGCGATATCGGCGTTCAGCGCGGCAAACGCGGTCTGTTCGTCAGCAGATTTCAGAGAGGCTGGGTGGCGGACGGGCAGGCCCAGCGCCTCGGCCCGGGCGTGAACCGGTGTCGGGCGGTCTTTCTTGCCACGTCCGGCGGGGCGCGGGGGCTGGCAGTAGACGGCGGCGATGTCGTGCCCGGCCCTGACGAGTGCGTCCAGCACCGGGACCGAAAAATCGGGGGTTCCCATGAAGATGATGCGCATCGTTGGCTCCGGCGGTTGGGACAGGTGCCGGGCTGAAACCCGGCCTACGGTTTTCAGGTTTGTTTGCGGGCCTTGCGCAGCAGCATGTCACGTTTGACCTTGCTGAGCCGGTCGAAATACATCCGTCCGTTCAGGTGGTCGATCTGGTGCTGCACGCTGGTCGCATCGATCCCGACGAAATCGCGGCGGTCCAGCATGCCATGTTCGTTCAGGAACTTCACGATCACCGCGCGCGGGCGTTTGATTGTGGCCGAGACGCCGGGCAGGTTCGGGCTGGCCTCTTCATGTTCGCGCAGCTCGATCGAGCTGTGCAGGATTTCCGGGTTTGCCAGACGCACGGCCCGGCCCCGTTCGGCAGAGCCGTCAACAACGGCAAGCCGCAGCATCACCCCGATCTGTGGCGCGGCAAGACCGACGCCGGGCATCGCCTCCATCGTGTCGATCATGTCGTCCCAGATGGCGCGGACCTCATCGGTGATCTCGGGCACCTCATCCGCCTTGGTGCACAGGCGCTTGTCAGGCCATGGCAGGCAGGTACGAACGGTCATGCACGGGCCCGTTCGCGTTTGAGCTTTTGCATCTTGCGGGTGATCATCTGCCGTTTCAGCGGCTTGAGATAGTCGATGAACAGCTTGCCGTCCAAGTGATCGATCTCGTGCTGAACGCAGGTGGCCCAGAGCCCGTCAAAGGTTTCCTGTTGCAAGTTTCCGTCGCGGTCCATCCATGTCACATCGACCACTTTGGGGCGCGTCACCTCGGCGTATTGATCAGGGATCGACAGGCAGCCTTCCTCGTAGACATTGGTTTCTTCCGAGGCCGCGATGACCTGCGGGTTGAACATGATCAGCGGGCGCGGCGCCTCGCCTTCTTCCTTAATGCAATCCAGCACGATCAAGCGATCCAGCACGCCGATCTGTGGCGCGGCGAGGCCAACACCCGGGGCGTCATACATCGTTTCCAGCATATCATCGGCCAGTGCGCGCAGGTCGTCCGTGAGGTCGGCCACGGGGGCGCAGACCTTCTTGAGACGGGGGTCGGGATAGATCAGGATGTTACGTTTCATGAGGCTGATTTAGGGCATCGTGCCCCGCGCCGCAACGCCCCCCTTGCACCTGCCTGAATTGCGGTTAGCTTTCGACCATCAGAATGGAGCTGACATGACTTTCAACGACCAGATCGACCGCCGGGGCACCAACAGTACCAAATGGGACAAGATGGAGATGCTGTACGGCGTCTCGCCCGAGGACGGGCTGGCCATGTGGACGGCCGATTCCGATTACCCGACGGCCCCTTGCGTGATCGACGCAGTACGCAAGGCCGCAGATCACGGCGTGTTCGGGTATTCCTGGGCGCACCCGGAGTATCTGGCCTCGGTCCAGTGGTGGATGAAAACCCGCCACGACTGGGAAATTGACACGGACTGGGTTCTGACGTCTCAGGGTCTGGGCAATGCTATTGCCCTGTCGCTGGATGTCTGGACCGAGCCTGGCGATCGCATCGTGACCTTCACCCCTGTCTACCATGAGTTTGCCCATAAGGTGAAAAAGGCGGGCCGCCGGGTTGTGGAATGCCCGCTGGTGCGCGACGGCGACAGCTATGGGCTTGATCTGGAGGATGCGCAGTCGCGGCTGGACGGGTCCGAGAAGATGTTGCTGTGGTGTTCGCCGCAGAACCCGTCGGGCCGGGTCTGGACGCCAGAGGAACTGCGCGCCGTGGCCGCATTTGCCGAGCGCAACGGGCTGATCCTTGTGTCAGACGAGATTCACCACGATCTGGTCTATCCCGGTGCCAAGTTTGTGCCGATGGATGTGGCGGCCCCGGATGCGCGGCCTTGGACGGTGACGCTGACAGCGGCATCGAAGACCTTTAACATCGCCGGGCAGCACACCGGCAACATGATCATTCCCAACCCCAAACTGCGCGAGGCGATGAAGCATCGGCTGACAACGCTGGATTATGGCCCCAGCGCGTTGGGTGTGGCGATGATCACCGCCGCCTACAGCCCGGCCGGCGCGGAATGGGCAGATGCCCAGATCGCGCATCTGGAGGAAAACCGGCGTCTGTTCGACCAGACCATCGCCGAGATTCCGGGCCTTTGGTCGATGCCTTTGCAGGCGACCTATCTGGCCTGGGTCGACTTTTCCGGCACCGGCATGGATCACACCGAGTTTGTCCGCCGCCTGCGCGAGGATGCGCGGATTGCAACCTCGTCCGGGCCCGGCTTTGGCACTGGCGGAGAAACGTTTGAACGGTTCAACCTGGCCACACAACGGGCGCGGGTCGAGGAAGCCTGCGTGCGGCTGAAGCGGGCCTTTGGCGACCTGCAATAAGCCAAGCGGTGGCTGGTTTGACTGGCCTCACGATGGACCGCGCCTGCTGTCCGGGCGCGGACCCGAATGGTGAATTCCAAATCGATGGCCAGCCCTACGGCATGGTGGGCGTCACCCTGACCGAACCCGGGACGATAAAGATCCGAGCCTAGTCTTCGTAGCCCAGCAGTGCGATGGGCGCATCCGGGGCGCGGTAGAAATCCAGCGGTGCCTTGTCATGGGAGGCGGTGCTGCGCTTGAATTCGTATCGCATCTCTCCGCCTTCATCCTGATCGGCAATGATCAGGCATTGATACATAAGATTGGCCCCGTCATAGATATCGACCAACCCGCGCAGGCGCGGTGTCGTTTCCGCCTCAACCGTGAAACCATCTTTCCACAATTTGAGAATTTTATAGGTATTGTCGCCCATTTGGACACGAAGGCGACTGGCCTTTTTCAATGTGGCGATTCGGGCCGCATCCAACTCGGCGCGTATTTCCTTTGAAACATAAGTACTCATTAAATCATTCCCCCGCTAATGACCTCTATTGTGCGGGAACTGTTGTAAAAATCCAGTGAACGCGTTCACGCAACGGGCTGTGCCTGCAGTTTGTTGCACAGAAATCCCAGCATTGCCTGTGCGCGCATGCAGGTCTTGTGCGCGGGCAAATGCATAGGAACAGGCGGGGCTTGGACCTATCTTTGGCCAAACGCCTATGCGGAGGATGAGATATGGGCCTGCTGGTCGATGGAAAATGGCAAGACACCTGGTATGACACCAAATCCACGGGTGGCGCATTCAAACGCAGCGCGGCGCAGTTTCGCAACTGGTTGACCGCTGATGGCCGCGCGGGACCGTCGGGCAAAAGCGGGTTCCGGGCCGAAGCCGGGCGGTACCACCTGTATGTCAGCCACGCCTGCCCCTGGGCGCATCGCACCCTGATCTTTCGCGCGTTGAAAGGGCTGAGCGATCTGATCCCGGTTTCGGTCGTGCATCCCGACATGCTGGACCAGGGCTGGACCTTTGAGGTGGATGATCACGGTGCCACGGGTGACGGTCTTTACGGGCTGAGCCATGCACATCAGATCTATACCAAGGCGGATCCGTCCTATTCCGGTCGCGTCACGGTTCCGATCCTGTGGGACAAGGTGCAGGAGACCATCGTTTCGAACGAAAGTTCGGAAATCATCCGCATGTTCAATTCGGCCTTCAACGATATCACTGGCAATACGGACGATTACTGGCCCGAGGCGATGCGGGACGAGATCGAAGAGGTCAACACGCGCATCTATTCAGACGTCAACAACGGCGTCTACAAGTCGGGCTTTGCCACCACGCAGGACGCCTATGACGCTGCCGTACACCCATTGTTCGACACGCTGGACTGGCTGGAGGAGCGTCTGGCCCGGAACCGTTACCTGATGGGGGATCGGATCACCGAAGCCGATTGGCGGTTGTTCACAACCCTGATCCGCTTCGACCCGGTCTATCATCTGCATTTCAAGTGCAACAGGCAGCGCCTGATCGATTATCCAAACCTATGGGCCTATACGCGGGAGCTGTATCAATGGCCCGGTGTCGCCGAGACCGTGAACATGGATCACATCGTGCGCCACTATCACTACAGCCATGACAGCATCAATCCGCACCGGATCATTCCGGTGAACCCGGTGCTGGATTACATGGAGCCGCATGGACGCGGTCAGCGCCCCGCAGCGTAATGTTCGACCATCGCCGCCAGATCCTCTGGCGGCGTTTCGCTTTGAACATAGGCACAGGCATTGGGACTGTGCGCAAAAATCGACCCGTCGGAAAAGAAGGTGGTGTTGGTGACAAAAATCACCCGCGCCTCGGGGCGGCGATAGCTGGCAAAATCGGCCACAGCCAATGCGCTTCCGGTTTCCAGAACCAGATCCAGCACGATGATATCAAAATCCGTGCCATAGAGGGCCAGAATGGCGGCCTCCTGAGCGTCAACCAGCGTGACTTCGGCGTCTTGCCGCTCCAGATGTCTTTTCCAGACCCGACCAAGGTCGGGGTTACTCTCAACAATCAGAACTTTCATTTGCAACAACCTCGGCACTTGGTATGGTGAGTGGTGCCGACCCCCGTGGTCCGTGATCTCGTTATTTCCTTAACAAAGTGTTAACAGCAGCCGCACGCTTGCGTGTTCGGGCGGATTTGCTTGTGTAAATGGCAAAAATCCGCTTGAAGCACCCCGAAACCGGTCAATCCCCGCAGAGAGAGCAGATGAGTACACTTGATCACGGCTTGGACCCCCGCGCAGTTCGCGACCACGGCGGGGGGCTGGACAGGGCGATTGTCAGGTATGGTGGAACGCGCGCAGATTGGATTGATCTGTCGACCGGAATCAATCCGCATCCTTACGCAGTCGCGGGTCTGACCGCCGGAGATTGGGCCGAATTGCCGGATCACGGTGCCTTTGAACGGCTGAGTGATGCGGCCCGCAGGTTCTGGAACGTGCCGCAGGGGGCTGAGATCCTGCCGGCACCCGGTGCATCGGCTGTCATCTCTCGCATTCCGGCGCTGGCCGCGCCAGGGCGTGTCCAGATCACACTGCCCACCTATAACGAACACGCCGCCGCCTTTTCGGCGCAGGGGTGGCGAGTTCAGCCTGAGGGCGCGGCTGACGCCCGCGTGATCGTGCATCCAAATAACCCGGACGGACGTATCTGGCAGGAAAGCGACGTCTCGGCCCCGCTGACTGTGATCGACGAGAGCTTTTGCGATGTCACGCCAGAGGTATCGTTGATCGATCTGGCGGAACGTCCCGGCGTGATCGTGCTGAAGAGCTTTGGCAAGTTCTGGGGGCTGGCCGGGATGCGGCTTGGGTTTGCCATCGGGCGGCCTGAACTGATCAACCGCCTGAACGACCTGACCGGACCCTGGTCGGTGTCCGGCCCGGCCCTGCGGGTTGGGACACAGGCCCTGTCGGACGATGACTGGGCCGATGCCACGCGCGCGCGACTGGCGGATGAGGCGGCCCGGCTGGATGCGCTGATGCTGACCAGGGGCGCAAATATTGTCGGTGGCACCAGCCTGTTTCGTCTTTACAAAGTCGATGACGCCTTGGGCTGGCAGGACCGGCTGGCCCGCGCCCATATCTGGAGCCGTATCTTTCCCTATTCAGCAACCTTTCTGCGTCTGGGTCTGCCGCCAGAAAAGGGATGGGACAGGCTGGAGGCCGCGCTGTGAGCCCTGCCCTGATGCTGGTCTGCGCCCTGTGTCTGGACGCGGCACTGGGAGAGCCCGATTGGCTCTGGTCCCGCGTCAAACACCCGGCGGTGATGATCGGCAACCTGATCGGCTGGCTGGACAAGTGCCTGAACCACGGAAGCAGACGGAGGCTGAAAGGGGTGGCCGTGCTTGCCCTTCTGATCTGCGGCGCATGGGGTCTTGGGTGGGGTCTATCGCAGCTGGGGCCGGTGGTTGAAATTCTTTGCTGCGCAATCCTGTTGGCGCAAAAGTCGCTGGTTGCCCATGTCCGCGCGGTTGGTTACGGGTTGCAATCTTCGCTGGAAGACGGGCGGGCGCAGGTGGCTATGATCGTCTCGCGCGACACGCAGGATATGACCGAAGCACAGGTGGCGCGTTCCGCCATCGAAAGTGCGGCAGAAAACCTGAGCGACGGGGTCATTGCCCCCGCATTCTGGTTTCTGGTCGCGGGGCTTCCGGGGTTGCTGGTGTACAAGGCGGTGAACACCGCCGACAGCATGATCGGTTATCGCACCGAAACGTACCGCGATTTTGGCTGGGCCGCGGCCCGGTTCGACGACCTGCTGAACCTGATCCCTGCCCGACTGACCTGTGTGATGATCGTGGCGCTGTCCGGCCAATGGTCTCGCTGGTCTGAGATGGTGCGGGATGCGCAACGCCATATCTCACCCAACGCTGGCTGGCCCGAGGCCGCCATGGCCCGCGCCCTGAATGTCGCGCTGGCTGGGCCGCGCAGCTATGACGGGCAGGTGCGCGACCTAGCCTGGGTCAATGGCGACGCCCCGCGCGAGATCGGTGCATCAGAAGTTTTTCGCGCATGTGACATGCTCTGGCGGGTTTGGGGGCTTGCGCTTGGGCTCGTGTCAGTGTGGGTTGGGGCCAAACTGATATTCTGACGGACCTTTTCATGCGTATACTCTCTGGCCTGATCGCCGCTGCCCTGTTCACCTCACCTGCGCTGGCGCAATGTGGCGGTGGTTTTAATTCCTTTGTCAAAGGGCTGAAGGCCGAGGCCGTGCAGCAAGGTTTGGACAAATCAGCAGTGAACGGGTTCTTTGACGGGGTGCAGCAGGACAGCGCCGTGCTGAAGGCCGACCGGGCGCAGGGCGTTTTTCAGAAGCCCTTTGTTGAATTTTCTCGTCGTCTGATTTCTCAAAACCGGATCGAGCGCGGGCAAGCGATGTCGCGCAAATACGATGCGGTCTTTGATCGGATCGAGCGGGAATATGGCGTTTCCCGCGGGGTGCTGCTGGCCTTCTGGGCATTTGAAACCGATTACGGATCGTTTCAAGGCGACTTCAACACCCGCAACGCCTTGGTGACGCTGGCCCATGACTGCCGCCGCCCGGAGCTGTTCCGACCGCAGATCTTCGCCGCCATCGAGCTGTATCAGAACGGTGATTTCGACCCGGCCCGCACCACCGGGGCTTGGGCCGGAGAGATCGGCATGGTGCAGATGCTGCCGCGTGACATACTGGAAAACGGCGTCGATGGTGACGGTGACGGGCATGTCCGCCTGAAGAGCTCGGCCCCTGATGCGCTGATGTCGGGGGCCAGAATGCTGTCTCATCTAGGATGGCGCGCGGGTGAGCCTTGGTTGCAGGAGGTCACCGTGCCCGCGCAGATGGACTGGTCCCTGTCCGGCCCCGGCAAACCGCGTTCGGTGGCGGAATGGCAGGCGATGGGCGTTCAGGCGCGCGGCGGGTCCTTGGCCAACCTGCCCGCCTCGCTGATCCTGCCACAGGGGCGCAACGGGCCTGCCTTTCTGGCCTACCCCAATTTCGACGTCTATTTCGAATGGAACCAGAGCTTTGTCTATGTTCTGACCGCCGCTTATTTCGGAACACGGCTTGAGGGCGGCCAGATCTATGATGCGGGCAATCCCGCGCAGGGCCTGAATGGCGCACAGATGAAACAGTTGCAGACCAAGCTTCAGGCCAAAGGATATGATGTGGGCAAGATCGACGGGATTCTGGGCGCCGGAACGCGGGATGCAACGCAGGCCGAACAGAACCGTTTGGGCCTGCCTGCGGATGCGTGGCCAACGATGGAGTTGCTGGAAAAACTCTGAGCCAGCGGCCCGCACTTCTGTGGTATGACGCGAACCCCCAAGATTATTTGACGATATCGGCACCGTCGCCGCTGATTATGTGACCGGATATTTCTTGGGGTCAATTCCATGTCTTTGACAGACAATATCAATGTAACTTCCCTTTGGAGGAATACCGCCGAATTTGCTGCGAATACCACTGCGGGTTTCGCCCTGGAAGTGGTGAAACCGGGCCCAATCGGGTTCGTAGTCTTCAATGTTCTCGACCGGGTCCAGAAACCCGCGACGCGGCCAATACAAATGCCAATGCTGGCCTCGGTCGATTTCACCGGTGACCCCCAGCGCCCAGCGGGTCACGCTTGGGCCGGTTGTCGTCCACGGAAGGTCATAGAGCGTGAGTGTCTCGCCCGCCTCATAGCGTTTGACCAGTTTTTCAATGTGATCACTGCCCAACCAAAACGGGATCGGGACTTCTGACTCAAGGAAATTCAGGATCAGCTTCAGTGCCAGAGAATTTTTGGGAAGACGCAATACACAATTGTTCATCGCCTTATTGCGCCAGACGACACCAAACAGATAGTCCGGTGGAACATCCAGCGGCCGGATGCAGTAGATATCCAGATCAACCCACACATAGTCGGTTTTTTGCAGCATGTGGATACGGAAGATGTCTGAATAGACCGCCATCCGTCGTCGGCCACCGGTCAGGTTTTCGGTGGTTTCATCTGTATAGATTTCGCGGGCATCATGAACAACGACGCCTTCGGGAACATCCATGTTCATATCCAGCACGTACAGGTGGAAGACATAGCCATGATCCAGAAAGGACTGAATGCATACTCTTTCAACGCAAGATAACGGCGAACCAAACCAGAAACTTGCAACTTGAAATTCCAAAACAGCACCTCTTGCCCTAAGCCGAAACGGGGTCGCTGCTGCACTAACGAAGCGGTGCGTGGCTCGTCAACCGCGGCGGCGGTTTTGGCACGACTTACCCTGCTTTGCGCCAGCGCGCTGTGTCGAGGTGCCCACAGTTTGGTTCTGGCCTATCTTCGGGCGTGCATTTTTGGGCTAATGTTCCTGGCGTAGCCTTTGGCACCTGCCGCGGGTTCAGTACGCTGCACGGGTTGGTCCATTGCCAAAGTGACCGTCCTGAACTGCTGACTTCCTTATTCGGGCCGCACCGGGTATCGATCCCCTTTCTGATCGATCAGGATCAGCCGCTCGCCGCTGCGGACATACAGGTCGCAGCGGCTGAACCCGTTGCGGTACGCAATGCAGACGGAACCGTCATCGGCGATGGCGTAGGTTCCAAAGGCGGAATCTCCTCCCGCGTAGGTATAGGAATAGGCCCCACCGGCCGAAAACTTGGCCTGACCATCATCGTAAAAGGTCAGCGTCTGGCCTGCGAGGGCGTCAAGCTCGGCCACTGTCAGCGGGACATCGCCGGGTTTGACAGGCCAGTCGGCGGCGACAACCGGGGTGGCGGCGATGAGGGCGGAGATCAGGAAACGCGTCATGAGGCCAAGGTAGCGCGTTATGCCTGCAATCATCATAACGTTGCGGTGAGCGGTCAGGCCACCATCTGCTCGGCCTTCTTCAGATCGACCGAAACCAGCTGGCTGACGCCCTGTTCCTGCATGGTGACGCCGAACAGACGATCCATGCGCGCCATGGTCACCGCGTGGTGGGTGATGATCAGGAAACGGGTGTCGGTCTGGCGGCACATCTCGTCCAGCAGGTCACAAAAGCGGGTGACGTTGGCATCGTCCAGCGGCGCGTCGACTTCGTCCAGCACACAGATCGGGGCCGGGTTGGCCAGGAAAACGCCAAAGATCAGCGCGGTCGCGGTCAGGGTCTGTTCGCCGCCCGACAGCAGGCTGAGGGTCGAGAGTTTCTTGCCCGGCGGCTGACACATGATTTCCAGCCCCGCATCCAGCGGGTCATCGCTTTCGACCATGACCAGATTGGCCTCGCCCCCACCAAAGAGATGCTTGAACAGCATCGCGAAGTTCGAGTTCACCTGTTCAAACGCGGTCAACAGACGCTCGCGCCCTTCGCGGTTGAGGCTGGAGATGCCACTGCGCAGAGCTTTGATCGCCTCTTCCAGATCGGCCTTTTCACTGCTGAGCGTGTCAAATTCTTCCTGAACGTCCTTGCTGTCTTCCTCGGCCCGCAGGTTCACCGCGCCCATGGCGTCACGCTGGCGTTTGTGGCGGTTCACTTCGGCTTCCAGAGCATCCGCGGCGGGCATCTGGTCGGGGTTGACGTCCAGCTGGTTCAGCAACTGGTTCGGGGTCAGTTGCTGGTCTTCGGCAATCCGTTCTGCTGCCGCAAGCACGCTTTCCTTTGCCGCTTCACTGCGCGCCTCGGCTGCGGCGCGGTTTTCGCGGGCTTCTGAGGCCAGGCGTTCGGCCTCACGCTCGGCCGTCACCACTTCGCGCAACTGTGTTTCTGCTTCGGCCAGCTTGTCAGCGGCATCGGCCCGCCGGGCTTCGGCGGCTTCGATCAACTCGTTCAGCTCTTCCCGCGCCTCGGCGATTTCGCCGGGGACGGCCATAGCCTCGGTCAGTTCCTCTTCCGAACTTTCCTTGCGCTCGGCCAGTTCCGAAATCCGTTTCTCGGCCGTTTCCAGACGGTGCCGCCAGCCGCTCAGGTCCTTGGTGACCTCCTGCGTGCGTCGGGTGCGGGCGTCGCCTTCACGGCGCAGCTCATCATGGGTCGAGCGGTGGGTCAGCATGGTGATCCGCGCTGCCTCGACCGTCTGCTTGATGTCTTCAACCTCGGCGCGGGCGCTGGCAAGATCACCCAGGTCGTTCAGCGCCGCCTCGGCCTCGCGCAGTTGCACGCGGGCGGACATGGCGTCTTCCTTGTGACGGTCTACGGCGAGGGCCAGGGTTTCCAGCTTGCCCTGCGCGAGGTTGCGATCGGCCTCGGCGCGGCTGAGCTGGCGTGCGGTTTCGGCCATGCGCTGATCGGCGGTACGGCGGGCTTCGCGCGCGCGTCGGTCGGCCTCGGTCACGTCCGCCAGTTGCCGCGACAGGGTTTCATGCGCGGCGCGGGCACCGTCGGCCTGCGCCTCGATGCGGGCCAGTTCCTGTTTCAGCGCCTCAAGCTTGTTGAGCTGTTCCAGACGCAGCGCCGCCGCGCTTGGCGCATCCTCGGCCCAGGCGCGGAACCCGTCCCAGCGCCACAGGTCGCCCGAGCGCGACACAAGACGCTGGCCCGGCTTCAACGACGCCTGCAACCGCGCGCCCTGATCCGCATCGACCAGCCCGATCTGCGCGATGCGACGGCTGAGCCTGTCCGGCCCTGACACGTGCAGCGCCAGCGGGTCGACCCCATCGGGCAAGGGTTGATCGCTGTCATAGCCTGCCACCTGAACCCAGCCGGACGGGCCGTCACCTTCAACCAGCGGCGCACGGAGGTCATCGGCCAAGGCTGCTCCCAGCGCCTTCTCAAAACCCGGTTCCACGCGCAGCAGGTCCATCACCTGCCCGCCTTCGGCCGTGTCGCGTTCCACCAGCTTGGCAAGCGCGGTTGTTTCGGCGCGGATTGCACCCAATTCGCCTTCGGCCTCGGACCGTTGCGCGCGTGCCTCGGCTTCGCGGGCCTGCGTTTCATTGCGCAACTCATCTGCGGCGGCCAGCGCCTCTTCGGCGGCCTCGGCGGCTTCGCGGGCTTCTTCCTCGCTTTCCTGCGAAGTTTCAAACGCCACGCTGGCACGGGTCAGGGCTGTTCTGGCCTCATCCACGGCCAGGCGGGCTTTTTCTTCTTCGCCCTCAGAGCGTGCCAGCGTCTTGCGGCTGTCTTCGACCAGACGCTGCGCCGACTGGTGACGGGCGACCAGACGCGCCATATCTTCGGTCTGCTGCGACAGGTGGTCTTCGCGGTCCTGAAGGATCGACGCGGCTTCGCGGGCAATTTCTGCGGCTTCCGCCACCTTCGCGTCATGCCCTTCGGCAGCCTTGGCCAGTTCACGGGCTTCCCATTCCAGCCGTTCGATCATCTGGCCCGCATCGCGGTTCAGGCCGGTTTCCCGGTCGATATCCTTGCCGAGTTGATGAATGCGGCTGGTCAGTGTTTCAATGGTCTGGCGCGCGCGGGTTTCCTGATCGGTCAGTTGATCGCGCTGCACCTGCTGGCGTTGCAGGACAGCCGCGGCGATGGCCTCTTCCTCGCGCAGAGGGGGCAGGGTTTCTTCGATCCCGGCCCTTTTTGCTGCTGCGGCGCGGGCTTCGGCCTCGGCGCGGGAGGCCTCGGAAATCCGGGCTCGCAGCTTGTCTTCAGCCTGCTGGCGGGCCATGTCGGCCTCTTTCCAGCGGCGATAGAGCAGCATCCCCTCGGCCTGACGCAGCTGTTCGCCGATTTCGCGATAGCGTGCGGCCTGACGGGCCTGACGGGCCAGTTGCGCAAGCTGCCCGCCCAACTGCTCGAGCACGTCATCGACGCGGGTCAGGTTGGCCTCGGTCGCTTTCAGCTTCAGCTCGGCCTCATGCCGACGTTGATAGAGCCCCGAGATCCCGGCGGCCTCTTCCAGGATGCGGCGGCGGGCGCGGGGTTTGGCGCTGATCAGCTCGGCGATGCGGTTCTGCCCCACAAGCGCGGGGGAATGGGCACCGGTCGAGGCATCCGCGAACAGCATCTGCACATCGCGCGCGCGCACATCCTTGCCGTTGGTCTTGTAGGCGCTGCCGACATCGCGGGTGATCCGGCGCACGATTTCAAGCTGGTCGGTGTCATTGAACCCCGCGGGTGCCAGACGTTCGGAATTGTCCATGGTCAGGACAACTTCGGCGAAATTGCGGGCGGGCCGTGTGGCGGCACCGGCAAAGATCACATCCTCCATCGCGCCGCCGCGCATGGATTTGGGGCGGTTTTCCCCCATCACCCAGCGCAAGGCTTCCAGAAGGTTGGACTTGCCACAGCCGTTCGGACCCACCACACCGGTCAACCCGTCCGCGATGATCAGATCGGTCGGATCAACAAAGCTTTTGAAGCCGGTCAGTTTGAGCTTGCTGAAACGCAATGGCCGCGTGTCCCGTGATTCCTATGAATTGAAAGTCTGCGCAAGGGATGGGGTCCGAGTCAACGCAGTTGCGCAGGATATGGGAGATCAGTGCAAGTTATCCACAACATCTTGCCGAAATGCGCAGGAACACGCGTATGTCAGTATGGGCTGCATTCGAAGACCTGATAGCCGCTGTCGCCCCCGACATTTTCATAGATACCATAGTCGATACATTCATACCGGGGCGTCGAGACAGCGGTCAGCAACAGCCGTTCCCCCGCCTCGCGGTCACACCCCAGTACACCAACCGTGACAGCCGCGTCACCCAGCACGTCGAGGATCGGGCAGCCTGAAACCTGCGCCATGGCCAGCGCGGCGCGATCCCGAACAGGGCCAAGCCGCGGGGCGTATTGCGCGTTGATCCGCACCGCCTCGGCCAGATCGCCGCGCACGCGCACGTCGAACACACTACCGTTCACCGCCACGCGGGTGGCCGGAACGTCGCGGAAATGCGGGGTCCCGGCGGCGCAGGCGGCCAGCAGGAGCGGAGCGAGAAACCGGATCATGCCGCAGAGTTGCAGCAATTTGGTTAACAGAACCTTTCTGGACGTCAGGCGCGCAGAACTTCGCCTAACCGGCGGATACCTTCGCGGATCGTCGCCTCGTCCGAGTTCGAGAAGCTGAGCCGGATCGTGTTTGCCCCGCTGCCGTCTGGGAAAAACGCCTGCCCCGGCACAAAAGCCACTTTCACCGTATCCAGCGCATGCGCCAGCAGGTCAGACCCACTGATCCCGGCGGGGAGTGTCACCCAGACGAACATGCCGCCTTCGGGGCGCGTCCAAGCCACCCCGTCGGGCATGTGCTGTTGCAGCGCACCCAGCATCGCATCACGGCGCGCGCGGTAAGTGTCGCGCACTTTCGGGATATGGGTGTCAAAGCACGCTTCCGCCACCTGATGCACGGCCATCTGGTTGATGGTCGCCGAATGCAGATCCGCCGCCTGTTTCAGCAGAACCATCTGCGAGATGATCGGCTTGGCCGCAACAACCCACCCCATGCGCAGACCCGGTGACAGGGTTTTCGAGAAGCTGCCACAGTATATCGTCCGGCAGTTTTCGATCGATCCCTTGCGCTCCTGTTCCAGAGCCAGGATTGGCGGGATCGGATCGCCGTCATAGCGCAGTGCCTGATAGGCGCCGTCTTCGATCAACGCGCAGTCCAGTTCGTCGGTCAGGTCCAGCAATGCCTCACGACCCGGGCGGGTCAGGGTTTCGCCTGTCGGATTGGCAAAATCGGGCGACAGATAGGCGAATTTCACAGCGCCATCCCCTGCCGCAACCCTGAATTCATCGGCCCCCTTGTTGCCATTGAGCCGGTCAAAGCGCGGCTCATACGCGTTGAACGCGGCAAGCGCGCCCAGATAGGTGGGCCACCCGACCAAAGCCGTGTCGCCGGGGGACAGGAACAGCTTGCCCAGATAATCCAGCGCCTGCTGCGAGCCCGAGGTGATCAGGACGTTGTCCATGTCACATTCCACCCCGATTTCGCGCATGTGCTGCACCAGCCACCGGCGCAGGGGGGCATAGCCTTCGCTGACCGAATATTGCAGCGCCTGCGCCTGCATGTCCGGCCCCAATGCCTGCTGAAACGCCTGAGCGAAAGCTTCAGCCGGGAAAAGCGCGGGGTCCGGAATGCCACCTGCAAAGGAAATGATACCGGGCTGATCGAGCAGTTTCAGCAGCTCGCGGATTTCTGACGCCTTCATCCGGGAAGCCCGGGTGGCAAACAAAGGGTGATGGGACATGAGGCTCCTCCGATCTCATTTCGGCGCAGCCTATGCTTTCTCAAATTAAAGTCAACACTTCTGACCTAATATTTCAGCGGATGTGACCGGGTATTCTTGAACAGCCCCCCTGTCCATGGTCAAATGAGTTGACCAATTTCGGAACGGACCATGCCATTTCAGAAAGTTCAGACGGAAAAACTGTCACTTGCGGTCGTTCGCCAGATCGAGCTGTTGATCCTGCGCGGCATCCTGCGCCCCGGTGAGCGTCTGCCGCCAGAGCGTGAGTTGGCCGAACGAATGGGCGTGTCGCGCCCGTCCCTGCGCGATGCGGTGTCCGAGCTTCAGGAACAGGGGTTGCTGACAACAAAAGCCGGGTCCGGGATCTATGTGGCCGAGGTTTTGGGGTCAGCCTTTTCGCCAGCGCTGATCCGGTTATTCAGCAGCCATGACGAGGCCGTATTCGATTACCTGTCCTTTCGCCGCGACATGGAGGGGCTGGCGGCAGAACGGGCCGCGCGGCTGGGATCAGAGAGCGACCTGAAGGTTGTTCAGGCGATCTATGACAAGATGCGGGCGGCCCATGACCGGAACGCCGCGGACCAAGAGGCGCAGCTGGATGCCGAGTTTCACATGGCCATCATCGAAGCCAGCCACAATGTGGTAATGCTGCATATGATGCGGTCAATGTATGACCTGCTGGTGCAGGGTGTGTTCTATAACCGACGGACAATGTTCCGGCAGCGCGCGACCCGCGAGGCCATTCTGGACCAGCACAGCACTATCAACGCGGCCCTTCAGGCCCGCGATCCGGCAGCCGCACGTCAGGCCGTCGAAACGCATCTGAGTTTTGTCGAACGCTGCATGATCGATCAGCAGAAGGCCGAGCGGAACGAGGCTGTTGCGCAGCAAAGGTTGCAGCACGAAACCCGTCAGGCCTAGCGCTTTCCAAGTGCCCTCAGGGATCAGGCGGCCCCGGTCTCGGGCTGGATCAGGTGTGACGGGAAAGGTGCGCCGCTGCCTTCGCCCAGATCGTCATTCGGGGCGATGGTTGTCAGGGCCGGGTCGATGAACAGCCGCGCGCCCCGGTCCCTGAGGTGTTTGTGCAGCATCACATGTTCGCACACGAGGTCGCCTTTTTCATCCCGGCAGGAATAGCGCAGGCCACGCAAGGCGCGGGTCTTGTACAATCCTGCGCCGCCAAAGGCGCTATCGACCGGTATCAGGGGCATATCGGACGGAATGTGATACTGGCGGTCGAAAACCGCTGATTTCAGCAGAACTTTCCGCCATTTGCGGCGCCCGAACAGGGGCTTGCGCGTTGTCCGAATTCTTTGCCAGACGTCTTCGTCGCACCAGCCTGCGCAGCGCAGGGCATAGATATCGTAATAGGCCGGTTTGGAATTGGCAAAGACACCTTCCCAGCGTGGTACGGAACGTTGTGCGGCCGTCAGAACCGTCTGAGCGTCCAGACAGACATTCGGCCCGTTCAGATCAAGCACCAATGTCAGGTCGTGACCGCTGTCGCGTTCTTCCAGCCTGTTGAGGACAGCGTTTCTGGCCGCCGTGATCCGCTCGACCCGGCCCGGCAGTCTGGAGGCCAGACCATCCATGCGGACAAGGTCCACATTCGGGTCGCGGCGCGCGAATTCGGACAGAACCCGATCTGTGCGATCAGTGTTGTCGTTTGTCGCAATGGTCACGGAATAGCGGTGCAAGCGGGTGGTCAGGTCTTCGATCCTGTTGATGCTTTCGATCAGCGCGGCCCCGCCGTTTCTGACCACCCCAACAATATTCATCGAAACGTTTTCGCCTGCCACGGCCCGTCTTTCCCTGTTCTTTTTGCACCCGTCGGCCCCGAGCGGGACATTCCGACCCAAAGACGGGTACAGAATCCGAGTGATGTTCCGGTCAATACAATCAGCCCCGCCCCCAAAACAAAAGACCCGACAGCGCAATGCTCTCGGGTCATCTGCGTTTTTTACCTGTCGGTGTCCCCGTCAGTGCAGCTTGGCGCCCACATCTGCGATCGAGACCTCGATCAGCTTGTTCGCCTGCGCGGCTGTCATCTGCTTGGCCAGAACCGAGCCGGCAGCGGCAATCGCAACCGAAACGGCCTGATCGCGCACGTCTTTTACAGCCGAGGCTTCGGCCGAGGCAATCTGGTCCTGCGCAGCAGCCAGACGGCGTTCGATCGACTTTTCGAGATCGACCTTCGCCTGGTCCGCAGCCAGAGCCGCGTCCTGTTTGGCCGCCTCGACAATCGCATCAGCCTGTGCCTGCACTTCACGCTGCTTGCGCTCGTACGAGGCCAGCAGGCTGCGTGCTTCTTCATGCAGGGCGCGGGCTTCGTCCAGCTCGGCCTTGATGCCTTCGGCACGGTTGTCCAGCGCACCGCCGATCATGCCCGGCACCTTGAAGTAGAACAGGACCGCGATGAAAACGATGAAGCCCAGAAGGACCACAAAGTCGGTGTTGCCAAGCGAGAAGAACGGGCCGCTTGCAGCCAGCGCGGGGCTGGCGGCACCAACGGTCAGGATAAGGGCAAGAGTGTTCCGCATGTCACTTATCCTTTCATCTGCGTGTCAATGGCACTGTCGATGGCTTTGGCATCCGCCTCGCCGCCCAGCGCGGTGACCAGTTCAGCCGCCGTATCCTTGGCGACCACTTGAATGCTTTCCAGCGCACCGGCACGGATTTCGGCAATTGCCTTTTCCGATTCAGCCGCCTTTGCAGCGATTTCCGCATCCGCCCTGGCAATCGCGTCATCCAGACCAGCCTGGATTTCAGCACGGGCTTCGGCCGCGATACGCTGCGCTTCGGCACGGGCATCGGCCAGCGCCTTGTTATAGGCCTCTTCGGCCTCGACCGCTTTGGCCTTCAGATCTTCGGCCGCAGCCAGGTCATTTGTAATGGTCCCCCGGCGCTCGGCCAGGATCGCCGCGATGCGGGGCAGAGCCACGCGAGACAGGACCAGAAAGATGACGACCAGCGTAATGACCAGCCAGAAAATCTGGTTGGGGAACCAATCGAAGCAGAGCTGCGGCATCCCGATGGCAGAGCCATGCGAGTCGACGCACGCGCCAACTACTTCTTCGCTAATGGGTTCAGTCGCCATGATGTCCTCCGTCGGAACGTTGTCTTTACAACAGGTGGGCCGCTATGGCTTGGACCCACCTGCGCGTAAGGATCAGGTTCCGCAGATTAGACGGCGAACATCAGCAGCAGCGAGACCAGGAATGCGAAGATCCCCAGGGCTTCTGCGAATGCGATACCGATGAACAGGGTTGCGGTCTGCGAAGCAGCCGCCGAAGGGTTGCGCAGGGCGCCGGCCAGGAAGTTGCCTGCAACGTTGCCCACCCCGATTGCGGCTGCGCCGGAACCGATTGCTGCCAGGCCTGCGCCGATGTGTGCGAGATCGCCTTCCATGATGTTTCTCCTTACGAATTGGAAGTTTCGATGTTGGGTTATCGGACCTTAGTGCGAAGGATGCAGCGCATCTTTCAGATAAACACAGGTCAGAATGGTGAATACGTAGGCCTGAATGAAGGCCACAAGGACCTCGAGACCATACATTGCGGTGATCGCCAGAACTGACACAGGCGAAATCAGGGAAATTGCGGCAAAGCCTGCAAACACCTTGATCACCGCGTGGCCTGCCATGACGTTACCGGCAAGACGAATGGAGTGGCTGACGGGGCGTACGAAGTACGAGATCAGCTCGATGATCGCCAGGATCGGGCGCAGCGCCAGCGGCGCGCTGGAGACCCAGAACAGGCCCAGGAACGCGGCACCGTTCTTGACGAAACCCAGAATGGTCACGGTCAGGAACACGGCCAGCGCCAGCGGGATTGTCACGGCGAAATGCGATGTGGTGGTGAACGAGGTTGGGATCAGACCCAGGAAGTTCGCGGTCACAATGAACATGAACAGGGTCATGACATAGGGGAAGAACTTGACGCCGTCCTTGCCGCAGATGTCTTCCAGCATCTTGTAGATGAAGCCATAGGCCAGTTCCGCAATCGACTGCATCCGGGTCGGGACGATGGCGCGCTTTGACGTGCTGAGAACCAGCAGGCCAAAGATCGCCACGATGGCCAGGAACAGCCACAGGGTCACGTTGGTGGGCGTGTACCAGGCAATCTCGCCACCGAACAGCGGCTTGACGATGAACTGGTCCATCGGGTGAAACACCAGGCTGCTGGCTTCTGCTGCGTGGTCTGCGCCTTCGGCGCCGTGTGCTGCGGTGGTCTCGCTTGCCACGTTCAGTCCCTCTCGTCCTTTTCGGCCTGCATATCGGCCGCTTGTTTATCTTGAACCTCTTGCGCGCTGCGGAGCATAACCTTCACGCCCGCGACAAGGCCCAGCAATGTGAACAGCACCAGAAAGATCGGGATCGTCCCGAGCAGGCTGTCCAGCCCGTATCCGATGCCAAATCCGATCCCAAGACCGGAAACCATTTCGATGACCATCCTCCAGGCAAGCTCGCCCCCGGATATGTCACTGTCAGCGCGGGCAGCCGGTTTTCTGGCCTTTTTCGCCGCCTCGATCTTGGCCTCAAGCTGCGCCATACGCTGCTTTTGGTCGTCATCGGTCACGGACGGAATCCTCGCGCTGTCTTGCGCATGGTGCTAAGGCGCGAAAGGCGCAGAGTCAACGGCGTTGATGGTGTGAAATGACGCAGGCTAAAAAATTGTTTTTAAACAGTTATTTTTGGCTTGCTCGCCCGATCGAATTGCCTGCCTTTGGCCTGAGCGGCAGTAATCGCCCCAAAACCCATATTCAACCTTTTGGTTGATCTTTGCGCGCTAGCTGCGGCCACAGGCGTCGAACAAGGCGTCCATCGATCAGCAAGAGCCCGGCAAAAATCGCCGCCATGCCCATCAAATGTTCGGGTTGCAGAGTTTCTCCCAGAACCCAGGTTCCAAGTATCAGGGCGGAAACCGGTGCGATCAGCGTGACAGTCGAAATGTTGGTTGGCCCGACTCTGGGCAGCAACCAGTAGAAGGCAATGAAAGCGGCCGAGGTCAGCACAAATCCGATCATCAACAACGAAAGCCATGTTTCAGTGCGCTCGATCATCGGCAAGCCTTCACGCCAAAGTGCCAAGGGTAAAATTGCCAAGGCCGCCCCTGTCAGTGCCAGGGCGACCAGCACCACCGGCTGCATGTCGCGGAAAGCCCGCGCAATGTTGACAGAAAACGCGTAACATATGGGTGCGCACAGGGTCAGCAGAACCGCCCAGAACTGAGATGTTTCGCCATTGTGCAAAATCGGGACGGACAACACGACAATCCCAATGAAGCCGCACACGACGCCAAGGGATTTCAACAGCGTCGCACGCTCGCTTCCGGGCCAGAAATGCGAAACGATGACGGCAAAGGCCGGTGTTGTCGCATTCACGATCCCTGCCACGCCGGATGCGATATGCTGCTGCCCAAGCGCATAGAACGCAAATGGAGCGGCATAGCTGAGCGCCCCGAACCCCAGCAGTCCAATGGCGCGCCCGAGTGTCAGGTGAACCGGCATACGGGCGGCAATCACATAGATCCAACAGCCCAGAGCCCCAAATGCAACCCGTCCCAACGATACGGATAGCGGCCCAAGTTCGCGCAGCAATATGGCGTTGAACATGAAAGACATGCCCCACCCGATGCCAAGGACGCAGATCACCAGCCAGTATTTCAGCGCCATAGCCGCCCCCCTTGCGCATCACCGCTGCACAGTGACGTGATAGGGTAAATTGTCAAACGGGTTCTCGCCCATTAGGAAAGACCTATGTCCAACGATCTCGACACCGTGTTCGCGGCCCTTGCCGACCCCACCCGCCGCGCCATTCTGGCGATGCTGCTGGAGGACGATATGGCCGTGACGGATGTCGCCGAGCCGTTCGAGATGTCGCTGGCGGCGATCTCGAAACATCTGGTCATCCTGACTAAAGCCGGGCTGATATCACAGGAAAAGCGCGGCCGGGTGAAGTGGTGCAAGCTGGAACCCGACGCGTTGCGCACTGCTTCGGTCTGGATGCAGGGGTTCGGCCAGTTCGAACCCATCAACCTGGATGCGTTCGAACGGTTTCTGGAAGTCGAGCTTCCGATCTCGGATGAGGCCTAGCGCACGACGAAAACCGACATGCTGGCATGTTTGGCCAGATATCCGGCGTGGCTGGAAAAGATGTAGTCGGTGATCCGGGGCGCGTGGGTGCCCACGATGATCAGGTCTGCACCAATCTCTTCCGCCGCGCGGGTCAGGTCGCTGTCCACTTCGGCAGCAACATCAACCGAGTGTATCTTGCGCACCGCGACCTCGCCCGCGCCTTCTGATACAAGCTGTTCGGTGAAGTCGGCCAGTTGCTTGTCTATCTCGGCCTCGGTTTCCGAGGATGCACCCATATGGGCCCCGCTGACACTGACCAGAGTGATCTTGGCGCCTTGCCATTTTGCCACCTGCGCGGCGACATCTGCGGCCTTGCGAACCTCGGGCGGCAGGTGGCGGTCAATCGGCAGCATGATATGTTTGAACATAATCTCCTCCTTTTGTCCGCCTTCCAAGGTAGTCCTGAGACCAAGGGCCTGCCTTGATCTGGCTCAACAGATTCTGCTTTTGGAATTCGTGGGCAATCTGTACCGGTTTCAGACCGGGAGCGGCGTTACTCAGCTGCCCGGCGTTGGGGAATGGAGCGCGGGGCCTCTTCTTTCAGCAGCATCAGCAGCGCAATGACCGTCAGCGCCACACCGCCCAGGATCAATCCCGTCGGGACTGGTTTGCCCAGCGCGATTTCCCACAGGATCACCCAGCTTGGCACCAGATAGGTATAGGCCATGACCTTGGCCGACGGCAGCCGGAGCGAGGAGAACTGCACCAGGACGAAACTGGCCGCCGTTGCGAAGAATGAGATATAGAACAACCCGATCCAGACAATGGCGGGAAGGGCTGCCCAATCGGTCGCTTTCAGGTCAGACCAGCCGAACAGGACCAATAACAGGCACCCGGCAACCAGCGTACCGAACGTGAACACGAGGGCAGGTTCTCCGCGGTTCAGTCTGCGGATCATGGGGGTGTAAGTCGCGTGCGCGACGCATCCCCAGAAATAGATGATCTCGCCCTCGCCGATCTGGAAGGCGCGGAACATCTGCCAGTCGGCCCGAAAGATCACCCATAGCGCCCCAATCGCACCGATGGTCAGGGCCATTGCCATGCGCGGCGTGGTGATCTGGCGCAGCAGGACCCAGCCCGCAATGGCCGAGACAACGGGGGTCAGGGTGAAAACCGCGGCAGCGCTGACCGGCGGGGCGGTTTGCAGCCCGTAAAACATCAGGACAAAATAGGTGGCGAACAACCCGCCCAGCACCAGATACCGCCAGGGCGCCTGTGCGGCACTGCGGGGCAGACCGGTTGTCGCCAGTGCCGCCACACCAATCACCACAGCCGCAATGGCAAAGCGCACCGCATTCAAGGCCGCCGGAGCAATTTCGTTGGCAATCATCGACCCCAGCGAGAAGCTGCCTGCGACAAGGGCCGAAAAGGCCAGCATGGCTAGATGGCCACGCATCTGCGGGTTCATGGACACCAGCCTTTGGAGGCTTCTTTCAGAAAACTCAGGAACGCTTGCACCTTGGTCGTTCGGTGCAGGTCCACATGGGTCACCAGCCACAGGTTGCCGAACCATTCCGGAAGCGGGTCGATCACTTCGACCAGAGTGTCATGACGGGCGGCCTCCCAACGGGCCATAAAGCCGATACCGGCCCCGGCCAGAACGGCCTCGCGCATACAGAAATTGTTGGTGCAGCGAAAGGTGATGCGGTCGGCGGATACCGTGTTGCGCAGCCACCGGGTGAACGGCGCACGGCTGCTTTCATCGTCAGAGCTGACGAAGTGGTGGTTTCCGAAATCCTCGATGCCCGAAGGTTTGCCGTGCCGTTCGATATACGAAGTACTGGCATAGAGGCCGACTTCTTCCTGCCGGAAAGGTTGCACAACGTTGTCGGGCTGATCCGGGGCCGATCCCGCACGGATTGCAACATGCGCCTCGCCATATTCCAGCCGGAACAGGCGGTCTCCGGTCAGGTAGCGCACGATCAGCTCGGGGTGCATCTTTTGAAACTCGGTCAGCGTCGGCACCACCAAAGGCGCGATGGAGCCCAGCGACGTCACCACCAGTTCACCCGATACATCGTCACCGCGCCCCTTCATCCGGCCGACAAGCTGGTTGAACTGGTCTTCTGTGGCCTGCGCCACGCGCAGCAAATCGTCGCCCGCTTCGGTCGGGGTATATCCCCGCGCGTGGCGCTGGAACAGTTTGACACCCAACCGGGCCTCGATCGCGTCGATGTGGCGGATCACTGTGGCGTGGTGCACGCCCAGAACCTCGGCCGCGCCGCTGACGGTTCCCATGCGCGCCACCTGATAGGCGGTCCGCACCTCATCCCAATTGTCCATCGTCACACCGCTCTGTGCAATTTCTAACAATAGCTGTTGATGTATCCGAGTTTTGTTCGCAAACGCAACAGCCATATTGGGATCAGAACAAGATTTCCCTGACCTAAAGGACCCGAAAAATGGCTAAAACCATCCTGCATATAGACGCCTCTGCCCGCCGCGCGGGTTCGACCACCCGCGACCTGTCTGACCGCATTGTCCGGCAGTTGGGTGCCACCCGCATCGTCCGCCGAGATCTGGCCACCCCCCTGCCCCTGCTGACCGAAGACTGGATCGCCGCCAACTTTACTCCGGCCGAGCAGCGCGACGACCTGCAACGCGACCGGCTGGCCCTTTCGGACGCGCTGGTGACCGAATTGCAAGAGGCTGATACCATCGTTATCGGCCTGCCGATCTACAACTTCTCGGTCCCCGCTGCATTCAAGGCCTGGATCGACCTGGTCGCCCGCGCGGGCCTGACCTTTTCCTATTCGGAGAACGGCCCAAAAGGGTTGCTGGAGGGTAAACGCGCCATTCTGGCAATCGCGTCGGGCGGTACCGCTGTCGGATCCGAGATCGACTTTGCCACCAACTATGTGCGTCACGTTCTGGGCTTTATCGGCATCCATGATGTAGCGATCATCGCCGCGGATCAGATGGCGGTGAACCCCGAAGCCGCGCTGGAAAGCGCCAAAAAGGCGGTAACAGAACTGGCGGCCTGATCGCCACTGGTCATTAAGCCCTGAAACGTCCAGTCTGCTGGTCAGATGGAACTGGCGGACTGGATGGCGCGCATGAAGAAGATCGGAATTCTGGGCGGTGTGGGCTGGGCCTCGACCGTGGACTATTACAGGGCCATTGCCGAAGGTGCCGGGCGTCACTTTGCGGCGCGCGGCCACGGCGCGCCCCTGCCGATCCCTGCCATAACCATCGAATCTGTCACACAGGCCAAGACCCGCGCCCTGCGGGGTGTCGCGGGGGACGAAGCCAGCTGGGCGGCGTTTGATGCGGTGTTTCGCGACGCGCTGCTGACGCTGGAGCGCGCAGGCTGCGATTTTGGCATCATAGCGTCCAACACCCCGCACGCGCGGCTGCACGCGATCAGACAGGGTGTTTCCATGCCCATCCTCAGCATTTTCGATGCAACGGCAGAGGCCACGGCCAGCACAGGCGTGACAAACGCATTGGTGCTGGGAACAACCGTGACGATGCAGGCCACCAACTATGCGGATCGTCTGGCGGCCGAGGGCATCACCGCGAATGCGCGGCTGCCCGACCCCGAGATTTCCGAGATGCAGGCCATGATCGACAGTGATTTCTACGGTGGTGCCTCTGATGCGGCCCGGGCAAGGTTGCTGGCCTTTTGCAACAAACATGCCCGTCCCGGAACCGCCATCCTGCTGGCCTGTACCGAGCTGCCGCTGGCCTTTCCAAAGCATCTGGATGACCCGGTATTCGAGGCCGACGGGCACCTGTTCATCAACCCGTCCGCCGCGCATGTCGCCGCCGCGCTGAAACTGGCGCTAGAGTGATCAGGGCAGCCACATAACGGTGCAACCGATGCGATCGAAGAACGCCATCACGTCGGATTGTTTCATCACAACGGTACGGTCATTGACCAACGGGTGCATATAAATCACCTCGGCCCCTTGGGCGGCGGCGTCCATGAAGAACTGCACATTGTTCTGCACACCGTTGATCATCGCCAGCGGGCTGACCGCGCCGGGGCGAATACCAAGGTTCTGCAACAGCCGGTCTGCCGACCCAAAGGACAGGGCGCCGACACCCAGTTCTGCGCCCAGCGCCTTGAGGTCAATCTCGCGGCTTTGTTCCAGCGTCACCAGGTAGTTGCGCTTTTTCTTGTCGCGCAGGTACAGGTTCTTGACCCGCAACGCGTTCTCGCCCGGCACCATGAACTGGCCTTCCACGGCCTTGGAGTCCTCGACCGTACGCAAGGGAACATGGGTATGCAGGCGGTAGGGCAGCCCCCAGTCATCCAGCTGCGCCAACAGCGCGTCAGAACTGAGCGGCAATGTATCCTGAAATGTGGATGATGCGTCCATGGGGCCCTCCTGTTTGTAGCGCTCATCGCGCAACATGGCGGCGAATTCAAGCTGGGGCGGAGCAGAAAACGGTGCTAGCGTGCCGCCATGAAAGTCACACGAAACACTCCGACCCAACTGATCCTTGCCGACACGCCCTGGTTCATCGGGATCATGCTGGTCTTTTTCATACTGGCCTTTGTCGGCGCAGGTCTGGCCATGGTCAGTGACGGCGGCGAGAATATCTGGTTCGGGCTGTTCTTTGCACTAATCGGCGGCGGGCTAGGTGTCGGGGCGTTCTGCGTTTTCGTGCGGCGGGTTCAGGTCATTCTGGACCGCACAAAGAACCGCATTCTGATCCGCAGGCAGTCTGTCTTTGGCTATGAAGCGGTCGAGCATCAGCTGTCCAGCCTGTCCCATGCCGAAGTTGAAAGCTCGACTTTCCGCAGCGACAGCAGCAGTTCGACGCTGTATCGCCCGGTTCTGGTGCTGGACAAGGGAATGAGCGAAGGGCGTCATCCGATTGTCGATGCGTTCTCGAACGGGCGCGGCGCGCATAAACTGGTTGACGCGGTCAACGCATGGCTGCCCGCGCAGCAGGAAGACACGAAGGAACAGGCCTGACGATTACAGGACTTGTCCGTGCTCCAGCCAGGCTCGATCGGCCGGTGTCACCATTTCGGACAGGCGCGCGTCGTATCGGGCCATGTCATCGGCGGTCAGCTTGCCCTCCCATTTGTTGCTGGTCCCGGACGAGAAGAACTGCGCGTAATCCTGAAACGCGCTTTTGAAACCGGGCTGCTGCGAAGCGCGCCGGGCGTTTTCCTTCATGGAACCAAAGCTTGCGGCCTCAGCGATATCGTCGATCATTTCTGTTGCGATCTCGGTCCCCAAGATGTTTGCGATCCGCGCCACCTGTCCCGGCAAATCGCGGCTGAGTTCGGCGTAATGCAGGAAATGGATGTTTGGCAGATGCCGGAACGCGCAGAATGAACGGTAATGGTGGACGTATGAGGCCAGCGTCAGATCGTCGGTGCCCTTTGACGAGGCGGGCCGGTCGAGGAACATCGCGAAGGCTTCGGACAGATCATCGGGAAACAGGTAGTCCAGCCAGTCGTCTTTCATGTTTTCCACATGGCGGCGCAGCGAGAAATGCACGTCAACCGGATGACGATGCACCACCAGATAGGTCGCATCCGGTGAATAGGTGATCCCGTCCAATGGCGTGTGGGTCTTGATGCACCGTCTGTGCGTCTGTGCGGCAAGTATTCTGTCCTGCTCCTCACGATCTCTGAACCCGCAATCGAGCCAGGGTGAGACCGCGTTGTTGTACACGGCTGGATCCGCGGTTTTGGTGATCAGCATTCGTACCAGCGTCTGCGTCCACGTGGTGCCGCATTTGGGAGGCGTGCAGACAAAGATGTCGTCGGGACGGATTACGAAGTCGGACCAGATATCGGTATTCGTGACTTCACCGACATAATCCCTGGTGCGCTGCGGCAATGGTTGACTCATGACCAAACTCCAAAACTGACCCCGACCTTTGGACGCTACACCAAGTGGCCAGATGCTCAAAGCGTTTGCCTTGACTCGCAGCGCCCAGAGGCGTAGATGACCGCCAAACATCCGGAAGCGTCTTGATCTTCCGGTCCCTTGAGTCGTTCAGGGATCGCCCCCCACCAGCGAGTTTCGCCCGTGGGGGCGTTTGTGCATTTAACCGACGCATCCTATCTAGGACGCGCCATCAGATAACCGGCTAAGGAGGCCGAAGGCATGTTTGAAAATCTATCCGAACGCCTTTCCGGCGTCTTTGACCGGCTGACCAAACAGGGTGCCCTGTCTGAAGAAGACGTCAAGACCGCCCTGCGCGAGGTCCGCGTTGCCCTGCTTGAGGCCGACGTCTCGCTGCCGGTGGCGCGTGAATTCGTCAAGAAGGTGCAGGACCAGGCGACCGGTCAGGCGGTGACCAAGTCGATCACCCCCGGTCAGCAGGTCGTCAAGATCGTGCATGACGCGCTGGTCGATACCCTGCGCGGCAAGGAAGACCCCGGAAAGCTGAAGATCGACAACCCGCCTGCCCCGATCCTGATGGTCGGTCTGCAGGGTTCGGGTAAGACCACCACCACCGGTAAACTGGCCAAGCGCCTGAAAGAGAAAGAGGGCAAGAAGGTCCTGATGGCCTCGCTCGACGTTTATCGCCCGGCGGCGATGGACCAGCTGGCGGTTCTGGGCGCGCAGGTCGGCGTTGACACGCTGCCGATTGTACCGGGCCAGAAACCCGTCGACATCGCCAAGCGCGCCAAGCAGCAAGCCACATTGGGCGGCTATGACGTCTACATGCTGGATACCGCCGGTCGCCTGCATATCGACGAAGTGCTAATGGGCGAGGTCGAACAGGTCCGCAACGCGGTTGACCCGCGCGAGACCCTGCTGGTGGTTGACGGCCTGACCGGTCAGGTCGCCGTTGAGGTGGCCGAAGAATTCGACGCCAAGGTCGGCATCTCGGGCGTGGTCCTGACCCGGATGGACGGGGACGGGCGCGGTGGTGCGGCGCTGTCTATGCGCGCGGTCACCGGCAAGCCCATTCGCTTTGTCGGTCTGGGCGAGAAGATGGACGCGCTGGAGACCTTCGAGCCGGACCGGATCGCCGGACGTATTCTGGGCATGGGCGACATCGTTGCCCTGGTCGAAAAGGCCCAGGAAACGATGGAGATGGAACAGACCGAGCGCATGATGAAGCGCATGGTCAAAGGTCAGTTCAACATGAACGACCTGAAGATGCAGCTGGAACAGATGATCCAGATGGGCGGCATGCAGGGCATGATGGGCATGATGCCGGGCATGGGCAAAATGGCCAAGCAGATGGATCAGGCGGGTCTGGACGACAAGATCCTGCGCCAGCAGATCGCCTTGATCCAGTCCATGACCAAACGCGAACGCGCCAACCCGCAACTGCTGCAAGCCAGCCGCAAGAAACGGATTGCAGCCGGTTCGGGGATGGAGGTCAGCGACCTCAACAAGCTGCTCAAGATGCACCGGCAGATGTCGGACATGATGAAAAAGATGGGAAAGATGGGCAAAGGCAAGATGCTGAAACAGGCCATGAAGGGCATGTTCGGCAAAGGTGGCCCCAGCCACGAAGACTTGGCTGCCGGCATGGACCCCAAGGCACTGGAACAGGCGGCCAAAGCGATGGGCGGCAAGATGCCCGGCGGTCTGCCTGGTCTGGGCGGCGGCATGGGGCTACCTCAGGGCCTGAGCGGGTTTGGCAAGAAGAAGTAATGAACGCCATCGCCCAACATATCCCCCGACTTGAAACCGAGCGCCTGATCCTGCGCGCGCCGTCCGAGGCTGATCTGGACGCCGATACCGCGTTTTTTGCCAGCGATGCGGCGAAGTTCGTCGGTGGACCACTGCGCCGGGATGAGGTTTGGCGACTGATCGCTTCGCTGCTGGGCCACTGGTCCCTGCGCGGTTACGGGTTCTGGAGTGCCGAGGAAAAAGCCTCGGGCACTTATGTCGGGCGGATCGGGCTTTGGTGCCCCGAAGGCTGGCCCGAACCCGAAATCGGCTGGACACTGATGAACCACGCCACCGGCAAGGGTTACGCGACCGAGGCAGCACTCGCCGCACGTTCCTATGCGTATGATGCTCTGGGGTGGGAAACGGCGATCTCGCTGATTGATCGGGACAATCTTGCCAGCAAGGCCGTGGCGAAACGGCTGGGCGCGCAGTTCGAGTATCACTATGACCACCCCAAATTCGGCAGGTCCGAAATCTGGCGGCACCCCGCGCCTGCGGATCTGGAGAATGGCGGGATGGAGGCCTACGCATGACCGCGTTCACCATCCCCACCGTTGAAACCGAACGCCTGATCCTGCGCGCGCCGCATCTGGATGATCTGCCTGCGCTGACCGCATTCTTTGCGACCGAGCGCAGCCATTTGGTGGGCGGACCCCGGGACGCGCTGGAAAGCTGGGGCATGTTGGCCAGACGCCTTGGGCACTGGGCGTTGAAAGGATTTGGCCTCTGGCACCTGACCGATAAATCCAGCGGTCGGTTCGCTGGCGGCGTCGGCCTGATTGACGCCCCCGGCTGGGACGAGCCTGAACTGGGCTGGACCGTGATGGAAGATTTCGAAGGTAAAGGTTTTGCCTATGAGGCGGCGCTTGCCGCACGGTCCTATGCGGCGCGGCATCAGGGCCTGAACGGGGTGATTTCGTATATCGCCCACGAAAACGATCGATCGCGCGCTTTGGCCGAACGGTTGGGCGCAACGCTGGAGCGTGACAATGCCGAACTGCTGGGCCAGCCCTGCCAGGTGTGGCGGCACCCCAAGATTGACGTTTCGACACCCGAAAGGACCGGCCAATGAACAACCCCGTGACACGCGCGGCTGCATTGCTGAAAGAGCATCGCGAAAGCATCGACCGGCTGGATGCGATCCTTGTCTATACGCTGGGCGAGCGGTTCAAACACACACAGGCCGTTGGCAAGCTCAAGGCCGAACACAACCTTCCCCCGTCCGATCCCTCGCGTGAGGCCACGCAGATCGCACGGCTTGAAGACCTGGCGAAAGAGGCCGATCTGGACCCCGATTTCGCCAAGGCTTTTCTGAATTTCATCATTCAGGAAGTCATCCGACACCACAGGAAACACCAAGGGTGAACCAGAGGTTCAGCAACCATCAGAATTAACCGGAAAACACACCGGCCAATCAAATACACGCCTCCGGCGTGATGCCATTCAAAGGAGATACCACCATGGCAATGAAAATTCGTCTCGCCCGCGCAGGCTCGAAAAAACGTCCGTTTTACCGCATCGTCGCGGCTGACAGCCGGATGCCGCGCGACGGCCGTTTCATCGAGAAACTGGGCACCTACAACCCGCTGCTGCCGAAAGACAGCGAAGAGCGTGTGAAAATGGACATGGAACGCGTTCAGCACTGGCTGGATCAGGGCGCCCAGCCCACCGACCGTATCGCGCGTATGCTGGAAGCTGCCGGCACCCGTGACAAGGCCGAGCGCAACAACCCCAACAAGGGCACACCGGGCAAGAAAGCTCAGGAACGCGCGGAAGAGAAAGCTGCAAAGGCTGCGGAAGCTGCCGAAGCGGCTGCTGCACCGGCTGAAGAAGCGGCTGCAGAAGAATAAGCAGGCCGAAGCGTGCGGGATCAGACCTTTACTGACGCATTTCGCACGCAGTTCGATCTGTTGTTGCGGCTCCGGCGCGATGTGCGCCGGTTCCGCGGCGACGCGGTAGACGAGGCAGTGCTTGCGCGCTGCCTCGACGCGTTTCGGCTGGCCCCATCCGTGGGGCTAAGCGAACCCTGGCGCGTGATCCGCGTCGATAGCGCAGCGGCCCGGGCTGCGGCGCTAAGGAATTTCCAAACCGCCAATGATGATGCCCTGGCGGGCTATTCCGGCGACAGGGCGCAGCTTTACAGCCGCCTGAAACTGTCGGGGATGCAGGAAGCGCCGGTGCAACTGGCCGTCTTCTGCGACGACAGTACCGACAAGGGGATGGGTCTTGGCGCGGGCTCGATGCCCGAGATGCGGCGCTATTCCGTGGTCTCTGCCATCACCCTGTTCTGGCTGGCCCTGCGGACTGAGGGGCTGGGGTTGGGCTGGGTATCCATTCTGGACCCCGAACAGATGGCGCGCGATTTGGATGTACCGGACAACTGGCGTCTGATCGGGTATTTCTGTGTCGGATGGCCGGAACAGATATCTGACACCCCCGAACTTGAACAGGTTGGCTGGGAAAACCGGGCCGACAGCCTGAAGATCGAAACAAGGTAGCGCCAAATGTTCGGATTGATACGCCTTCCCATTCTGCTGCTGATCGCCTTTATTGTGGGCGTGTTCTTTGAGCGCAACAATCAGCGCGAAGCCTGCAACGGGCTTGGCGAATGGAGAAACGGGATCTGTTTGACGACGGGGGCTGCCAATGAGTGATCTGATCTGCGTCGGCAGCGTCGCGGGGTCTTATGGTGTACGCGGTGAAGTGCGCCTGAAAAGCTTCTGCGCCGTTCCCGAAGATATCGAGGCGTATTCGCCGCTGACGGATGAATCCGGCAAGGAACGCTATCCAGTGGTTCTGACGCGTACGATCAAGAACGGTTTTGCCGCCCGTCTTGGCGGCGTCGAAACCAAGGAACAGGCGGATGCCCTGAACGGTTTGCGCCTGTTTGCGCGGCGCGATCAGTTGCCCTCGTTGCCCGATGACGAGTTCTACCACACAGACCTGATTGGGCTTGAGGTCTATGACACCGGCGGCACCCTGCTGGGCAAGGTCAAATCCGTGCAGAACCACGGGGCCACGGACCTGCTGGAACTACACGGGCCGGGCCTGAAGGCGACGGTTCTGCTGCCGTTCACGATGCAGGTGGTGCCAACCGTCGATCTGGAACAGGGCCGCATCGTGGCCGACCCGCCCGAAGGCCTAATCTGATGCGACGTGTTCTGCTGCATCTGGGTTTTCACAAGACCGGCATGACGGCAGCACAGTCCTTTCTGCACGAAAACCGCGAGCTGATCTGGCCGCATTTCGCGCTGGTCCTTCCGTATAAGACCCGCAAGGCCGGGTTGAACGAAGCGGCCACGCGCCATTCGATCTATCGTCTGGATGACACGCTGGCAGGGTTTGGCGGTCAGCTGCACACGTTTTTCGACGGTCTGGATTTCGGAGCACGCCGGGGATTGATCCTGAGCGAGGAGAATTTTCTGGGCCTGCGCCCCAGCAGGAACAAAAGCGAAGGATACGGAGCCGCACCCGAACTGGCGGAAACGGTCGTCAGCGTGCTGCGCCGCCGTCTGGTGGGCGAAGAAACCGACATCACCGTCTACCTGTCGTTGCGCAATCGCGATGCGTGGTTGCGCAGCCTTTGGGCCCACGATCTTCACCTGTCGCGCATGGTTCAGGACCTGGACGGCTTTTGCGCCGATCTTGCGCATCTGCCATCGCTACAGGACACGGCGGACCGGATTATGGACCGGTTGCCAACTGTCACGGTACGGACCGCGTGGATGGAAGCGCTGAAAGGTCACCACCTTGGACTGGGCGCACCGTTTGCCGAATTTCTTGGCCTGCCACACGCGAAATCGGCGCGGCTAGTGAAGCCCGCGCATGAAAGCCCTCAGCTTTCCGACGACGTTCTGAGGGAACTGCTGGCCCTGAACCGATCATCGCTGGACGAAACGGCGTTGATCACTCAGAAAAAGGCCCTGATTCGAACCGCCCAATATGAACTGGCCCGCCAGAAATGACTGACAAACCCGGCAAATCCCATGGTCGCAAGGCGATCCGGCCCACGCTGAAACCGCGTGAGTTGATAACACCCACCCCGGACTTGCACGGCGTCTGGAAAGCCAAGATCATCACCCTGTTCCCAACCGCCTTTCCTGGCGTTCTGGGAGAAAGCCTGACCGGCAAGGCCCTGCAAGAGGGGTTGTGGCAGCTGGAAACCGTGGACTTGCGGCAATTCGGCGTCGGCAGACATCGCAACGTGGATGACACGCCAGCCGGGGGCGGCGCGGGTATGGTTTTGCGGCCCGATGTGTTGGGCGAAGCCATCGAGCACACCATGGCGGGCATTCAGGGCAACTGGCCACTGATTTACCTCAGCCCGCGCGGGCGGCGCATGGACCAGCGCATGATGCAGAACCTTGCGCGCTGCGATGGCATGACCCTGCTGTGTGGCCGGTTCGAAGGCGTGGATGAGCGCGTGCTGGAGCATTACGGTGTGCAGGAGGTCTCGTTGGGGGATTTCGTGATGACCGGCGGTGAGATTGCGGCGCAGGCCCTGATCGATGCCACGGTGCGCCTGATCCCCGGCGTTCTGGGCAATCAGGCCTCGACCGAAGAGGAAAGCTTTTCCTCGGGCCTGCTGGAACATCCGCAATACACCCGCCCGGCAGATTGGAAAGGCCGCCCGATACCCGAGGTTCTGATGTCGGGCCACCACGGCCGCATCGCCGAATGGCGTCACAAGATGGCTGAGGATATAACCCGCGAGCGGCGCCCGGATATCTGGGCCGACTATGCAAAATCCCGGTCGGATTCGTCTGAGTGACAGACCGAATTGTTGCAGACATGCCGCAGGTTCTGTGTTTGCCAGAATTCTATTTGCAGTTGATCATCTTCCAAAATATGCACGTTTGAAAGCGCTGCGTTTTCAGGGCCTTAAAACGAAAGACTAATTGCATTATGAAGAAGTTATTGCTTGGCGCTTTTCTGGTTGCCTCTGCCTGTACGACCAAACCACTGGGGATGTCCGTTCCAACGCAAGCCGGTCACAATCTGCATTCGGCGCGGGTAGCGGTCGATTCCTGTTCTCTGGAAGCTGACGAAGGCGGAAACAGCGCCGTCATCGGGGGATATGCAACGAATATCCTTTTATGGGGTATCCTCATCGGCCCTGCGATTACCGCCCCGATCCAGGACGAACTGCGCACGCAGGGCGAAATCGATCAGGTGGACCGCTGCCTGCAAGAGCGCGGTTTCGAACGCCGGGAACTGAGCGCAGGTGAATCGTTCTGGGTGCGCAACGCCTTTGGGGAAGAGCGTGAGCGCCGGTTGGACCATCTGGTTAGCGGCGGCACCATTGAAACCTACGGCGCACCAAAGACCTAACCCCCGGCCTTCCATCTGGCCCAGACGTCTGGCGTGCCATTGAAAGTGTTGATGTCCACCCGGCCCTGAACGCCCGGCACCAGACCAGTGCCGGTATATTGCCAGAATCGCCAGACCGCGCGGGGATAGACAGTGCGTGGGTGGCCTGCGACCGATCTCAGCCAGAACTCGGTCTTGGGCAGGCGCCCGATATCGGTGTCTTCATAGAAATCCACCGTGGTATAGACGATCGGGCGGCGGCCATAATGTCGTTCGAGAATGTCCAGAAAATGCTGCGCCTCGGCCCGGACGGTTCTGCCATCGGGGCGCAGCGTGCAGGTCTTGGAATGCGGCGTCCATTCCATATCCAGCACATGCGGCAGGTCTGCCCCTTTGGGCACGTTCTGGATGAACCAGCGGGCCTGTTCCCGGGCCGAACGGCAGAAATAATAATAGTGGTAGGCGCCCCAAGGCACACCGGCCGACTGCGCGCCGCGGCGGTGATCGTCGAACAGGGGATCTGCCACGTCGCCGCCTTCGGTCGCTTTCAGAAACACAAAGCTGACACCTGATGCCCGGGCCGTGCGCCAGTCAATCGGCCCCTGCCAGCGTGACACGTCAAGGCCATGGATCGGGTATTGTCCGGGGTGGCTCCCTTCCCAGTCATGGGGATCCGCGTCGCCAAAATCGGGGTAGATCACAAGCGGTGCTGTCCTGTCCACGCCCGGAACGGGTTCGACTGCCTGAGGTTTCGGGCCGCCTCGACCGCAAGACATCAGCGCAACGGCCGTTATGGCCAGCATGAATGCCAATCGCATCATAGGGTCCTGTCTGAAATATCTGCTCATATTATTTGCCTCAGAATGCCTGATCTGGCCCGCTTGGCAACGCCTTAGTTTCAGGCTGGCGGATTCCTACCGGCCTGTTGGGCAAGTCAGGGCGTTTTTCCCTTGATCCCTGCCTGCAATACCCTTAAACGACCGCAATCCGGTGCCGCGTTCTGCGACGCCGGTGTTTTGGTTTGCACCGTGGCGTGACGTCCCGTTTTCTTCGGCAGGGATGCGCCGGGTCAGGCCAGACCAAAGGAACATTCGATCTGACCTCTGGCGGGCTGTACGCAGGACCCGGTGAAGACCAAGAGCTCTCAGGCCGTGCCCAACTTCGTGGACCAACCACGAGCAGATAGGAGAAACTGCGATGGACCTGATCGCACAGCTTGAGGCGGAACAGATTGCCGCCCTGGGGAAAGACATCCCTGATTTCAAAGCCGGTGACACTATCCGTGTCGGCTATAAGGTGACCGAAGGGTCGCGCACCCGTGTGCAGAACTACGAAGGCGTCTGCATCGCGCGCAACAACGGCAGCGGCATTGCCGGTTCGTTCACCGTTCGCAAGATTTCGTTTGGCGAAGGCGTGGAGCGTGTATTCCCGCTGTATTCGACCAATATCGACAGCATCACCGTTGTCCGCCGCGGCCGCGTTCGTCGCGCCAAACTGTACTATCTGCGCACCCGTCGCGGTAAATCCGCGCGTATCGCAGAGGTTTCCAACTACAAGCCCAAAGCTGGCGCCGAAGCGTAAGGAGCGGAAAGATGAAAAAAGACATCCATCCCGATTATCACGTCATCGACGTCAAGATGACCGATGGCACCATCGTTCAGATGAAATCCACCTGGGGCAGCGAAGGCGACCAGCTGGCACTGGAGATCGACCCTTCGGTACACCCTGCATGGACCGGTGGTTCGTCGCGCCTGTTGGACGCTGGCGGCCGCGTGTCGAAGTTCAAGAAGAAATACGAAGGTCTGGGTTTCTAAACCTTTGCCAAAGTCTTTCAAAGGAAGGTCGCCAAAGGGCGGCCTTCTTTCGTTTCAGGCCCCTTTTTTCCCCGGTTTCTGATCCTTTGGTTTTGTAAGTTCAGCCGCGTCGTGCAATGGCGGAACCGGACCGCGCAACAGCAGCAGCGCGATCACCAGCCCTATACTGGCGGCGATCGCGGCCATGAGCATCGCCGCATCAAAGGCATTATCCCGCAGATCACGCAGCGCCCCGGCCAGCGCTGAACCAGTTGACGGGTCAAGCCCGGCAATCAGCTGTTCCACCTGTGTTGCCGTGCCATGTGTCAGGGCGCGCGCAAGGTCGTCGCGCTGCGTCGATCCGGCGGGCAGCGCGGTGATGACTTCTGACAGGCCCGAGCGGATGGTCAGAGCTTCGGCCAGACCGCCGACAACCGATCCCATCGTGGCCCCGAAATACAGGAATGCGTTGATCACCCCAGACCCCTGTCCGACATGTTCGTCGGGCAGCAAGCGAAGCCCAAGACGGGGCAGCAACGAAAAACAGATGCCGATGCCAACCCCCACAATGATCAGTTTCCACCAGATTTCAGCATAGCTGTCGATATTCGAGGTTGTTGTCAAAAGCAGGAAGCCGCAGGCCATCAACCCCATTGCAGCACTCACCGGCCATTGGAAACTGTATGGCGCAAGCAGGCGCGGCGCGGTGACAGAAATGACAAACATGCTCAGGCTCAGGGGCAGGATTGCCACGCCCGCCTCAACCGGTGAATAGCCGAACGCATCCGGGGACTGGACGAACACGTTAAAGTAGACAAAGAAACAGAACAACGCAAATCCCGCAAAGAACATCCCCGTTGCCGCCATAAGATAGCGCGGGTGCCGGAAGTACCGGAACTCGACCAGCGGATCGTCGCTGCGCCGCGAGGTGTAGACCAGACCGACAACTGCCAAAGCGGCGACACCCAAAGGAACGATGGTCAGGGCATTGTCCCATCCGTGTGCCTCACCGTTGCTGAGCGCGAAAGACAATGGGCCCAGCAGCAAGACAATGGCAATCGCCCCTGCGGTATCGAATTTTGCACCCTGAAGGCGCGTATCCGGGACATAGTTTTTCCTGCTGACCTGAAGGCCGATCACAAACGCAATGGCAAGCAGCACAAGGTCTGTGGCGAATACCCCGCGCCAGCTTAGAAAGTTGGCAAAGCTTCCTCCGACTATGGGCCCGACGCCTATCGCAAGGCCCACGATTGCGCCCCACACACCGGTCACACTGGCCCGTTGTTCCTCGGGCGTTGCGGCGGTCAGCAGGGACAATGAGGTGCCGAACAGGGCCGCAGCCCCTGCCCCCTGCGCGCCACGCCCGATCAGCAGCATCGCCGCGTTCTGTGAAAACAGCACCGAAGCCGAGCCACAGGCAAACACGATCATGCCAAAGAAAAAGACACCCATCTTGCCCGTGATATCCCCAAGCCGGCTTACAATCGTCACAAGGGCCGCACTGGCCACCGTATAGATCGCCATCACCCATTGCAGACCCGAGGGCGTCAGATCGAACTCGGCCTTCAGATATGGAAGGATGGTCGCAACAGCAGTTGTGTTGAAGCCAACGACCATCATGCAAATGGCCGTCATTGCAAGAACAACGCGTGAACCGCCTGAACTGTCCGCAGCAGTGTCCGGCATGCCTATGCCCCTTTCACCTGCTTTGAAGATGAACCGAAGAGGACCCGTGCAAAGCCTGCAAGGTTATTCGGTGTAAATCTGTTTGGTATTTAACCAAATTTTCCGCCCCCCGCATAGTTTTCACGATCCGGACCAAGCGGCGTCACCGCGAAAGGACCCTTTGGGAGCGCGATCTGTACATGTGTGAATCAGGCAAACGGCGCGATTGATTCCAGTGCGGATCGTTGCAGGCAGCGGTTGTTCAAGATGTTCGGGACTAGGCGCCGACACGGCGATATCGCTGCCAAGACCGTGATCGGATAGCCGATCAAGGCAGATCACCAGACTGGTGCCTTCCCGTAACCCGCGCACTGCGCTGTGTTTTCCAAAATAGAGTCCGATAATGCCAAAAAGCGCCGCTTGAGGTTCTTTTCATCGTAGGCGACACAACATATAGTGGGTGCCAACAACGTGTAGTCAAACACGGCAAGACTTGGGAATACAAGCATGGCACATATCATTGTGGTCGGGAACGAAAAAGGCGGCGCTGGCAAATCGACCGTGTCGATGCATGTGGCAACCGCACTGGCCCGACTGGGGCACAAGGTCAGCACGCTTGATCTGGACCTGCGGCAACGCAGCCTTGGACGATATTTCGAGAACCGGAACAACTTTCTGAAAAGCTCGGGCCTGACGCTGCCCGGCCCACGCCATCACGACCTGCCCGAGATTGATGCCAGCACGTTGAAACCGGGCGAGAACATTTATGACCACCGCCTGTCTGCTGCCGTGTCGCAACTGGAAAGCGACAGCGACTTTATACTGATCGACTGCCCCGGCTCTCATACCCGGCTGAGCCAGGTGGCGCATTCGCTGGCCGACACGCTGATCACCCCTTTGAACGACAGCTTCATCGATTTTGACCTGCTGGCGCGGATTGATTCAAAGGGTGAGAAAATCCTTGGCCCGTCCGTCTATTCCGAGATGGTCTGGAACGCCCGGCAATTGCGGGCACAGGCCGGGCTTAAGCCCATCGACTGGGTCGTTGTGCGCAACCGCGTCGGCACCCAGCGCATGGTCAACAAGGAAAAGATGCAGCGCGCGATCGAAATGCTGTCGCAGCGTATCGGCTTCCGCGTCGCTTCGGGCTTTTCCGAACGGGTGATCTTTCGCGAACTGTTTCCGCGCGGCCTGACCCTGCTGGACCTCAAGGATATTGGCGTCAAACAGCTGAACATCTCGAACATCGCAGCGCGTCAGGAACTGCGCGACATGATGCGAGAGCTGAACCTGCCGGGTGTCGAAGTCGATTTCTGATCAGCTGTATTGGAGGCTGGGACGCGGACTAAGCCGCCGTTTGTGTGTGATGCTTGATGTCTGTTTTTGGAGAGCTCACTTAGGAAGTAGTAACTCCCCATTCTTCAGTTGTTCTTCCAACTCTGGCCGAAAATAAACCTCTGCCTGTTGTTCTTCGCCCCGACATGCTCCGATCCACTCACCACTATACCTTTTTAGCGCGTCTCTAATGAACGACACGGCAGTGCTCTGCTGCCTCTTTGATGAAAACCCTTGGTCGATGGCGATGGGATCGTAACCGCTAGAAGTATCGAAGTGGGCTTCCCCCAGTGACCTGTAGCTATTTGTTAGTTGAAAACGATAGAGCGGTATACCGAGCGATCCTATGACCCAAGTTGTTGAATACTTTGGACCTCGATAGACGCTGGGCGGGAAGGGCCTGCCATTCTTTTGGGCAATCTGCATCCTTATGCCGTCGATCTTCATGTAGAGGAACATAACACTGTCCATCCCACGGTTTGCAAAGATGAACCGAATTGAGGTCGTTGGATCATTGGTTACAATCGCCCTGGAAAAATAATCGTACCAGAAATTCAAACCAATAGAGGATTGGTAAACACGAGGCTTGCACTCAAGTTTCACATTCGGATCAGGAACGCGTCTGTTGGAAGGTTGTCTCAAGTAATCCACCGAATTTGCTTATAAACACATTCGTTCTAGCAGACATATACACCCAGCGCAGCACAAGTAGTTTTGGCCTCAAACCAGCCCTTCGTTCAAGGCCTCACTGCCCTCGAACATCCGCTCCAACCCGCCGCTCGTACCCAGCGAAACAAAGGTGCTCCCTCACGCCTTTCAGCTTTGGAACCGCTGAACGGAACAGCCTCGGTTTCACCCGGTAACTGATGGCCCGCCGGGACTGTATACCGTGAACAGCTCTTTGGGTTCGTTCACCCCGCGCAGCATGTAGCGCCCGACCGAGATGAGGTCTTGTGCGCAGGGGCGTGCCGCGACCGCGACGTCGTCCGAGATCAGGATTCTCTGACCCAGCGACCGGTGCATTCCCGCGATTCGGGCGGCCTGATTGACGGCGGGGCCGATCACTGTGAAATCCAGCCGTGTTTCGGACCCGATATTGCCATACAGGATTTCGCCGGAATGCAGGGCCAGCGTGAATTTCGCAACCGGCAGCCCCTGCGCCTGACGTCGGGCGTTCAATTCATCCATGCGGGCTTGCAGCAAGGGCACCGCGCTGAGCGCGGCACGGGCGTCCTCGTCGATTTCGCCGACATCGAACATGGCCATCAGCCCATCGCCCATGAATTTCAGGATATTCCCACCCTTGTCGTGCACAACGCCCACGGCCACAGCCAGGTAATCATTCAGCATGTCGATGATCTCGTGGCCCGGCAGGTCTTCTGACAGGTTGGTGAACCCTTCCAGATCGAAATTCCAGATCACCGCATCGATTTGCTGCAATGATCCGCGACGAATCTCACCTGACAGGACGCGGCGCCCGGCATCACGACCCAGATAGACCCGCATCAGGTCTTCGGTCAGGTTCTGGTTCTTGGCGGATTTGAGCGCCAGCCCCAGATGCGGCAATACCGCATGAATGTGCCTGAGATCTCTGTCATCAAACCCGGACGGTGCATCGCTGGTCCAGGACATCAGGACGCCATCACTGACCTTTTTGGTACCGTCGGGGCGCATCTTTCCCGCCCCCTCATACGAGATGCCGGTGGCATAATAATCGGTCGCCCCAACCTCTCTCAGGTCGTTCAACAATGGAAAGCGGCTGGGTTCATTATGGTCGACAAGTTTGACCCGGATTTCATCCAGATCCTCGTTCAGCAGCGCATAAAGCGGGCTTTGTTGCCAGATTTCGCTGGGCATATCCGTGTTTTCAAACTTCTCGGATTCACCGCCGGTGCTTTTGTACCAGCTATATCCGGTTCCGCCATAAACCGGGTGCAAGGTTGACTGCGCCGCATGAAACCGCATCAGCGGAATGCCCATATCGACCAGACTTGTGCAGAACCCTTCCAACAACTCTTCCTGCCCGGCACCCTCAAGCCCCTTTTGGACCAACCAGTCGATCAGGGTGTGTGTGGATACCTTGGCAGGTTCAAATGACGTCATTTCAAATTCCGTATCAAGCATGACACACATCTGGGGACGGCAGGCGCCAATTACCAGTGGTCAATCCACGCCAGCCAACCGTCGCAACATCTGGCGCAGCAAGGCGGCCTCTTTTTCGCTGAACAGGCCCGACAGCGTGGCGTCATAGCTTGCGGCCACCCCGTACAAGTCGCGATACACGGCTTGCCCGGCTGGTGTCAGTGTCAGCCATTCCGCCCGCCGATCAGCCTCGTCCCGTGTGCGTTTCAGGTACCGGCGCTCCTCGAGCTTGGCAACTGCACGGCTGATCTTGGTTTTGTGCATTCCGGCCCGTTCACCAATTTCCTTGGCGGTCATTTCGCCAAACAGCCCCAGATGGAACAGCACCCGCCATTCGGTTCTGAGCATTCCGTACCGTCCCTTGTAGACAGCCTGAAATTCCAACGAGGCGCGCTCGGCTGCCTGGTTCAGCAGAAACGGCAGAAAATTCTGCAGGAAAAAGTCATCATTTTTTTCAGATTCGTCGTGTGTCATGCTTGTTAGTTACAAAATCAACTATTAACCGACAAGCAGCAAACGGAGGAATACGTAATGAACCGTCCGACGGATCCGCATTCATTGACGCAAGCAGCAACGCCTGTTGGTACCCATGCCGGTTACATGCCCGGCTTTGGCAACGACTTTGAAACCGAGGCGCTGCCCGATGCGCTGCCGCAGGGGATGAACAGCCCGCAAAGGTGCAACTACGGACTTTACGGTGAACAGCTGAGCGGCACGGCCTTTACCGCCAACCCGCCTGAACGCACCTGGTGCTATCGTATTCGCCCGTCGGTAAAGCATTCGCACCGTTACGAAAAGATCGACTTGCCCTATTGGAAATCGGCCCCGTGCATCGACCCGGACGTGATCAGCCTGGGCCAGTATCGCTGGGACCCGGTGCCGCATTCCGATGAAGGTCTGAACTGGATGACCGGGATGCGGACCATGACGACGGCCGGGGATGTGAACACCCAGGTTGGCATGGCCTGCCACATTTATCTGGTTACCGAATCCATGGTCGACGACTATTTCTTCTCGGCTGATTCCGAGTTGCTGGTGGTGCCACAGGAAGGGCGACTGCGCTTTGCGACTGAACTGGGAATCATTGACCTTGAGCCCAAGGAAATCGCGATCATCCCGCGTGGACTGCTGTACCGGGTTGAAGTTCTGGAAGGCCCGGCACGTGGCTTTGTGTGCGAGAATTACGGCCAGAAGTTTGAACTGCCGGGTCGCGGCCCGATCGGGGCCAACTGCATGGCCAACCCGCGCGATTTCAAAGCTCCGGTCGCTGCCTATGAGGATCGTGAAACCCCTTCGACCGTGACGATCAAATGGTGCGGCCAGTTTCACACCACGAAAATCGGACACAGCCCGCTGGATGTGGTGGCGTGGCACGGCAATTATGCACCCTACAAATACGATCTGCGCAATTATTGCCCGGTCGGCGCCATCCTGTTTGACCATCCCGACCCGTCGATCTTTACCGTTCTGACGGCGCCTTCCGGCCAGCCTGGTACTGCAAATATTGACTTTGTCCTGTTCCGCGAACGCTGGATGGTGATGGAAGACACGTTCCGCCCACCGTGGTATCACAAGAACATCATGTCGGAACTGATGGGCAACATCTACGGTCAATATGATGCGAAACCGCAGGGCTTCGTTCCCGGTGGCACCAGTCTGCACAACATGATGATCCCGCATGGCCCCGACAGGGAAGCCTTTGACAAAGCATCCTATTCCAATCTGGGGCCGGAAAAGCTGGACCAGACGATGTCGTTCATGTTCGAAACCCGGTTCCCCCAGCACCTGACGCCGTTTGCCGCCAATGAGGCACCGTTGCAGGACGACTATATCGATTGCTGGACATCGCTAGAGAAGAAGTTCGACGGCACACCGGGCAAGAAGTGACCCTCAGACTGGGTTACCCGGACAGCACCCGTCCTGATGGCGATGAACATACCCATTCCGGTTGCAGGCGTACTGTCGCTGCAACCAGAAAACAAAGACGGGGCCTTGGCAGCCGACCTGCCGCAACCGCGCCCGTTCTGGGCTTTGGCGCCTGTCTTTCAGGGGTTATGATCGTTTCGAACTACGTACCAAGTACAACAAAATAGGGGCAAAATATGCCTTTGATGAAATCCTGGGTGGCCTCGGCCAACGACGCGGCGCATCCGTTTCCACTGAACAACCTGCCTTACGGTGTCTTCTCGACTGAAGGCGATGATCCACGCTGCGGTGTGGCCATTGGCGACATGATCCTGGACGTTACCGCCGCCGAAGCCGAAGGCCTGATCACCCTGACCGATGAACCGCAGTTCGATCTGCCGTTCTGGAACCCCCTGATGGAGGAAGGCCCCGCTGTCTGGACCGCCCTGCGTGAGCGGCTGATCAGCCTTCTGGCGGACGGCTCGGACGAACAAAGCAAGGTCGAACCGCTGCTTGTACCACAGGCCGAAGCCGAGATGCACTTGCCCTTCGCGGTCAGCGAATACACCGATTTCTATGCCGGGCGGAACCATGCCTTCAACGTGGGCACCATGTTTCGTGGCCCGGAAAACGCGCTGCCGCCGAACTGGTTGCACATTCCGATTGGTTATAACGGACGGGCGTCCTCGGTCGTGGTGTCCGGCACGGATATCCGCCGCCCTTGGGGACAGCTGAAATCCCCCGATCAGGACCTGCCCGCCTTCCTGCCCAGCCGCCGCTTTGATATCGAGTTGGAGATGGGCGCGATTGTCGGCACGCCCTCGGATGGCCCGATCACGGTTCAGGAAGCTGACGACCACATCTTCGGCTACGTTCTGCTGAACGACTGGTCGGCACGTGATATACAGGCCTGGGAATACCAGCCGCTGGGTCCGTTTCAGGCCAAGGCAACCGCAACCTCGATCAGCCCCTGGATCGTGACCAAGGCAGCCCTCGAGCCGTTCCGCTGTGATACGCCAGCCCGCGAGTTCGCGCTGCTGGACCACCTCAAGGATTGCGGCCCGATGCTTTATGACATCGATCTGGCCGTCACCATGGCACCCGAAGGCAAAGACGCCACGACCATCGCGCGGACCAACTACAACCAGATGTATTATTCCGCCGCGCAACAATTGGCCCACCACACCACATCGGGATGCCCGATGAACACCGGCGACCTGCTGGGGTCAGGCACCATATCCGGACCAACCAAGCCCGAACGCGGATCGTTGCTGGAACTCAGCTGGGGTGGGAAAGAGCCGCTGACGCTGAACACAGGTGAAACCCGCAGCTTCATCGAAGACGGCGACACGATGACCCTGACCGGCGCGGCCAGGGGCGACGGCTATACGATCGGGTTCGGCGACTGCACCGGCACCGTTCTGCCTGCACTCAATTCCCCATTCGAGCGATGACGCACTGAGCTTCATCTTTTCCCAAATACTCCCGCCGGAGGCATCCAATCCCTGCCTTCCGCGCAACCGCAAAAGGACAAAACCAAGATGGCCAAAGCATTCGCGTCCCAGGGGGACATGTCGGAAAAGAAAATCTCGTTCACCGAAGTGGGCGAGGGGCTCTATGCTTTCACCGCCGAGGGCGACCCGAACTCGGGCGTGATCATCGGCGATGACAGCGTGATGATCGTCGAGGCGCAGGCGACCCCGCGCCTGGCCAACAAGGTGATCGAATGCGTGCGGTCTGTGACCGACAAGCCGATCACCCACGTGGCCCTGACCCATTATCACGCTGTACGGGTTTTAGGTGCCAGCGCTTTTGAAGCACAACAGATCCTGATGTCCGACATGGCCCGCGCCATGGTGGTTGAACGCGGTCAGGAAGACTGGGACAGCGAATTCCAGCGCTTCCCGCGCCTGTTCGAAGGGCATGAAAGCATCCCCGGCCTGACCTGGCCCACAACCACATTCAGCGACACGATGACCGTTTATCTGGGCAACCGCCGGATCGACCTGATGCATCTGGGGCGCGCCCATACCGCCGGTGATATCGTCATCCATGTGCCTGACCAGAACGTGATGTTCACCGGCGACATCGTCGAATATCACTCGGCCTGCTATTGCGGCGACGGGCATTTCAGCGACTGGGGCGACACGCTGGACGAGATCAAGTGGTTCGATGTCGACGCCATCGCACCGGGACGCGGCGACGCGCTGGTTGGCAAGGACATGGTCAATGCCGCCATCGAAAACACCCGCGATTTCGTCGAAAGCACCTACCGCCCCGCAGCCAAGGTTGCGGCGCGCGGTGGCAGCCTGAAAGAGGCATGGGACGCAGTCCGCGCCGAATGTGACCCTAAATTCGCCAGTTACGCGATCTACGAACACTGCCTGCCGTTCAACGTCGCCCGCGCCTATGACGAAGCCCGTGGTATCGACACGCCTCGCATCTGGACCGCCCAACGCGATCTTGAGATGTGGGAGGCCCTGCAGGGATAAGGAAAAACGGCCCAGTTTGATCCAGATCGTTTTAGGCGGCGGGATTCAGTGAAACCATATGCCAAAGGCTTCGGCACGTGCTGCCGGGGCACAGGACATGCAGCACTTTGGCGCATCTGCTTGGGGGGAAGCCCATGAACAAGATCTTTGAAACTCCGCTTTACGGCTATGAACGCAGCCCCGATCAGGACAGCCCGACGCCGGTTCGGCACAAGGTTATCGTGATCGGCGCGGGCCCGGTTGGTCTGGCCGCCGCGATTGATCTGGCGCAGCAAGGGGTCGACGTCGTGGTTCTGGACGAGAATGACAAGGTCAGTTTCGGCAGCCGCGCCATCTGTTTCTCGCAACGCACGCTGGAAATTGCCGACCGGCTGGGATGCGGACGCCGACTGGTCGACAAGGGCGTCCTGTGGGATCGGGGCAAGGTGTTCTTCGATGACCGACAGGTCTATGACTTCAACCTGCAACCGGAACAAGGTTATGCCAACCCTGCCTTCATCAACCTTCAGCAATACCATTTTGAGAACTATTTCGTTGAACGGGTCCGCGAGTTGCAGGCAGAAGGCGCACCGATTGAGATACGCGGGCGCAACAAGGTCGAGGCGATTGGCACGCATGACGATCACGTGCGGCTGGAGGTCGGGACGCCCGAAGGACCTTACACAATCGAAGCCGATTGGCTGATTGCCTGTGATGGCGCGACCTCCCCCGCCCGGCGGATGTTGGGCATTGATTTCGAAGGACGGATTTTCGAAGACAACTTCCTGATTGCAGACGTGATCATGGATGCGGATTTTCCGTCTGAACGCTGGTTCTGGTTCGATCCGCCGTTCAATCGCGGGCAATCCGCATTGTTGCATAAACAGCCCGACAATGTATGGCGCATCGACTTGCAGCTGGGTTGGGATATCGACAAGGAACGCGAAAAGCGCCCCGAGAACGTGATCCCCCGCCTCAAGGCGATGCTGGGCGATGATGTCGAGTTTGAGCTAGAATGGGTCTCGATCTATACGTTCCAGTGCCGTCGCATGGAAAGCTTCCGCAAGGGCCGTGTCCTGTTTGCGGGCGACAGCGCGCATCAGGTCAGCCCCTTTGGCGCGCGCGGGGCCAATTCCGGCCTTCAGGACACCGACAACCTGTGTTGGAAACTGAAGCTGGTTCTGGACGGGAAAGCACCTGAAACTCTGCTGGACAGCTACAACGCCGAACGCGTGTACGGGGCCGACGAGAACATCCTGAATTCCAGCCGGTCGACCGATTTCATCACCCCGAAATCCCAGATGTCGCGGATCCTGCGCGATGCGGTACTGGACCTGAGCGAGCATTATGACTTCGCGCGCCCGCTGGTGAATTCTGGCCGCCTGAGCCAGCCCTGCACCTATGATGGATCTTCGCTGAATTCTGCGGACGCGCTGAACGGCCCCGCCGGAACGCGACCGGGCTCGGCCTGTCCCGACGCTCCGCTTGGTGACGAGTTTCTGCTGCCCAAGCTTGCAGGCAAGTTCACGCTTCTGACCATCGATGCAGACGCCCCTGATGCCCTGGAAGAAGACGGGATCGAGGTCACGCGACTGGCGCTGTCGGTCAAGGATGACATGACGCTGGCCCTCAAACGCCGCTATCTGGGCGACGCGACCAGCGCAGTCTATCTGATCCGCCCGGACCAGCATGTGGCCGCCCGGCGTGACAGTTACGAAGAAAACACCTTCCGGCACGCGATCCGCAGAGCCTGCGGTAAGGAGTAAGCCCTATGTCAGACCTGATCCTAACCCCGAACATCAAAGACGCCGATGACTTTTATGCCGAACTTCTGGCCGCACATGAGGGCCTGGAAAAAGCCGACAGCGACGCGCTGAATGCGCGGCTGGTGCTGGTGCTGGCCAACCACATCGGTGACAGTGCAGTGCTGACGGACGCCCTTCGCGCTGCCGCTTTGACTGACAATTGACAGGCCCGGACGTGAGCGACGTCGTCCTTTATGACTATTGGCGGTCCTCGGCCAGTTACCGGGTGCGGATCGCCCTGAATCTGGCCGGGATCGCGTATCGCCCGGTTGTTGTCGATCTGGTCGGCGGCGCACAAAAGAGCGATGAACATATCGCTCGAAACCCGCAGGGCTTTGTGCCGGTTCTGGATATTGACGGGCTGCGGTTGACGCAATCGCTGGCCATCCTCGACTATCTGGACCGGACCCGGCAGTTGAACCTTCTGCCTGATGATCCGGCGGAACGTGCGCGTGTTCAGGCACTGGCTTATGCGATTGCGGTCGACATCCACCCAGTCTGCAACCTGTCGGTTGCGCGCTATGCTACGACCCTAAGCCATAATGCCCCCGACATGCCCGGCGACTGGATGCGGCATTTCATCAAACCCGGGTTGCAGGCGTTTGAAACCATGCTGGGGGATTTCGAACAGGCCCCCTACTGTGTTGGGTCAAAGCCCGGTCTCGCCGACCTCTGCCTGATCCCGCAGATCTATAACGCGCGCCGGTGGCAGGTTGATCTGTCGGATATGCCCCGCCTGCTGCGGGTTGAAGAGGCCTGCGCCAATCACCCGGCCTTTGTCGCGGCACATCCCGACGCACATGCGCAGGGTTAACATTGCACAGACCCTGTGTGCATGCGCAGCTAGGTTTTTTTCCTTTTAGGCCTTAGCTTTGAGCCAACAAAGCAGACGAGGTTCCTATGCCCGAGATCACCGGCTATCACGCCCATGTCTATTTCGACGCCGACACGCAGGACACCGCGCGACAGGTCTGTGAAGAGGCGGCCCGCCTGTTCCCTGTTCAAATGGGCCGGATGCACGCCCGAAACGTCGGCCCCCATTCGCGCTGGAGCTGCCAGCTGGGCTTTGCTGCCAGCGCATTCGACCAAGTCATCCCATGGCTGATGCTGAACCGGCAGGGCCTGACGGTCTTCACGCACCCGGAAACCGGTGAACATCTGGAGGATCACCGCGATCGCGCGATCTGGATGGGTGAGATGCTGGCGTTGGACCTGTCGATCTTCGACAACCTTTAACCCAGCGCCCGTGCCTGATCCCGCAGAACGAATTTCTGCACCTTGCCGGTTGATGTCTTGGGCAGGGTGCCGAACACAACCGTTTTGGGTGCCTTGAAATGGGCCATCCGGTCGCGACAGAAGGCGATAAGCTCTGCCTCGGTTGCGGCTGCGCCGGGTTTCAACTCGACAAAGGCGCAGGGCGTTTCGCCCCATTTCTCATCGGGACGGGCCACCACTGCAGCCTCCATCACCGCCGGATGCTTGTAGAGGATACCTTCGACCTCGACAGATGAGATATTCTCGCCGCCCGAGATGATGATGTCCTTCGAGCGGTCCTTGAGCGCGATATAGCCATCGGGGTGGATGACGCCCAGATCACCGGACGCGAACCAGCCACCGTGAAAGGCCTTGTCGGTAGCGTCGGGATTCTTGAGGTATCCTTTCATCACCACGTTGCCCTGCATGAATATCTCACCCATGGTTTCGCCATCAGCCGGAACCGGTTCCAGCGTTTCCGGGTCGGCCACCATCAGTCCGGACAACGCTGTATAGCGCACCCCTTGCCGCACCTTGAGGGCCGCGCGGTCTTCAGGCCCTTTGCTGTTCCATTCGTCTTTCCATGCGCAGACAACCGAAGGCCCATAGGTTTCGGTCAGGCCATAGACATGCGTGACCTCGACACCCATCGCCTCCATCGCTTCGATCACGGCCGCAGGCGGCGGGGCACCTGCCGTCATCACCTTGATCTGGTGGTCAAAGTCCTTCAACTCATCCGGAGCGTGGGCCAGCATATTCAGAACGATCGGCGCACCGCAGAAGTGGGTCACTTTCTCGTCCCGGAAAGCAGCATAGATCGGTTCGGCCCGCACCGCGCGCAAGCAAACGGAAACACCTGCATTGGCTGCCATGGCCCACGGGAAGCACCAGCCGTTGCAGTGGAACATCGGCAGGGTCCACAAATAGACCGAATGCTTGGGCATATCCCAGTCCAGCAAATCGGACTGCGCATTCAGGGTCGCGCCGCGATGGTGGTAAACCACGCCCTTGGGGTTGCCCGTGGTGCCCGAGGTATAATTCAGGGTGATCGCGTCCCATTCGTCCGCTGGCAGTGACCAGTCAAACGCGGGGTCGCCTTCGGCCAGCAGGGCATCATAGGTCAGGCGGCCCAGCTTTTCACCGCCGTCGAAGGTGGGGTCTTCGATATCGATGACCAGAATGTCATGATCGACCTGTTGCAGCGCATCTTTCACCACATCCGAAAACTCGGGGTCGACCAGCAGCGCCTTGGCTTCGGCATGGTTCAGGATGAATGCGACAATCGGCGCATCCAGCCGCGTGTTGATTGCGTTCAGAACAGCGCCCGTCATGGGCACGCCAAAATGCGCCTCGTACATTTCCGGGATGTTGGCCGCGATTATCGAAACGGTATCGCCCCGTCCAATCCCACGCGCTGTCAACGCACTCGCCAGACGCCGGCAACGGGCATAGGTTTCAGCCCAGGAATACCGGCGATCCCCATAAACCACGGATGGATAATTCGGGTAGACCTGCGCCGTCCGTTCAATGAACGTAAGGGGCGACAGGGGTGTGTAATTTGCCCGGCATTTGTCCAAATGACGCTCGTAGATATGTGTCGCTGCCATCCGCTGTCCTCCCGAAACGCAGTTTGGGCGAATTGAGCACAAAGTTCGCGTTCTGACAAACCCGTAGAAATACGGCGGCAAAACTGACTGGCGATACGGGATGATACGATCTGGCCCTATCTACATCCGGGCTTTCGCGGTGATCTGAAGCATCTTAAACACATGCCGGGATGAGGCATTTCCATATCCCGTGCACCGCTTCCTCACTGAAAGGACATGTCATGGACGGCACGTTCAACGAAAACGATCTTTCCCGCGTGGTCGAGGCCGACCGCGCCCATATCTGGCACCATCTGATCCAGCATAAACCCTTTGAAACCAATGACCCACGCATCATTGTCGAGGGCAAGGGCATGCGTGTCTGGGACCAGAAAGGCAAAGAGCATCTGGATGCGGTTTCCGGCGGCGTCTGGACCGTCAACGTCGGCTATGGCCGCGAATCGATCTGCAAGGCGGTTTACGACCAGCTGATGAAGCTGTGCTATTTCGCCAATTCGGCCGGTTCGATCCCGGGTGCGCTGTTTGCCGGGCAACTGATCGACAAGATGCCGGGCATGAGCCGCGTCTATTACACCAACTCAGGTTCCGAGGCGAACGAGAAGGCGTTCAAGATGGTGCGCCAGATCGCGCACAAGAAATACGGCGGCAAGAAAACCAAGATCCTGTACCGCGACCGGGACTATCACGGCTCGACGCTGGCGACCATGTCGGCAGGCGGTCAGGACGAGCGCACAGCGCAATACGGCCCCTTCGCCCCTGATTTCGTGCGCGTGCCGCATTGCATGGAATATCGCAAACACGAGCTAGACGGCGCACCCGAAGAGAATTTTGGCGAATGGGCCGCAGATCAGATTGAAGCCGTCATTCTGCGCGAAGGCCCCGATACAGTAGGTGCCCTGTGCCTTGAGCCTGTGACAGCAGGCGGCGGTGTGATCGAAGCGCCCGAGGGTTACTGGCAGCGCGTGCAGGAGATCTGCAAGAAATACGACGTGCTGCTGCATATCGACGAGGTTGTCTGTGGCGTGGGCCGCACCGGCACGTGGTTCGGGTACCAGCAATACGGTATCAAGCCCGATTTCGTGACCATGGCCAAGGGCGTTGCATCGGGCTATGCCGCGATTGCCTGCATGGTCACCACCGAGGAAGTCTTTGACTTGTTCAAAGACGATGCCGCGGACCCAATGAACTATTTCCGCGATATCTCGACCTTTGGCGGGTGCACCGCTGGTCCGGCAGCGGCCATCGAGAACATGCGCATCATTCAGGATGAAAACCTGTTGCAGAACTGCACGGATATGGGCGCGCGTATGACGAACAACCTTCTGGCGCTGATGGACAAGCACAAGGTCATCGGCGATGTGCGCGGCAAGGGCCTGTTCCTGGGGGCCGAACTGGTTGTGGATCGCGGCACCAAAGAGCCGGTGGACGAGAAACTGGCGCAGGCCGTTACTGCCGACTGTATGGCACAGGGCGTGATCATCGGCGTGACCAACCGCTCGATCCCCGGTCGCAACAACACGCTGTGCTTCTCGCCTGCGCTGATTGCTACGGCCGATGACATCGACCAGATCACCGACGCGGTTGACGGCGCGCTGGGGCGTGTTTTTGGATGATCCAAGCCGACTAACCGCTGATCTTAGAATCTCCAATTCTCTGAACCGGCGCGCTCTGCGCCGGTTCATTCAAGCGCAGAAGTCCAGTCTCAGTTCACCCTCTTGATTTCGACTTCGTCAAATTCAAACCTGCCGGTTCCGAATGCTGCGAGGCCAATTCCCGCGCGACCGTCCGCGCCCGAGGACGTTCGTTTTGAAAACAGCGTTTGAATGACCTTTGTTCCGTTGACATAGAAGACAACATGCGCGCCTCGCACCTTAAAGGACAACTTGTTCGGAGACTCGAGCAAAATCGCGTCATGAGTGCCCGCATGCACGACGCGCAACTGACGTCCGTCTTTTTGCAGAACGTGGAAGCGCCCCTTGCCGTCCACGGCAAATACCACATATTTTCCCGCTTTCCCGCTGCCAACCAGAATGCCAACCCCGCTTTTTCCGGACAACTCTCCGCCCACAACGGCAGATATCACCATGTCTTGCGTACTCTCCAACGAGTCCGATCCTGGAAAATTTACCCATGCCACATCGTTGAACTGAAGACTGCGGTTATCCTGCCTATTTTCCATCACAAGCTTGCCATCGGCCACATAAAACGCCCAGGGCGACTTGACCGACTGAAAGTCAATCTGCCCGCCCAGCATGAGCGTCTGGTCTTCTCCGTCAAAGGTTTCAACCAACACGTCCGGAGTATCGGGCTCTGTGATAGCGTCCTGCGACCGCGCTTCATCAGAGTAACCGACTAACGTGGCAGTCAGAACAATAAGAGCTTGTATTAATTTTTGGCAAAAAGGCATTCTGGTAATTCCATTCAATCCAAAAGAGAAGTTGATTATATAATTACAGCAATTACGTGCATTATCCAGAATGGAATACCATACTTGGTTGACGCGGAAATCCACGGGTTTCTGCCAAAGAAAAAGACCGCCCCAAGGGGACGGCCTTTCTTTCACTGTCTCTTTTCAGAGGTTCAGGCAGCCAGAGCGGCCTGAGCTTTGGCGACGATCGCGCCGAACGCTTCCGGTTCGTGCACGGCCAGGTCGGCCAGAACTTTGCGGTCCACTTCGATACCGGCCAGGTTGAGACCGTTGATGAAGCGGGAATATGTCAAAGCCTCGTCATGGCTGCGCACAGCAGCGTTGATCCGCTGGATCCACAGCGCGCGGAAGTTGCGCTTGCGGTTCTTGCGGTCGCGAGTCGCGTACTGGTTGGCCTTGTCGACGGCCTGAGTTGCGACTTTGAAGTTGCTCTTGCGACGACCATAATAGCCTTTTGCGGCCTTGATGATCTTCTTGTGACGGGCGTGAGTTACGGTTCCACCTTTAACGCGGGACATCTCTTACATCTCCTCTTAGCGGTCGTAGGGCATGTAGCCCTTGACGATCTTTGCGTCGGGGGCGGACAGGGTGGTGTTGCCACGGGCATCGCGGATGAATTTCTTGGTCCGCTTGATCATGCCGTGCCGTTTGCCGGCCTGGCCAGCAAGGACCTTACCGGTCGCAGTCACCTTGAAGCGCTTCTTGGCGCTTGATTTGGTCTTCATCTTAGGCATTTCCGTCTCCTTTTCCGGGTTCGGTTTCAGACGCGACTCGGCATGCCATCTCGGCCGGTCACGCGATCAGAAGCGCCGTTTACGCAAGTTCGGTCATACTGGCAAGGGGGTTTGGACCAGAATCTATGCTTTTTGCAGGCTGGTCAGGCACCGGGGCGACACAAGCCGCCCCGGTGATTGGACTTAGTGTTCAAATTTGCGGATTTCACCGCTCTTCAGCCTTGCGGAGTAGGACGCCAGTTCCTGCCGCACCACTTTCATCAGGAAGTAGAGGGCAAAGACGTTCACAACCGCCATCGCAAAGATCGCCGCATCCGAGAAGTCGATAACCGGACCGAGGTTGGCTGCAGCGCCGATCACCACGAAGACGCAGAAGATGATCTTGAAGATCAGCTCTTTTGTGTGACCTTCTCCGAACAGGTAGGTCCAGGCCTTCAGGCCATAGTAGGACCAGCTGATCATTGTCGAGAAGGCAAACAGGATCACCGCGATCGCAAGGATGTACGGGAACCAGCTGAACGCGCTGGCAAAGGCGGCAGAGGTCAGGCTGACGCCGGAATTGCCATCCACTGTTGCGATGGCGGAACCCGCCTCGTTCAGCATGTAGTTGCCGGTTTCAGGGTCGATGATCAGCTGTTGCGTGATGATGATCACCAGTGCCGTCATGGTACAGATCACGACGGTATCGATGAACGGTTCAAGCAGCGATACAAAACCCTCGGTGATCGGTTCCTTGGTCCGAACCGCCGAGTGCGCAATCGCCGCCGAGCCAACGCCCGCCTCGTTCGAGAATGCCGCGCGCTTGAAGCCCTGGATCAGCGCGCCGACCATGCCCCCTGCTACGCCCAGCCCCGTGAAGGCACCGGCAAAGATCTGACCAAAGGCCCAGCCGATCATGTCCGCATTCATCGCGATGATGACCAGTGCGGTGGCGACATACAGCACACCCATGAACGGCACGACCTTTTCAGTCACCCGAGCGATGGATTTCAGACCGCCAACAATGACCATGAACACGACCGCGGCAAAAACAATACCGGTAATCCAGCCCGGATAGTCGCCAACGATACCGGCAATCTGCTGATGCGCCTGGTTAGCCTGGAACATGTTCCCGCCGCCCAACGCGCCCAGAATACAGAAGATCGAGAACAGCACCGCCAGGATCTTGCCACCGGGCAGGCCCAGCTCGTCAAAGCCCTTGGACATGTAATACATCGGGCCACCTGAAACGGTGCCGTCTTCGTATTCATTGCGATATTTCACGCCCAGCGTACATTCGGTGAACTTCGACGCCATGCCCAGAAGACCCGCAAGGATCATCCAGAAGGTTGCGCCTGGCCCACCGATGCCAATGGCAACGGCCACGCCCGCGATGTTCCCCAGGCCAACAGTGCCGGACAGCGCCGTGGCCAATGCCTGAAAGTGGCTGACCTCGCCCGCGTCGTTGGGATCGGAATAGTCACCTTTGACAAGGCTGATCGCGTGACCAAAGAACCGCAACTGCACAAGCGCGAAATACAGCGTGAAAACCGATGCAGCGATGACCAGCCACATAACGATCCACGGAAAGCTGGTTCCGGGCAGCGGTGCAAAGATGAAGCTGACAAACGGTCCGGTCAGGTTTGCAAAGGCCTGATTGATTTTTTCGTCCAGTCCCGGCGCCTCTTGCGCAAGGGCAGGGCTGGCGGCAATGGTGGCGGCCGTTACGGCGCCAAGTGTTTTTAGCGTTCTCATTTTAGCCCTCCCCTCAGTTCACGACCGTAACCGGAACGTCGGCATGCATCACCAGATATTGCGTCGAACTGCCGAACAGGCGTTTCTTGATCCCGTCCGCAGATGCCCGGCCCACGACGATTTGCGAGCCTCCGTTTTCGACAGTGATGGCGTTCAGCGTTTCCGCCACATCGCCATGGCGCACAATGCCCTGCGCCTCGAAACCCGCTGCCCTGAGGGCCTCTACGGCAGGTGTCACGACACGCGACAACGCCAGATCAACCTCTTCTTCGCGGCGCTTGTGGCGCTGGGCGTTTTCTTCAGGTGTCTGGAATGTGTAAGGTGACCATTCGATCACATAAGCGACCAGCAAATCGCACGTTCCGATCAGCTTTGCCAAATCCTTGGCAAAGGCAATCGCACGCTCGCCGGTTTCAGTCCCGTCGAGTCCTATGACAATCTTTGTTGTCATTTCGTTCCTCCGTTTTTGTTGTTAAGGCCGGGGCCCACGCCCCCGGCAGGGCGGCCGGAACTTGGAACTTTTCAACAAGACCGCCCTTTGGTAAGTATTAGGAAATTTCACTAGGAATTGGAGATTTTTTTGGGCCATTTTCAGTGTAATTTATCGAATTGCGCCAAAAATACAGGGAATATTACTGATTAGCAGAGATTTAGACAATATCGATCAACGCATCCTGTACGAGCTGGAGGCCAATGGCAGGCTCTCGATAGTTGAGTTGGCGGCGCGCGTGAACCTGACCAATACGCCCTGTTCCGAGCGTGTAAAACGACTTGAGAAGAATGGCTATATCAAAGGGTACAGAGCCGTCGTCGACAAGGAAAGGATGGGGCTGGCGCTGTTGACCGTGGTGCAGGTATCCCTGGTCGCAACTGCGGAACAATCCCTTGTGAAATTCAATGAGGCTGTTCGGAATGTGTCGGAAATCGAAAGCTGCCTGATGGTGGCGGGCTCGTTTGATTATCTTCTGACCGTTCGAACGCGCGATATTGCGCATTTCCGGCTGGTTCTGGGCGAGAAGATCAACAAGCTGCCGGGGATACATCAGACCAGCTCTTTTACAGTTATGGAGATTGTAAAAGAGCCGGTTGGCTGACACGACACTCGGGCCCGAGTTTCGGAGTGCGGTTATTCCGGATCCGTGCTGTAGATCAGCCGTTCATCACAAGGGGCCACCCGCAAAATGTTGGTGGTGCCAGGAACGTTGAAGGGGACACCGGCCGTAACCACGATCTGGTCGGTTTCGGTTGCAAACCCCCCTGCCCGCGCCGCGCGGGCCGCGTTGACCACGGCGCTTTTGAACCGCTGAAGTTCGGGTGTCATGACACAGTTGCACCCCCAGCTCAGGCAAAGCCTGCGCGCGGTCCCCATCAACGATGTCATCGCGATGATCGGAACACCGGGACGTTCGCGGGCTGTCAATGAGGCGGTCGTTCCGCTTTGCGTAAAGCAGCAGATGGCTTTGATATCGGTCTTTTCAGCAATCTCTCGGGCGGCCGCGACGATGGCATCGGCCACAGTGCTTCCTTTTGCCGTGCGGGACGCGGCGATGATCTGGGAATAGGTCGGGTCGGCCTCGACCTCGATGGCGACCTCATTCATGGTCTGCACGGCCTCAACCGGATAAGCACCTGCCGCCGATTCCGCGCTGAGCATAATGGCGTCCGTGCCCTCATAGATCGCGGTGGCCACATCCGACACTTCGGCACGGGTGGGCATCGGGCTTTCGATCATGCTTTCCAGCATCTGGGTGGCGACAATGACCGGCTTGGCGGCACTACGGCACTTGCGGACCAGCCTTTTTTGAATGGGCGGCACCGCGGATACCGGCAGTTCCACGCCCAGATCGCCCCGCGCCACCATGATCCCGTCCGAGGCATCGAGGATGTCGTCGAACGCCTCGACCGCGGCGGGCTTTTCGATCTTCGACAGGATCGCGGCGCGTCCATCAGCCAGCGCGCGGGCCTCGAACACATCTTTCGCACGCTGAACAAAGCTCAACGCCAGCCAATCGACACCCAGTTGGCACACAAACTCCAGATCATCACGGTCCTTCGCCGACAAGGCCGCCAGCGGCAGCACCACATCCGGGACGTTCACGCCCTTGCGATTCGAAATCGTACCGCCCACTTCGACCGTGCAATTGGCAAAGTCTTGGCCGCAATCCTGAACGATCAGACGGATCTTGCCGTCATTGACCAGAAGGCGCGCGCCCGGTTCAAGGGCTGCAAAAATCTCGGGATGCGGCAGGCACACGCGGGTGATGTCACCGGGGGCTGAATCAAGGTCCAGACGGAACGCCGCGCCCTCTTCCAGCTCCTCCGTATCATTTGCAAAAACACCAACCCGCAGCTTGGGACCCTGAAGATCGGCCAGAATAGCAATCGGGCTGTCCAGATCCTTTTCAACCTGCCGAATGATCCTGTGGCGTTCACGTATCTCATCATGGCTGCCGTGGCTCATGTTCAGACGGAACACATCCGCCCCGGCCTCGTGCAGGGCGCGAATGGTGTCATAGTCACTGGACGCCGGTCCCAGCGTCGCCACGATTTTTACATTTCTCAGGCGTCGCATTGGTCTTGACCTCCTCATGCCGGTTCAGATTGCGCAGATCAGCTTTTGCAAAATGTTACCGCAAACACTGCTGTGGCGCTTATTGCGCAATTCCCTTTTTAAAGCAACTGCCCTACACCTGCGACAAACTAGATGACAGGCTTATGACTTACACCCCGTTTTTCGTTCACGGCGCGGATCGCCCGTCCCGGTGGCTGATCACATGCGACCACGCAACCAACACCGTCCCTCCCGAGGTCAACGACGGAGACCTTGGCCTGCCACGCGAGGATATGGAGCGCCATATCGCCTATGATGTCGGAGCGTATGAGGTATCAAAACATCTGGGCGAGATTCTGAACGCGCCGGTGATTGCCGCCAACTTCTCGCGCCTCGTAATCGACCCGAACCGAGGGGAAGATGACCCCACGCTGTTGATGAAACTGTATGACGGGTCGATCATTCCCGGCAACCGCCATGCCGATGCCGCCGAGCGCGAACGCCGCCTGGACATGTGTTATCGCCCCTACCACACAGCGTTGGCCGAGATGGCGGCACTGCCACATGCGGTAATTGTGTCGATGCATTCCTTCACGCGCCAGTTGCGTGGACGTGACCCCCGACCATGGCACATTGGCGTATTGCACACCCCGGACGAGCGGTTCTCGCGCCCTTTGATCAACCGGATGCAACAGGAAAATGACCTGTGCGTTGGTGTCAATGAACCCTATACCGGCGTTTTGCCAGGTGACGCGATTGACAAGCACTGCACCGCTTTTAGCCGCCCCAATGCATTGATCGAGCTGCGCAATGATCTGATCGCCGACCATGCCGGTCAACGGCATTGGGCCGAGCGGCTGGCGGTAATCCTGCAAGATGCGCTGGACGCCAGCGACCTTTGACCGCAAGGTTTGCTGGGCCATTCCGCCCCTCACGCCATTGTGAGCAATGCCTCTGATCCCCATATAATGCGGGAAAGGGGATCGTCATGACACATGAGTTTCTGACAACGTTTTTTGGTTGGATGGCCGCGCTTAATATCGCGGTATTGCTGTTCACCACCGTCATGATTCTGCTTTTGCAGGACTGGATCGCTGGCATTCACGGCAGGATGTTTCAGATGGATCGCGCCGACGTGAAACGAGCCTATTTCAGATACCTTGCCAACTACAAGATCCTGACACTGATCTTTTGCATCGTGCCCTGGCTGGCCTTGAAACTGATGTAGGTAGCACTGACTACAAGCACCGTTGTTGTAACGACACGGCAGGATTGTTACGTCAGAAGAAACACACACTGCCTTCCGGAGCCACAAGATGGACAAGCAAACCGAAATTGAACTTCAGGCTGCCGCATTTCGTCGGCTGCAAAAGCACCTGATGGAAGACCGCACCGACGTGCAGAACATCGACATGATGAATCTGGCCGGGTTCTGCCGCAACTGCCTGTCGCGCTGGTATCAGGAAGCGGCCAATGAAAAGGGGATCGAGATGGGCAAGGACGAGGCCCGTGAACTTTTCTACGGCATGACCATGGATGAATGGAAAGCCAATTATCAAACCGAGGCCAGCACTGAAAAACAGGCCGCCTTCAAGGTCGCGTTTGAAGAGAATGTAACAAAAAAGGGCTAGGCCCAATACGAAAAAGGCCCGCCAGATTGGCGGTCCTTTTTCTTTAGATCGCCGCCTTGCGGCTTTCGTCCAGATAAATCTCGCGCAGGCGTTTTGCAATCGGTCCCGGCGTACCGTCACCCAGCGCAACTCCGTCGATTTCAACCACAGGCATCACAAAGGCGCTGGCCGAGGTGGTGAATGCTTCATCAGCCTCTTTGGCTTCGTCGATGGTGAACAGACGTTCTTCGATTTCCATCTGCGCCTCAGCCGCCATGCGCAACACGGCCTTTCGGGTGATGCCGTGCAGAATGTCGTTGGATAGCGGGCGAGTGACAATCTTGCCGTTTTTGACGAAATAGGCGTTGTTGCTGGTGCCCTCGGTCACAAAGCCGTCCTCGACCAGCCATGCGTCGTCGCAACCTGCCTTCTTGGCCATCATCTTGCCCATCGACGGGTAGAGCAATTGCACCGTTTTGATGTCGCGCCGGCCCCAGCGGATGTCTTCGATCGAGATGATCTTGGCGCCTTTCCTGGCCGCCGGGCTGTCAGCCAGCCCGGGCTTGTTCTGCGTGAACAAAACGAGGCTGGGCTTGGTATCTGCCGACGGAAACACGAAATCCCGGTCGCCATCGCTGCCGCGCGAGACCTGCAAATAGACCAGACCTTCCTCGATGCCGTTCAGCTCAATCAGCTTGCGGTGGATCTCCAGCAGTTCGTCCTTGGTGCAGGGCTCCGCCATCTCCAGCTCGTCCAGCGAGCGCTTCAGACGGACTGAGTGACCTTCGAAGTCGATCAGCTTGCCGTCCAGCACACTGGTGACTTCGTAAACCGCGTCCGCAAACAGGAAGCCACGGTCAAATATGGAAACCTTGGCCTCGGTCTCCGGCAGGTATTCGCCATTTACGTAAACGGTACGGGTCATATTCGTCTCCTCAACCCCAAAGTGCGGCCGCAGGCGGGTGCACTCCGGCGTCGTCAAAATCCAGCGGGGTGTCGCGGTCTTCGGCCAACAGAAGCGGACCGTCAAGGTCCGTTACCATCGCACCCTGTGCCAGCAATGTCGCAGGTGCCATGGCAAGCGAGCTGCCGACCATGCATCCCACCATAATGTCATAACCTTCGGCAATCGCTGCCTTGCGCAACTCCAGCGCCTCGGTCAGGCCCCCGGTCTTGTCGAGCTTGATGTTGATGACATCATATTTACCCTTCAACTTGGGCAGGCTGGCACGGTCATGGCAGGATTCGTCAGCGCAGACTGGCACCGGGCGCTTCATCCCGATCAATGCATCGTCATCTCCTGCGGGCAAAGGCTGTTCCACCAATGCCACGCCCAGCCGCACCAGATGCGGGGCGAGGTCGGCGTAAACCTCGGCCGACCAGCCTTCGTTTGCATCCACAATGATCTTGGAATTCGGAGCACCGGCGCGCACCGCCTCAAGCCGGGGCATATCATCGGGCGTGCCCAGCTTGATCTTCAGAAGCGGGCGATGCGCGTTCCCGGCGGCCTGCGCCTGCATTGCCTCGGGGGTGTCCAGCGACAATGTATAAGCGGTGATCTCGGGGCCGGGCTTGGGCAGACCCGCCAGGTCCCAGGCGCGCTTGCCAACACGTTTGCACTCCAGATCCCACAGGGCACAATCCACGGCGTTCCGCGCGGCGCCTGCGGGCAGCAGATCCGTCAGCGTCTGGCGGGTGACATCCGCGGGCAGACCGGCAATCTCAGCCTCAACAGACTCGAGCGTTTCGTCATAACGCGCGTAAGGAACGCATTCGCCCCAGCCGTGATGGCTTCCGTCCGAAACCCGAACCGTCAGCACCTTTGCATCGGTCCGCGACCCGCGCGAGATGGTGAAGACCTGCGCCAGCCGGAACACATCGCGAGAAACCTCAATCTGCACGCACCCGCTCCTTCATCTTTTCCCAAATACTCACGCCGGAGGCGGAACAGTCCGCCACCGGCGCGTTGTTCAGATCATATTGCGGCCAGCGCGTCCACCAGCTTGCCCGAACCAAAACGGAACGGGTCGGTCGCAGGCAAGCCCATATCCTCTTCGATCTTGGCCAGATAGGCGGTCGCGTCTGCCTCGGACATGTGCTGGGTGTTGACCGAAACGCCAACAACCTGACAATCCGGGTTTGCCACCTTGGCCAGCGCCAGCGCGGTGTCGCGCAGGGCTTCCAATGTTGGCAGTTGATAGGTTGGCAAGCCGCGCATATGCGCACGGGTCGGTTCATGGCTCAGGATCAGGGCGTCCGGCTGGCCGCCATGGATCAGTGCCATGGTCACGCCGGAATAGGATACGTGGAACAATGACCCCTGCCCTTCGATCAGGTCCCAGTGATCATCGTCATTGTCCGGTGTCAGCCATTCGACCGAACCCGCCATGAAGTCAGCAATGACTGCATCCAGCGGCACACCGTCACCGGTGATCAGGATGCCGGTTTGGCCGGTCGCGCGGAAGGTCGATTTCATCCCGCGCTCACGCATCTCGGCGTCCATCGCCAGCGCGGTGTACATCTTGCCAACCGAACAGTCTGTTCCGACGGCCAGACACCGCTTGCCCTTGCGCTTGATCCCGTTGGCAATCGGATAATTGATTTCAGGCACCCGCACGTCGTGCAGTTTCCGTCCTGTTGCTTCGGCAACCGCTACCAGGTCCGGCTCATCCCGCAGCAGGTTATGCAACCCCGAGGCCAGGTCGAACCCTTCCTCAAGCGCCATGACCAGAACCTTTTTCCAGTCCTGGCTGATCACACCGCCGCGGTTTGCCACACCGATCACCAGTGTCTTGGCACCGGCTTCCTTCGCTTCGGTCAGGGTCATGTCAGCCAAGCCCAGATCGGCCTTGCAGCCGTCCATTCGATACTGGCCCACGGCGTTTTCCGGACGCCAGTCCTTGATCCCAACAGCCACTTTGGCCGCCAATTGGTCGGGCGCATCGCCCAGGAACAGCAGGTACGGTGTCTCGATCATTGCGGTCACTCCTTTGATTCCGGGGCAGGCTAGAGAAGCGATAAAACGAGCGCTTCGCGTTTTGGCCCGTCAACCACGGCCTATGCGCGAGTTTCTTGCGCAGTGTTCTCGATGTGCGCAAAAATCTTCGAAGTTTTCAAAGTGATTAAACTTTAATCACCCCACTCGGGCAGTTTTGAAGCTGCTTTCTGCAACCGCATTGCCGCATGTGCACAATCGCTCTTGCGCCGCACCGCGCAATTTAATACCTCATTGAGCAGGAAAATCGTAATTTCATTACTCAGACGAGGTCCAGATGAGCTTTCGCATCCAACCTGCCGCACCGGCGCGTCCCAATCGCTGTCAGCTGTTTGGCCCGGGGTCGAACACCAAACTGTTCCCGAAGATGGCAGCATCCGCCGCAGATGTGATCAACCTCGATCTTGAAGACTCGGTTGCGCCTTCGGACAAGGATACGGCCCGCGCCAATGTCATCGAAGCACTGAACACCGTGGACTGGGGCAACAAATACATGTCCGTTCGCATCAACGGATTGGATACCCCGTACTGGTATCGCGACGTTGTCGATGTATTGGAACAGGCGGGCGACCGTCTGGATCAGATCATGATCCCCAAAGTCGGCTGCGCGGCAGATGTCTATGCGGTGGACGCATTGGTCACCGCCATCGAACGCGCCAAAGGTCGCCCCAAACCAATCAGCTTTGAGGTTATCATCGAATCTTCCGCCGGCATCGCCCATGTCGAAGAAATCGCAGCCTCCTCGCCCCGTTTGCAGGCTATGAGCCTTGGCGCGGCTGATTTTGCCGCTTCGATGGGGATGCAAACCACCGGCATCGGCGGCACGCAGGAAAACTATTACATGCTGCACGAGGGTGCGAAACACTGGTCCGATCCATGGCACTGGGCACAGGCCGCCATCGTTGCCGCATGCCGCACCCATGGCGTGCTGCCAGTCGACGGGCCCTTCGGTGACTTCAGCGATGACGAGGGGTACATTGCGCAGGCCAAACGCTCGGCCACGCTGGGCATGGTGGGCAAATGGGCCATCCATCCCAAGCAGATCGCGCTGGCCAATCAGGTGTTCACCCCCTCGGAAGAAGCCGTGTCAGAGGCCCGCGAAATCCTCGCCGCGATGGAGCAAGCCAAAGCCAATGGCGAAGGTGCGACGGTTTACAAAGGACGTCTGGTCGACATCGCTTCGATCAAGCAGGCCGAGGTGATCGTGGCACAAGCCGAGTTGATCGCGGCCAACGGCTGATGCACAATAAAAAAGGCGCCCGACCCGGCGCCTTTTTCCAACTTTGTTCTGGTATCACCGCCCAAAAACAGCATTCGGCGTCCAGGTGAACCTTTCGCCCTTTTTACCCGACTTCATCATCAGGCAGGATGTTCCAAGCTTTTGGAAATAGATGATCTTGAGCGGGTACCACCCTGCCTTGGGCACTTCGACTTCGGTCCGCTGGTTGGCCTCACAACCCTGAATACCCGTGACATAGCCTATATTTTGGCCTCCGACGAATGCTTCTATCCCGTCATTCGACCAGGTTTCCAACTCGTAAACCCCAGGCGAGTCGAACCGCATATATCCCGTAATCTCGGCAGCAACATTGTAAGCGCCGTCGAATGTCATGACATTGTCACCCTGACTGGTGTCCCTGTAATCCAGTCCCTGCAGCGGTTGCCCTGGCTGCGCTTTGGACAGCATGCTTTTTGCCTGACTCAGATCGCGGATCTTCTTGTGTTGATTGCCTGTGCCAATGTACTTCACATTCAGCCCCGCCTTCGGAGAAGGCTGCGGGTTGGCAGGTTGCAGTTTCAGCGGGGCAGACAAGGCGGCCCCGGCAACCACTGACAAGGCAACTGCGGCCGCCACTGTTCGAACGCGTTTCATCGTAATCTCCCTGTTTGCGTGCCGTTCTGGCTGGGCATATCCCAAGGCAACGTCATTTCCATGACTTTAGGCTGTGAGTTTTCGCCCTGCAAGAGAGTGTGCCTTCACAATTCAAGACGTCACGCTCGCAAATTCTTGGGTGAATCCATGACCACATAGGATGTGATCGAGGTGACATGCGGCAGGGTCCCCAACACCTCGGTATGGAAGGTCTTGTAAGACGGCAGGTCTGCACATTCGACCCGCAGCAGGTATTCGATTGTTCCCGTGATGTTGTGGCATTCGACAACTTCCGGGGCTAGTTGGAGCGCTCGTTCAAACCCCTCCTGCGCGGCCTTCGTATGCTCGCCCAGCCCTACACCAATATAAGCGACAAAGCCGATACCCATCGCCGCCGGGTCCAGAACCGCGCGATAGCCTGTGATCACCCCGGCCCTTTCAAGCTCTTGCACGCGGCGCAGGCAGGCCGAAGGGGAAAGGCCCACACGCTCAGCCAGATCCAGATTGCTGATCCGTCCGTCACGGGTCAGCTCCTGCAATATCTGGCGGTTTATTCTGTCATTTTTCATCATTGATTGCACAACTACAGGAAACACGCACAAAAAAGCAATTTCATTTGCCGCAGAGCGGACAATACTTCGCGCCATGACTTATGACATCCTGATGGCCCTGATCGCCTTTGCCTTCGTAACCTCGATCACACCGGGGCCGAACAACCTGATGCTGATGGCTTCGGGGGCAAATTTCGGCTTTCGACGTTCGATTCCGCATATGCTGGGCATTGGGCTTGGCTTTACCTTCATGGTGCTGCTCGTCGGATCTGGTCTGGTGCAGGTCTTTGATCGGTATCCCGTCAGCTATTCGGTGCTGAAAATCCTGTCGGTGATTTATCTGCTCTATCTGGCCTGGAAGATTGCACATGCCGCGCCGGCAAGCAGCGCCGAGGTGACCGGAGTGCCGATGACATTCCTGCAAGCCGCTGCGTTTCAATGGGTAAACCCAAAAGCCTGGGCCATGGCCCTGACCGCCACCACGGCCTATACACCGGATCGGACGATGTATGCGATTGCCGTCGTGGCGCTTGTCTTCGGGGCCGTCAACTTACCGTCGGTCAGCACATGGACCGTGCTGGGACAGCAGATGGCACGGTTACTGACCAACCCACGCCGACTGGTTGTTTTCAACTGGACAATGGCTGTGCTGCTTGTGGTTTCGCTCTACCCCGTGCTTTGGCCGGAGTGAGTTTCCCCATAAGTCGATTTCAGCGATTGTTCTGCTGGGCATGTCGGGAATGTGCTGGCAAGAGAAAGAATCTCTTAATCTGATCAACGGCTTTTGACATGAACGATGCCGCTTCAGTGTCATCTAGTTGCATCTGAGGCCAGCCAGCGGCATATAGCTAGGAAATTTCACGCAGATGAGGCGTCATGACCCAGTATCTGGATTTCGAAAAACCGCTGGCCGAGATTGAAGGCAAAGCTGAAGAGCTGCGCGCGCTGGCCCGTGCCAACGAAGAAATGGATGTGGCCGAAGAAGCCGCCGCACTGGATGCCAAAGCCTCCAAGCTGCTGGATGAACTCTATCGCGACCTGACACCCTGGCGGAAGTGCCAGGTGGCGCGTCACCCGGAGCGCCCGCATTGCAAGGATTACGTGGACGCATTGTTCACCGAGTTCACCCCGCTGGCCGGTGACCGGAACTTTGCCGACGATCTCGCCGTTATCGGTGGTCTTGCGCGCTTTAACGATCAGCCGGTGATGGTGATCGGCCACGAAAAGGGCAGCGATACCAAGTCGCGGATCGAACGCAATTTCGGGATGGCCCGCCCCGAAGGCTATCGCAAGGCAGTTCGTCTGATGGAGATGGCCGGGCGTTTTGGCCTGCCTGTCATTACCCTGATCGACACTGCTGGCGCCTATCCGGGCAAAGGAGCAGAGGAACGCGGCCAATCCGAAGCGATTGCCCGGTCGACCGAAATGTGTCTGAAAATCGGCGTGCCGCTGGTTTCGGTCATCATCGGCGAAGGCGGCTCGGGCGGCGCTGTGGCGTTTGCGACCGCAAACCGCGTGGCGATGTTGGAGCATTCGGTCTATTCGGTGATCTCGCCGGAAGGCTGCGCATCGATCCTGTGGAAAGATGCCGAAAAGATGCGTGAAGCGGCCGAGGCGCTGCGTTTGACCGCTCAGGATTTGCACAAGCTGGGCGTATGTGACCGGATCATCCCGGAACCCAAGGGTGGCGCACATCGCGATCGACCGGCAACGGTTGAGTCGGTGCGCGCGGCCATCACCGCCATGTTGACTGAACTGGACGGCAAGGATGGGGCGGCCCTGATAAAGGACCGCCGTCAGAAATTCCTTGATATCGGGTCGAAGGGGCTGGCGGCGTAACCGTCAGCCACCCAACCTGCGCAGCAAAGCAACCGAAGGCTCACCTGTCACGGGCAGACCGTTGGCGCTTTGATAAGCGCTGATGGCTGTGGTGGTGTTGTTTCCGATCACGCCATCTGCGCCTTGCGTGTCATACCCCGCAGATGTCAGGCGGCGCTGCAATTCCTTGCGGTCGTCCAGCGTAAGCCCACTTGCATCCGGCCCGAACGAGGCCTGAAACGGCGCCCCGCCCGCGATCCTGTCCGCCAGATGACCGACACCGATCGCGTAGCTGTCCGAGTTGTTATAGCGTTTGATTACCTGGAAATTGCGGAACACGGCGATGCGGGGGCCCGGTATTTGCGGCTGCAACACGGCCACCGGAGTACCGGAAACACGCCCCGCCTCTCCGCCCCAGGGTTGGCCCCGCACCCAACCTGCACGCGCCAGATATGCCGCTGTCGAGGCCAGCGCATCTGTCGGATCATCTGACCAAATGTCGCGCCGCCCGTCGCCGGTGAAATCCACGGCATAGGCAAGATACGAGGTCGGAATGAACTGCGTGTGCCCCATCGCCCCGGCCCAACTGCCGGTCATGTTGGCAGGCGTGGTATCGCCGTTCTGAAGGATCTTCATCGCCGCGATCAACTGACTTTCAAAGAACTGCCCACGCCGGCCATCATAAGCAAGCGTCGACAGAGCCGATACAACTGGTACATCGCCGCGACGCGTGCCGTAGCGGCTCTCCAGCCCCCAGACGGCCACGACGATTTCCTTATCCACGCCATATTGCGCCTCGATCCGCGACAGGGTGCCGTTATGTTGCCGAAGCATCTGCTGGCCGGTGCTGATCCGTTCGTCCGAGGCCGCGATGGCTAGGTAGTCTTCGAGGCTGCGCTTGAATTCGACCTGATTTCGGTCGCGTTCGATTACGTCGGGCAAATACCCGGCCCCCTGAAAGGCACGGTCAACGGTTGTCCGGGAGATCCCCTGCGACGCTGCCCTGCCCTTGAAACCGGCAACCCAGGCATCCCACCCGGCATTAGGAACAGCCCGCATCCGGGTTGCAGGCGTGCCGGACGGAGCGGCACCGCCTGTACAGGCGGCCAAAAGCGTTGATCCGAGGCAAATGGAAAAAGTCCGGCGAGTGATCATGGTTTGGGTCTGCTCTTGTTTGTGATTTGCCGTAAGAGTAACCCAGCCGGGTTGCACAGGCCAGAACAGTGACACCTTGGACGGGCGCTTTGACAATGTCGGCAGGAAGCCGCTCAGCTGACCAGCAAACGCAGCCCCTGCGTCACATCCGAGCGCACTGCCAGCCGCAATCCCGGCTCGTCCCCGGCCTTGAGCGCGGCGATGATCAGCTTGTGATAATGTGGCGGCTCAGCGCGCCTGAGACGTCCGTAAAGCGCCCGCATCGTTGGGCCAAGTTGCAGCCAGACGGTTTCAGCAATGGCCAGCATCGCAGGGGCCTGAGCGCGCAGATACAGGGTTCTGTGAAATTCCAGGTTTGAACGGATATAGCCAACCGCATCCCGTTTGGTCACCATCTCGGCAACTGTCATGTTGATGCTCTGCAACCTATCGATCAGGGCCATGTGTGCCCTGGGCAAGGCCCGGCTTGCCAGTTCGACCTCAAGCAAGGCGCGCAAGGCAGCCAGTTCCTCAATCCGGTCATTCGTCAGCTCCGGGGTCGAAACCCGGCCCGATGTGGACAGGAACAATGCCCCTTCTGCGGCCAGGCGGCGGACCGCCTCTCGCGCCGGAGTCATTGAAACACCAAATTCCTTGCCGATGCCCCGCAGCGTCAGGGCCTGCCCCGGTGCCATCTCACCATGCATGATCCGGGATCGCAGCGCCCGGTACACCCGGTCATGTGTTGCGGTCTGGGTTTCGGAAGGGCGCGCGGTCAACATATGCTCATGTGATCACAAAAAGGCGCCACGTCAACTCGGCTCTGTGTCAAATCTGTAGCGATGCAACTCGGCCCCGTTGTCGCGCAACCAACGGCGGGGCGGCTGATACGGACCAAAGATCTTTTCAACCTGCGCCCAGAAGGCAGGCGAGTGGTTCATCTCGGCAAGATGTGCCACCTCATGCGCCGCGACATAGTGCAACACGTCAGGAGGTGCCAGAATAAGACGCCACGAAAACATCAACCCGCCATGCGAGCTGCACGACCCCCAACGCGACCGCGTGTCACGCAGGCTGAGTGTCGTGTACGAACGCCCCAGCATAGCTGCATAATCATCACAGGCGCCGGTCAACCGGTCTCGCGCCAGTTCCTTCAGGAACCGGCCCAGTCTGCGGGCCTCGGCCCCTGTCGGCACGGCAACCTCATCTGCATTCAGCATAACCCGCCGCCCGGTGGCAGGGACGATTCGGCGTGCTTTCCCCTCGATCGGGATCACTTGCCCAAACTGCACGGTGGCCATATCGGGCCGACCCTGAAGATGCTGCCGGATCCACTCTTCCTTGGTGCGCGCAAAGCTCAAGGCCTCGGATTCCGGCACGCCCTTCGGGTAAGTCAACGTGACGCGCCCATCCAGCTGGGAGATTCGCAGGCTGATACGCCGCGCCCGAGCCGATTTGCGCAATCTCAGTGGCACCGGCGGTGTCCCTGGCAATGCGTGCTCTCCCATATCGCGACCTCTCTTGCGCAAAGACTTTGACAGTGCCCTCTGCCTGTGGCAGGTGAGCTGAATCATTTAGACGACTCACCTGATATCAAGGGGATTTGACATGCCCAAGGAAGAATGGGGCGTAAAGCGTGTTTGCCCGACAACTGGTAAGCGGTTTTACGACCTGAACAAAGACCCCATCATCAGCCCCTACACTGGCGAGATTGTGGAGCTTGAAACAGTCAAAAGCCGCATGATCGCGGCGGATGCGGAAGACGCGGCTTCGGTCAAAGCACGTGAAAACACGGCGGATGACGATCTGGTTCTGGACGATGATGACAGCGTCGACGTGGATTTGGATGACGATCTGCTGGACGACGATGATGACGACAGTGATGACGTTTCACTGGACGACATCACCGACATGACGTCAGACGACGACAACTGATCAAGTAAAAGGCGATCCCCTGGGATCGCCTTTTACTTGAGAGGGACAGCCCGGACGGAAATTCGCGTCCAATTCCAATTTTGGACTTGCACTCGCAGCCGCTGTCTCCTAAACGTCCGTCCACCATACCGATGGTACAATGATGGGGCCTTAGCTCAGTTGGGAGAGCGCTTGCATGGCATGCAAGAGGTCAGGGGTTCGACTCCCCTAGGCTCCACCAAAACCTAACAGAACAACTAGATAGCAAGCATTAGAGCGGTGTGACACACAGGTGTGACACAAAATGAAGCTGCATGCGTACCTCTCACTGTCTAGACACGGCATATATTACTTCCGTTGGCCCCTGCCCGACACAAGACCAAAACCCCACACTGGACCAAGCACCACACATCGGACAGTGCATTGGGCTATCGCCCACCAGCCCCGGAAACCATCATTCCAATGGATCAGAGGCCGACGATGCACTAACAATCAAACTGGACTAGTCAAATGAGGCTGTTCACTATCAACGGCGGCCTCGTGATCAACAAACATAAACTGGCTAGACTGGTTGTTTGCGAGTGCGTCCTTGCAAAGTAGCTTACTCAAACGCCCCACAACGAGCTTCGCCGATAGCGTCATGGTGAGGTCCATAGCATCCCTCTGCACCATGGCCGTGCCAGTCACCGTGGTGATGCCTGTCCGTGCATGCGGCCATAGCTATGAGTATAGCCAAAAACGCCACCGTTCTCCGGGTTGCTTTTATGCTGTTGCTCTGACCCATTTGCGAAGCACCTTACCAACAATTTGGCAACCTACGCTTTGACACAAGTCAACACTCAACTGCAACGTCGTCCACATCTCTGCAGTTAGGGGTTTAGTACGAAGGACCTTCTCATGTTGCTAGCTACGAGGAGGCGGGCCTAAAAAGCTCGAAATTAAGTTGGTCACAATCCATAATTATAAACGTGATGGCGTTGTCATGCTTGGTCTGCTGCAGTAGCGTCCTGAACCATGGTCATCCGACGATACTCAATTGTGCTACTAGTCAGCGTTCTGGTCACCCTGACCGGTTTTGGCACCGTTGTTCATGCGCTATCAGATGGCTGCATCGGCCTTCACTGTGAAAGCCACATGCAATTAACAGAACACGCTTCCGTGGCTAAAAATAACATCGATAAGTCGTCCCCAAACAGCCACCATGACCCGGACAGTTCAGGAACCGGCGAGTGTAATCCCTCTATCTGCCAAGCCATTGTTTTGCTCGCCCAGAACGGAGAAGCCGCGCAGGATCAACGTGAAATTGATCCAGAATTTCAGATTGGAAATCAAGCCAAGCCGATTGAACCGGATAACCCATACAAGCCCCCTGACCTTTGAAGCAGCGTAAATCCTTGCGAACATCTGCGACCTGCGCGTGCCGCTGTTCGCAATGAACCGCAGCACTATAAGCTTCCAAAATGTCAGGACCAATCCATGAAAAAAAGTTACTTACTAGTCGGTGTATGCACCGTCGCTGCCGTCGCCGCTTTCATAACCCTTCGGCCCGGTTCAATCGAAGAGACTACGCCGCAGGAGGCACTTGAAGGCGATGCTATGGTCGCAATTCAGATGCCGTCAATTGAGGGCAATGCTGTAATCGGTCAGCGTGTCTTTGATGTCTCCTGCGCTACTTGCCACGGCGTCAACGCGGTCGGAGTAGAAGGCGCAGGACCGCCTCTGATCCACAAGATATACGAGCCCAGCCACCACGCTGACGAAGCCTTTCAGAGGGCGGTTTCACAAGGTGTAAGAAGCCATCATTGGCAGTTTGGTGACATGCCGCCGGTCGAAGGATTGACGCGAGGCGACGTTGCCATGGTGATCGCGTACATTCGTGAAATCCAGCGTGCTAATGGAATAAATTGAGGACAGAACCATGAAGAAGATCATAACGCTCGCAATCATGGCTGCTATTCCCAGCGGGGTACTGGCGCATTCCAAGGCCGAAGAAACGACACCTGCCAACGGGGCTACTGTAACCTCTGTGCCCGCCGAAATTGGCCTCAGCTTCACCAAGGACATCCGGTTGACACGGATTGAGATGGCCCATGAAGAGCAAGCGGCGATACGCTTGGATTTGGGGGACCAAACAAGTTTCCGTCAGGTGTTCACGATCCCATTGCCGGGCAATGGAACCGGCACCTATGTCATCGAGTGGCGTGGTTTAGGTAAAGACGGCCATGCGATGCAGGGCGAATTTTCCTTTTCCGTGGAATGAGCATGCCAGACATTTGGGGAGTTGTCGCAATCCTCGCAAAGCTGGTGCTCTACATCGGCTTTGCTGGGTCCACCGGGCTTGTCGTCGTGAAGTGCCTCTATTCCGAACTAGTCGCGCCGATAAGCCTTGCGATGAAGCGCCAAGCCATGGTCTTGGCGTGGCTTTCCCTCGCAGCAACGGTATTTGGCTTCATGCTCCGAGGAGCCGCCTTAACAGGCGGAGTTGACGGCATGGTCGATCCAGAGATGCTTGGCTTGCTTTGGCAAACATCCGTAGGCGACGTACTTGTTTATCGCCTTGCAGGCGCAGTGTTGATCCTTGTGGGACTGTCTGTTCCTCGCTTTGGCCTATGGATCGCGCTGTTGGGTGGCGCATTGGCCATGTGGTCCTTTGCACAGATCGGACATGTGCCGGAACTGGAGAGTTTTGGTGTCCAACTCTTGCTCCTGTTGCATCTTCTATGTGTAGCCTTTTGGGTGGGTATCTTTAGCCCGCTGCGGGGTATGGCTCTCATGCCTGAACACCTGACAGATGCTGCTGAACTAGGGCACAGGTTCGGACAAGCTGCTGCACTGATTGTGCCAACGCTGGTCGCGGCGGGTCTCTGGATGGCTTGGTTGTTTGTTGGCAATCTCCAAGGGCTCTTGTTCACTAGCTACGGTCAGGCTCTGTTGCTCAAAGTGTTCCTTGTGGCGCTGTTGTTGATCCTCGCCGCTGCCAACAAGCTCCGATTTGTTCCGGCCTTACAAAGCGGAGAGGCTAAAGCAGCGCAACGCCTCGCCCGATCTATCGAGGTTGAGGCAATAGTCGTATTTGCGGTTCTGGCGACAACGGCGACACTCACCAGCGTACTAACGCTTCCGAGTTAAGGTAGGTAGAGATGAACAAACACCTGTATGCACTCGCTATATGCAGTATTGGTACTAGCGTCGCTGCAGATCATGAGTTGTTAGACCGGGACCTCGCGAATGGGCAAAAACTCTACGCAGAGTACTGTGCCTCGTGCCATGGAGTTAATCTGGAAGGCCAACCCGACTGGCAAACACCCGGCAATGACGGAGTATTACCCGCCCCACCACATGACGTGACAGGGCACACATGGCACCATGATAACCAGCTACTGTTCGAGTATACCAAACTAGGTGGGGCAGACGCATTGGCAGCACGCGGTATTAAAGACTTCAACAGTGGCATGCCGGGCTTTGAGGGCACCCTGACTAACGACGACATATGGGACGTGCTGGCTTACATACGCTCCACTTGGCCTGACGATGTTCAGCAAATGCAGGCTAGTCGCAACCTTCCTCATCAGTAAAGGACAGTAGTCTGGTGTCGGTTTGGGTATACACAGTTCAACGTAGCAGGTTGAGTGCTTCTAAGTGTGACACAATGGTGAGACACTCTGCAAACCAACACACTACAATAGTGTTTACTATCAGGGCATTAGGCGTTCGGCAGCGTTTCCCCCAGGCTCCGCCAAAACCTAACAATACAACCAGTTAGCAAGCATTAGAGCGGCGCGACACACAGGTGTGACGCAAAATGAAGCTGCATGCGTACCTCTCACTGTCCAGACACGGCATATATTAATTCCGTTGGCCCCTGCCCGACGCGGCACCAAAACACCGCACCAGACTAAACACCCCGCGTAGAACCTTCGTGTGTCATTGCGTACTAGATGCCCTAATGAGACTGGTACTCTGGCACGGCGTCTTGCAGTGTGCAGCGACACAATAGCAAAGCACATAGAAGCATCGGGCACGAACCACGGCGAACTCCGCACAAAGGTGCATAAGCACTTCACTTCCAACATTGGCATCCAAACCCGTTGGAATGACCCTGACTTCTTTTTGGGGCAACCAGCGCAGATACGCAGATCCGTTGCCGAAAGCGCCTGTTCTTGCTGATCCGCCACGTGGCGAACGCGGATGCGCTTGGGCAAGCGAGCCTGTCTGCTGGGCCGCGCTACACCCATTCCGACTTCACTCAGCGCCGTGTAATTGTCATATCAAAGAAAAATGCAGCATCAAACCGACCCTGATTGGAATGCACGGTTTTGCCACTGGTAAATTCCTTCGAAAAACTCTGAGTGACCGAGAATGGTACAACTCGGGTTTTTCCAAACAGGTATCCCACGTTTCCTGAGATCCGCAGTTTTCCGTTGTCAGACAGCGATGCGCGAAACCTTTGCGGACGCGACGCACCGGTTCCAGTATTGTCTTGAGCACTAATAAGTTGAAACCCGGCGGCCGATTTGCGGTACACCACTCGCAGCATTGTTTTAGGCTTTTCGTTGGCAAGTTCGCCGCCATTGTAACGTGGGTCCGGTCGTCTTTTGAATTCGATGACATAGTCACCATAGAAGGCGTTTTGGGCGTTCTCGTTTGGGGGCGACTTGGGTACGGCCACCAGTATCTGAGGGTCTGCTTGTTGGTCGCTTTGCGCGGATGGTTCTGGTTTTGCAACATTTTTCAGAACGGCGTAGCTCTGTGCTGTGAGGTATCCGGTTCTTTCTGCGCCATTTTGCCTCTGAAACTCTTTCAGAGCTTCACGGGACCGAGGCCCGAAGATCCCATCCACTGATCCAACTGAAAACCCAAGCGCGTTCAGGCCGCGTTGAATGCTCCGGTAATCGTTTCGGTTCAGATTCAGACTGGCCTCGATGTCCGAATTCGAGCGTGGCAACGGTGCAGGCGCGTCTAGGCGGCTTTCGGTTCCAGGGGGTGAAATCGTCGTTTTCGGCGTGACGAGTGTGGCAATCTTCCGATTTGTGCGTCCGACCACATCCGTAACTTGTTGAGAATATTGCCCCGCGCGGGTGTCTGGATACAGCTGCGCGATCAGCTTCAAAGCGCCCTGCTTCGCGCTTTCGTCTTCCAGCTGCATGGCCTCGCCCAGAACACGTTGCGCCGACCGCTCGCGCTCATCGACAGGGCGAACGGCATTGGTAGCATCTGTAGTGGCATCGTCACTATTGATTGGCTCTTTGAGTGCTGCTGGGACAAGGAAAATGTCATGACCGGGCAGAGACCCATAGGTGAATGGCTCCTGATACCCATCTGTAAGTTCGTAAACTGTATCCCGCACCTTCCGGAACATTTTCCCAAGCTCCAACCCGGGTACCTCGATATGTTCAAGAAAGGCCTCTGCATACGGGCTGTTGCGACCGTCACCATCCAGCGCCAAAGTCCCGCCTCGCGCTGAATACCCGACAAGAACCCCACTGGGATCGATGCGGCCTAACCCTTGACCGATTGATCGGGTTGCAGTGGTTCGAACCATATCGCTCACGAACGGGTTGTTCCGACACGCATCCACTATGACCAGCTTCAAGCCTTTCGCAGTCGAAACGGCGTTGAGCACCGTATCCAGACGGATTGCCTCGAATTCTACGTCCTTGTCACTCCTGAGTTCGGCATTGGTCGGTATCAGGTAGTTTGTGTTGTCGATTTCGATCCCGTGACCTGCAAAATAGACTAATACCATATCCGCATCGACTACATCCTCAGAGAAGTCTCTTAAGGTCAGGCGCATTTCGCGGTAGTCGAGGTTTTGTTTTGCTGTGACATGAAAGCCGATCCTCTTGAGGGCGGCAGAAATATCCTGGGCGTCATTGGCTGAGTTTGGGATGTTTGACACATGCTCATATCGTGCATTTCCAATTACCAAAGCCACACGTTTTGCATGAGGCGTTTCCGCAAGTGCTGCGTTCAGTCCGAACATCAAAACGAAGCTCAGATATATCCACGATCCAAAGAAGCATTGGTGCAATTGGCGCGTTAACATGGCAAAATCGTCCACTGAAACCGGACCTAATATAGCATAAATGGAGTTTATGGGCGACGTTGTTGTCAAACCAACTGCTTCACTTGGGCCTTTTGTGACGTCAGCACCCACCGGACAGATTTAGGGGTTTGAGCAACGGAGGATTTCTGGTTCTCCGCAGCGGGCACTGAAAAGCCACTTGGGACTTACCGAACATTCCCGGTGTTTTGGGACGGCAATCCCTATCTGGATAAATACGATCTGCTTCTCAAGGAGCGTCCCAGCAGGTTTCGCGTGCCCTCTCTGCGCAATGTCGCGCTGACCGCGCGCTATTTCCACAATGGCTCGGTAAGAGGTCTGGAAGAGGCGATCAAAGTTATGGCCGTTTCTCAGTTGGGACGCACCCTTTGCGATGATCCTTTGGCCGACATTCGCATTGTGGCCGCGAGCGTTGAAGACACGGTTCCAGGGCTGAATATTGACATGTTCACAAATCGCACGGTGAGCCGACAAGAGGTGTCTAACATTGCCGAATTTCTGCGGTCGCTCACAGCGGCCACGCTTCCCGATTAGGTTTTTTGCATGAAGAATACCCCAGAAGGGACGTTGGATCGATCAAACGACTTTGCCAGTTTCGATTGTTGGGGATCACGATGCCCACCGCTCAGGGTAAACGACAAAAAGGTTACATCCGTGGAGTACGCTCCGAGACGATATTCTCGATCGCATCGGCAAGGTGGACGTCGGCAATCGCAAGATCACCACGTTCAACGCGCAGCCTGTGCGCTTCGGCCAGAACGTCACCATGAGTTGCACCTTCAGGCGGCTCAAAGCGGTAACTCGCAAGCTCGATCCTCAAACCCAACGGGTCGTGGAAATAGATCGAGTTCATGAAGCCCCGGTCTTTGATTGGCGTGTGCTTGATACCCCTCTCGTCAAGCCGTTCCTCGACCTGCATGAGAACCGAGCGTGACACCGCGAAGGCCAGATGATGAACCGCGCCAACCTGATCCCTGAGCAAACTGCCGGACGGTTTTCGATCTTCATTGGTGAACACCGTGATCGTCTGGCCGTTACCAGCAGCAAAGTACAAGTGACCCTGTGAATGATCGTCCAGGTTTGGTTGATCGAAGATAAGCGAAAACCCGAGAAGACCCTCCCAGAAGTCTATTGACGTTTGCCGGTCTGCACCAGTCAGGGTGATGTGGTGAATGCCCTGTGCCTGTAATTTGCGCATGTTGAGTTTCCTCCCGTTTGATGAGTTCTCACCTCGCCCGGCTAGTTGAAGGTGAGAAGAAAACAAGCGCCTTGATTGCTTGGTACAACACTGAGTTGCCCACCAATTGCTTCCATGGTCGCTTTGACAATATTCAGGCCCATACCTGTGCCACCGGCCTCTCTTTTTGTCGTAAAGAAGGGCTGCAAAATCTTGTCCTTGTTCCCTTCACTGATACCGGCGCCATTATCCGCAATTTTTAGACTGATGACACCGTCGTTCTGATAGGCTGTCAGCACGGCATTCTGCGCGCCGTGTTGCTGAGCGTTCTCGAGCATATGTGTCAGTATGATGTGCAGGGTGGGTGCCGCGACGGGCAAGGGCAAGTTATCGTTTTCAGCCTTGATGGCAAGCGCCGGGAACGTCTGAACGACCTGATCAGTGATGTCGTTCAGACAGCATGTACCGTTGATGGTACTCTGATCGGCCAGGCTGAAGGCGCGCATGTTTGCCAGCAGATCCTCCATCCGTTTTCCGCCCTTTTCTACAGTGTCCAGCAGGCGGTGCTTTTGCGCAGATGGCAAATCGTCGTCGCGCAGCAGCTCTGCCGCGCCTTTCAGGGCGGTGAGGGGTGACTTCAGCTCGTGGGTGACATGGGCGGTGTACGTTTTCAATCCGTCCTGCTTGTCCTGCAAGCGTTCCGTCAGCGATTGAAAACTACGGCTCAGATCCGCGATTTCCCGCGTGCCAAGCTGGTCTGGTGGTTCCCATGCCTTACCACCGTGGCCCGCCATCTGGCTGCGCTGGATCAACAGGTGGATCGGCCGGGTGATGAACCGCCAGAATACGTACCCGATAAGCGCCGTGGACAAAGCGACAAATGCCGCGGCCTTGGCAAGGTTGAAACGTTCGCCGTACAGAAAGCGGAAAATATGGTTCGGGGTGCGGCTCAGGTAAACCGCCCCGATCAAGGTCTGATCCACGTACACTGGCATCGCCACGAAAACGCGCACACGGGCACCGCGGCTGAGGGTATAAAGCGCAGGCGTTGCATCCTCGCGCACGCGGGTGCGCGCGACCGAGACGGTTTTCCCTGAAAGGGCCTCGCGAACCTCGTCAACATGGCCCAGCTTCTGCCCGATTTCCGCGGTTCCGGCAAACACGTTCCCATCGACATCCAGCATCCGGTAACCCGCTAGGGTTTGCGCCTGGGCGGCGTTGGCGATGCGGCTTAGCGGGGCGGCGATGGCCTGATAAACCGAACCGGGTCGGACGGTTGCGGGCCGCGCGTCCGGGCGCGGTGGCAGAACCGTTTCGCGATTGACCGACAGTGATGGGAACACCGCGTGCTCGGTTGAGATTGCACTCGGGCGCGGCGGCTTGATCCCGGCTGCATCTGCATAAAGCTCGGCATACGCCGCTGACATAACCGCAGCCTGTGTCAGCAGGCTTTCTTCGGTCTGTTGCACCAGTTGACTATCATAAAAGCGGAACAGGACCAGCCCGGCAAAGGGCAAGCACAGGACAATGCCCAGCACCAGCAGAACGATGGTCCACAATCTGGGGCGCCATTTGCGGTTCAGCCGGGCGTGCATGCACCCATCCTGAGGCCGACACCGTGAATGGTCACGATCCCCTCGGCACAGCCGGCCTGGGCAAGTTTGGCACGGACATTGCGTATATGGCTGTCAATGGTGCGGTCCGAGACGTGGATGTTATAGCCGTAAAGCGCATCGATCAGCTGCGCCCTGGACAGAACGCGGTCGGGACGGGCCATCAGAGTTGCCAGCAGCCGAAATTCCGATCCGGTCAGTGTCACGGACGTTGAAGCGAACCTGCACAGGTGCCGCTCTGCATCCAGGTGCAGGCTGCCTTGCGACAACACTGGATCGGGCTGGGCAGGTGTCGGCGCGCTGCGTTTCAGGATGGCCTTGATCCGGGCCACCAATTCGCGTGGGGAAAAGGGTTTCGTCAGATAATCATCGGCGCCCAGCTCCAGCCCGACGATACGGTCGACCTCGTCATCGCGGGCGGTCAGGAACAGGATCGGCACGTCCGAGGATTTGCGGATTTCCCTGCATACTTCCAGACCATCCTTTTCTGGCAGCCCGATATCCAGCACGATCAGATCGGGGCTTTCCTGGCGGTTTGTATCAAGCGCGGTCAGGCCGTCGCTGGCCAGAAGTGGCGCATAGCCTGCCTTTTCAATCGCGAACCTTGTTACCTCAAGGATATCCGGATCATCGTCGACAACAAGAATGCGTGCAGGCATCAAATGGGGTCCTTCAACTCTGCTGCCGATAATAGGCTTGGATCCGCCATCTCCGAAAGCCCCATTCGCGCCAATTGGTGATTGCATCCTTTTTCAGATCATATCGCATCCACGCGTCACAGACTTGCTGTCCGGTTCTGGTTTCATGATCGCGTATGGCTGGGTAAGCATCAGCACCAAGGCTGCATATGTAACCGGTATCCTGTTGCGTCAGAGCGCTGCCGTGGCTCAGATTGTAGCTGGCAATGACTGATGCAAAATTCACAAAGTTGCAGGTATACAAGACCACCAGAAGCGCTGCAAAACAACGCCGCAGAAGCCAGGTTGTACCGAAGCCGCGATGGATTTGCACCACGGTCAGCAGCAAACCGGTGAGAACCAGCGCCATCCATATGAAGGCGGCCACCCGCAAATAGGTAAGCGCATAGGCGTCGACGTAATGATGCAGCCGGATAGCAGCTGTCAGCACCAGGAACATGTTCTGCGCCAACCACATGTAAATCAGAATGCGCAACGTCCGGTCCGCACCGATCATGCTGTGAGTGACCAGAGTGAATACGCCCGCCAAAAGGGCCGTCACCACCAGCGGATAAGCGCCCCGGTGGGCATAAGCGGCATAGCTCATCCCTTGAGGCAGGGATACTCCGCCGGTCAGGATACCAAGGTCCATCACGGTTTGTACAAGGAACATCAGGTTGAACAGCAACAGCGAATTGCGCACCGAGACTGGATTGATCAGAAATGCGGCCCGGCTTGGACCTATCTTTGGCATGGTGGCGGGGCGGGCAATGCCGCCCAGCCATGGATCGGTGAGGTTTAGGAACGGCCACAGCAGCGAGGCCATCGCGCTCCAGAACAGAAGTCGCAGCCAGTAGTACCCTTCGAACAGAAGACTTGGGTCCAGCTCGGCCAGAAGGTCTTCCAGCACTGGATTGGCGGCGGCCAGCAAAGCAAGGAAGACCGCGCCCAATAGCAACGGCAAGGCCAGCGAGGCTGCGTGGCGGCGGCTGTCGGACCCAAGATCGGCGGCCACAGCGGTGCGACATGTGTCGCGTAGCAAAAGCGTCGCGCCGATGGAAGGCAGGCGCAGGGCGGTGCGCAGCAGCAGACGTTCATTTACGGTCTGACCGAAGAGCGCCCAGGTCGCCAGACTGACCAAACCAGCAAGGCTGAACAATAAAGATAGAAGCTGCAAATCGATGACTACCGGAAGGTTGGTGATCAAGGCAAATGCGGCGGCTATGAGCCACTCCTTTGCAGTCGCACGCCGGGGTTTCATCGCCATGATCGCGGCGGACAAAACCAGCATGAAGACCGTGACTGAAATGCCTAGCGGCTGTTCCCAAAACAACCAATCAGCAAGCGCAACCAGCGATGCAAGAAGCGGGATTGCATGGCGCATTTTCAGCGTGGACATCAGAGAACCACCCTGCTGTCGTCTATTGCCTCCCCATCGGGGGGCTTTGTCCATCTTTCCCAGCCACCACGCGTCCAGCACGATGCTGTCCGGTACGCCGCGAATTGTCAGTTCCTGCCTCATGTCCTGTCTCCTGCTTGCAGGTTTGTGTTCCCGGCAGATTGCCTGTGGCGCTTGCATCTTTGGCGCGACGTATCCGCAGCCTTCATGGGGCTTTCGTGCAGAAAATGTGCAGAGGCGGTGAAAGGCTTTACCAACCACGATTTCCGAGCTGCAACTCGCGCTGCGCAGTAAATGCGACGCGTCCAGACATTGAACTGCAAGCAAAAGCGCAGTGTGACACAGTTGAACCTTCCCCTGAGAAGCGGTTCGCCGTTATGGCTGAGGAAACGGAGGATCGAACATGGCCAACCCTCTCTATGATGATCTGTTTGGCATTCACGCCGGCAAAGATACGGCTTTCCTGCACCTGACAGACGGGACGACCATCACCTATCGAAACTTTCTGAGCACAGCCGCCCGGATCGCCCATGTGGCCACGCAACTGGGTCTAAAACCCGGGGACCGCGTTGCGGCTCAGGTCGATAAATCGCCTGAGGCGCTGGCGCTTTACGCGGCATGCGCGCAGGCCGGTCTGGTTTTCCTGCCGCTGAACACCGCCTATACCGTGGACGAGTTGACGTATTTCATCGAAAACAGCGGCGCATCACTTGTTGTCTGCGATGGCCGAAGCAAAGACCAACTGACCCCGATTGCCGCGCGTTTTGGGGGCAGGGTTGAAACGCTGAATGCGGACGGCTCTGGCTCGCTGATGGATTTGGCGGCTGCAATGCCAGACAGCTTTGCGACTGTGGATCGGGACGGTGAGGATCTGGCGGCGTTTCTTTATACGTCGGGCACCACCGGACGTTCAAAGGGGGCGATGCTGACCCAGAACAACCTGCTGTCCAATGCGCGGACACTGGTCAAAGAGTGGCGGTTTGCGTCCGAAGACGTTCTGTTGCACGCGTTGCCTATCTTTCACACACATGGTCTGTTTGTGGCCACGAATATCATTCTGGCGGTTGGCGGAAGCATGATCTGGCTGCCAAAATTCGACCCTGATCAGATCATTGACAGGATGCCCGGAGCCACGTCGATGATGGGCGTGCCAACCTTCTACACGCGCCTGCTGGCAGACGCGCGTTTTACCAGGGGGCTGACCGAACATATGCGCCTGTTCGTATCGGGCTCAGCCCCTCTGCTGGCGGATACCCATGCACAATTCCAAGAGCGTACCGGTCATCGTATCCTAGAACGCTATGGCATGACCGAAACCAATATGAACACCTCGAACCCCTATGACGGCGAACGTCGCGCGGGCACGGTCGGGTTTCCCTTGCCGGGGGTGGAACTAAAGATATGCGATGCAGACGGTAACCCTTTGCCGCAGGGTGAAATCGGCGAGATCGAAGTGCGTGGTCCGAACGTATTCAAGGGATATTGGCAGATGCCGGAAAAGACGGCTGCCGAGCTGCGTGAAAACGGGTTCTTCATCACCGGTGATCTGGGACGGGTCGACGAAGATGGGTATGTCCATATCGTCGGGCGCAACAAGGACCTGATCATCTCGGGTGGCTACAATATCTACCCCAAGGAAATTGAGCTGGTTCTGGACAGCCAGCCCGGTGTTCTGGAGAGCGCAGTGATCGGCGTGCCGCATCCCGACTTCGGTGAAACCGTGCTGGGCCTGATTGTTGCCGAACCTGGGCAATCTCCGGATCTCGACGCGTTGATGGATACAGTGCGCGACAGCCTGGCGCGGTTCAAACATCCCCGCACGCTTATTCAACTGGATGAATTGCCCCGCAATACAATGGGAAAAGTCCAAAAGAACATCTTGCGCGACCAGTTCAGGGACATGTTCAAAGCCGGGTCACAAGGCACATAATGGCAGAGCCTAGATAAGCGTTGGAAACTTGATATAGTCCTCAAAACCAATGGGGATAGAAGAATATGAACAATCGTTTGCGCAAGATCACCATCGTAGGTGGCGGCACGGCAGGCTGGATGACCGCGTTGATCCTGGACATGGTGTTTTCACGCACTTCATCAACAGCGGACCGGCCACATATCTGCCTGATCGAAAGCCCTAATATTTCGACCGTGGGTGTGGGTGAGGCTACGGTGCCACGCATGCCGGTCACGCTCCGTCAGGCAGGCATTTCCGAACGGGATTTTTTCCGCGAGACGAACGCGTCCTTCAAGCTGGGCGTGAAGTTCTGCAACTGGAACAAGGACCCCAAAGGAAAACGCATCGATTACGTGAACCCCTTTGCCCATGGCCAGATGTTGGAAGGGTTGGACGCCGCCGAGTATTTCCTGCGCTTTGGCAACGGAGAACGGGACTTTACACAGTCCATCTCGCCCCACGATCATCTGGGCCGTCTGTGCAAAGGCGCGCGGCAGCTGGGTCAGCCCGAGTTTGAACAGCGTTTTGGCTATGCCTATCATCTGGATGCCGTGAAGTTTGCGGGCATGCTTACCACGGTCTGCACCAAGCGCGGCGTCGAGCATATCCAGGACGAGGTACAGAAAGTCGAGCTGGATGAACAGGGCAACGTCAGCCATCTGATGCTGGAGCGCGCGGGCCGTCATGACATCGAAATGGTCATCGATTGCACCGGGTTCCGCGGTTTGATCATCAATCAGGCGCTGGGCGAGCCGTTCTTGGATTATTCGGACTATTTGCCTAATGATCGCGCCATGGCGTTGCAGGTCGAACACCGCAATCCCAACAAGATCGAAAGCCTCACGCGGTCGACCGCGCTGGGCGCGGGATGGACATGGCGGGTGCCGCTCTACAATCGCGTGGGTACGGGCTATGTGTTCTCGTCGGCGCATCGAACGGATGATCAGGCGGCAGACGAATATCTTGAATGGCTGGGTGACAGCGGTAAGGGTTTGACGCCGCGGATCATCCCGATGCGCGTCGGGCGCGTGCGCAATGCCTGGGTCAAGAATTGTGTGGCAATCGGTCTGTCCGGCGGGTTTATCGAGCCGTTGGAAAGTACCGCGATCCACATGATTGACCACGCAGTACGCTGGTTTGCAGAACACTTGCCGACGCGCGACGTCGCCCCGTCGCTGCGGGCAAGATACAACCGGCAGATGGATAAGCTTTATAACGAGGTTCTGGAATTCATCTGCCTGCATTACCGATTGGGTAACCGAAAGGATGACCCGTATTGGATCGACGCGCGAACAGAGATGAAGATACCGGATCGGCTGGCCGAGAATCTGGAATTGTGGCAGCACCGTCTGCCGATGGATCACGATGTGGAATTTGCCACGCTGTTTGATCATCGCGTGTACCAGACGGTTCTGTTGGGCAAACAGGTCTATGATACGGGTTACGGTACCGGCATCCGAGATCGTTTGCGGCCGTTGAAGAAGGTGATCTGGTTCCAGGGCATGCAGCGTGCGAAAGAGGATCTTGCGCAGATCGTCAAAGTGATGCCGGATCATAAAACGCTGCTGCGCGATATCCGGGGGGAGCTGGAAAAACCGGTCTTTGGAATGGCGAACGTGGCGAAACCGACGGTTGCGATGCCGGGCACGAAACCCGCACCTGTTACGATCCAGAACATGCCGAACTTTGCTGAAATCCAAAGCGGCGCGAAGGATTTGCAACTGTTCTAGGGGTTCTCTGCCCGTACGAAGGAAATTTGATAAACTGAAGGGCGAGGCATTCAGCCCCGGCCTTCAGGGCGGTTTAACGCCAGCTCATACCCCGGTCAGACAAGTGCCTTTGCACCCGACCCGGATAATCAGAAACAATGGCATCCACACGCAGGTCGATCATCTTGGCAATGTCTACAGAGTCATTGACCGTCCAAACCGCAACGCAAAGGCCCAAATCCTTGGCCAGTTCGACGTTTTCGGCAGTTACATCTGCATAATACGGGCACCACAGTGAGCCGCCCGCTTGCTTGACCAATAGCGGAATATCGCCTTTGCGGCCTCGAAAATCCGGGCAGACTGCTTTTGAAGAATCCTCCCCTACATCCTCGGCGTTTTCGGGAAGTTGGGTCAGATAAGAAGATGGCATATCAGGCGCTTGCCGCTGACATTCTTCCAACAGATTCCAGTCGAAACTGTGCAGAACGGCGCGCGACGACAGGGCCCTGGAACGGACCTCTTGCAGGACAAGACGGACAAACTTCTCTCTGTAGCGCGCGTCATGGGCCAAATCGGGGTCCGACTTCAGCTCGAGCATCAGACAGGCATCGCTATGTTGGGGGTCACTCACCAGATCCAGCAGGTCAAGCAGCCTTGGAACGCGAACGCCATCCATTTGTGCCTGATCAGGAAAACGCTGACCATAGGCAGAATTCCCATCCAACCGCCCGACATCGAACTTCTGAATCTGCTCGAATGTCAGGGTTGAAACCTTCGGCTCTTCCCCGGTCAGAAACTGGCCGTCAACATCGCGAAAACTGGGGGCGTGCAGCCGGTGATTATGGGTTATGACAGGGATGTCGTCAGCCGTGAGGACAACATCAAACTCCAGAAGCGGCACGCCAATGGAGAGCGGAAAGTCGAAGCCAATCATGCTGTTTTCAGGCAACACACCTCGCGCACCCCGGTGGCCTACGATGCGGATCAGGTTGTCGCCCCCCCGGAAAGCCTCGACCTGAGGGAATGCCATCAGCCTTCCAGCCTTTCACCGGTAGATCGGTCAAACAGATGCAAATGGTTTGAGGACACAGAAAACCGCATGTTCGGATGTCGGCCTTCAACCGGATGCACACCCGGAAGGCTGATCGTGATCGGATCGCCCGAGCCGGACAGTTGACCGTGCAACAGCGTGTTTGCCCCCAATGGCTCTGCCATCTGAATCGTGGCCTCAATCGGGCCATTGTCATCCAGCAATAGATGCTCGGGTCGTACCCCCAGTTTGAAGGCAGTATCAGGACCCGGCGACGAACCAACCGCGACCTCACCAATCATGGCGGTTCCGTTTTCGCGTCGGGCTTCAAAGACATTCATCGCTGGGCTGCCGATGAACTGCGCCGCAAACAGGGTTCTTGGTGTTTCGTATACCTCTAGCGGTGTGCCAACCTGTTCGGCGATACCGCCGTTCATGACGATCATCCTGTCGGCCATTGTCATGGCTTCAACCTGATCGTGGGTTACATAAAGCGACGTGATCCCCAGTTTTTCCTGGAGCTCACGAATCTCAAGCCGCATCTGCACGCGAAGCTTGGCGTCCAGGTTCGAAAGAGGCTCGTCAAACAGGAAGACCGCAGGTTCACGGACAATCGCGCGGCCCATAGCCACCCTCTGACGTTGGCCGCCTGACAATTGTCTGGGTTTGCGGTCCAGCAATGGTTCAAGCTGCAATAGCCTGGCCGCCTCGGTCACTTTTTGATCGATCTGGGCCTTGGGCAACCCTGCAATCTTCAGGCCATAGCCCATGTTCTGCCGGACCGACATATGGGGGTAGAGCGCATAGTTCTGGAACACCATGGCAATGTCGCGATCCATCGGCTCTTTTTCATTGGCCCGTTCCTCACCAATCCGGATTTCACCCGAGGTCACGGTCTCAAGCCCTGCCACCATCCGCAGCAGCGTGGATTTCCCACAACCCGAAGGGCCGACGATGACAATGAACTCGCCATCTTCGATTTGGATGTCGATGCCATGTATGACATCTGTCAGGCCAAAGCTCTTTTTGACATTCTCCAGAGTTACTGTTGCCATTTCTTATTTCTCGCTATCGACAAGGCCGCGGACAAAAAGCTTTTGCATTGACACCACCACGATGACTGGCGGGATCATTGCCAGAATGGAGGTCGCCATGATGACCGGCCAATCTGCCACATCATCGCCAGACGGGAACATCTGCTTGATGCCCATCACAATGGTGTTCATTTCAGGGTCGGTGGTGATAAGCAGCGGCCACAGATACTGGTTCCACCCATAGATAAACAGGATGACGAACAGTGCCGCAATGTTTGTCCGGCTCATCGGAACGACGATGTCGATGAAAAACCGCATTGGCCGGGCACCATCCACACGCGCAGCTTCGGCCAGCTCGTCCGGAATTGTCAGAAAGAACTGACGGAACAGGAAGGTCGCCGTGGCCGAGGCGATCAGGGGAAAGATCAGCCCGTAGTAGCTATTGAGCATTCCGAACCCGGCCACGACCTCAAATGTCGGTACGATCCGCACTTCGACCGGCAGCATAAGGGTCAGAAAGATCAGCCAAAAGAACGTTGTTCGACCGGGAAAACGAAAATAGACGATTGCAAATGCCGACAGCAGTGAAATGACGATCTTGCCCACTGCAATCCCGATGGCCATCACAAGGCTGTTGAACAGCATCGTTGCGACGGGGACATTCACGCCGGAAAACAGGGCTGCCTTGTAGTTCTCCCAGAACTGATCACCCGGCAAAAGCGGCATGGGTGGTGATACAACTTCCGGCTGGGTAACGGTTGAGGCGACAAACGCCAGCCAGATCGGAAAGAAGATGACCAGAACGCCAAGGATCATCAGGGCATGCGTCAGCCAGATACCCGCTCCGCGCTTTTCGACCATTCCGTGCTGCTGGGCTGCCATCAGTAATGCACCCTCTTTTCCACGTATTTGAACTGAATGACGGTCAGCAGGCCGACGACAATCAGCAAAATGACCGATTGCGCCGAAGACGAGCCCAGATCCTGACCGACGAACCCGTCTGAAAAGACCTTGTAGACCAGTATGGTCGTGGCCTGCTGCGGCCCGCCGCCGGTGATTGTGTGGATTACGCCAAAAGTTTCAAAGAACGCGTAAACCACATTCACAACAAGCAGGAAGAACGCTGTAGGTGACAGCAACGGCAGGACAATCGTGAAAAACCTGCGCCAGAATCGTGCGCCATCGATCGCGGCGGCCTCGATGACCGACCTCGGAACCGACTGGAGTGCGGCGAAGAAGAACAAAAAGTTATAACTGATGCGCCCCCAGGCCGAAGCGACAACCACAAGCCCCATCGCTTCGGTGCCATTCAAGACGTGGTTCCAGTCATAGCCCAGCTGTCCAAGATACCACGACACGACACCGACGCGCGTGTTGAACATGAACAGCCATAGCACACCCGCAACCGCCGGTGCGACTGCATAAGGCCAAATCAGCAGCGTCCGATAAGCTCCGGATCCTTTGATCAGCCGATCTGCAATGACTGCCAGAAACAGGGCCGGGATCATGGAGCAGAGCGTAACAAGCGTCGAAAACACCGCCGTGGTTACAAAGGATGCGCGATAAAACTTGTCGCTCAGCAGAAATTCAAAATTGCCCAGACCGACGAACTTGGACGACAACCCGAACGGATCTGGGATGAACAGCGACTGCCATACAGCTTGTGCAGCGGGATAGAAGAAGAATACGGCAGAAATGACGACCTGCGGGGCGATCAACGCCAATGGCAACAGCCAGCCGCGGAATGTGACGCGTTTTTCCATCCTGATGACCCGCCGGGAAAAGTGGATGCGGGCTCTGCCGAGCCCGCACCGGATTTCAGAGGTTTATTGATTTGCCGATTCGAACCTGCGCAGAAGCGCGTCACCGCGTTCTTTTGCGCTGTCCATGGCTTCCTGGGCGGTTTTCTCACCGGACCAGATGGCCTCAAGCTCCTCATCGATGATACCGCGGATTTGATCGAACGATCCCAGACGCAGACCTTTCGAATTTGCTGTCGGCTCTTTCGCGGTCATCTGGATCACAGCGATATCGGTGCCCGGGTTTTCATCATAGAAACCGGCCGTACGGGTCGCTTCACCGGCTTCCGCGGTAATCGGAAGATACCCGGTATTCTGGTGCCATGCCGCCTGAACGTCAGACGAAGACAAGAAGCTCAGGAACTCGCCAACGCCTTTGTATTCTTCGGGATCATGACCTTCCATCACCCAAAGGGAAGCACCGCCGATGATGGTATTCTGCGGCTCGCTTGTGACCGCTTCCCAATACGGCAGCGGGCGCACATCAAAGTCGAACTCGGCCTCGGCTTTTATCCCGGCATACCCGGCCGAGCTTTCGGTGAACAAGGCACACTCACCGGCCCGGAAGTTTGCGCCGCCTTCATTTCTGCGACCGGTATAGATGAATTCCCCATCCTTTGCCCAGTCGCCCATGGCGCTCAGGTGCGCGACCTGTACCGGGCCGTTCAGCATCAGTTCTGTATCCAGACCGGCAAAACCATTGTCCTGCGATGCAAACGGAACGTTGTGATAGGCAGACAGGTTTTCCAGGTGGATCCAGCTTTGCCACGCCGTCACCAGCGGGCAGTCCTCGCCTCCGGCTTTGAGTTGCTCCAGCACATCACCAACTTTTTCCCAAGTCGACAGGTCAGTGTCAGGATCAACACCCGCCGCCTGCATGGCATCGCGGTTGACCCACAAGACCGGCGTGGAAGAGTTGAACGGCAGCGACAACATATCTCCGTCGGTGGTGGTGTAATAACCTTTCACCGCACCGATATAGGCATCGGGATCAAAAGACGCGCCACTTTCGGCCATGACTTTGTAGACCGGCTTGATCGCGCCTTTTGCCGACATCATCGTTGCGGTACCGACTTCGAAAACCATCAGGATATGTGGCTGTTCACCTGCGCGGAAAGCGGCAATACCAGCGTTCAGGGTTTCCGAGTAGTTGCCCTTGTGGCTTTCGACCACGACAAACTCATCCTGACTGGCGTTGAACTCTTCAACCTGCGCTTTGACAAGTTCGCCAAGGCGGCCGGTGAAGGCATGCCAGAATTGAACTTCGGTTTGTGCCATTGCCGCCAAGGGGGACAAGGCAGTTGTAACGGCAAGAGCGCCAAGCAAATTCTTTTTCATGATTCCTCCCATGCATCAGGTTCGATGCTTCGTTGAGTACCGACTTCAACGCGTATTCGACACACATGACGATTTCACGACGTTACCGCTAAAGAAATATAATTCAAGCCCTATTTTTTGGCAAAAATCATAATACGGTGTTATACACATTGAATGTACAAGCAGCACCGGGTCTGGAATGAGACAAACTTTGAGAATTCGGCAACTGGAAGCGCTCATGGCGGTGACCACCAATGGTTCGGTCACAGCAGCTGCCGCCGATTTGGGGATAAGCCAACCAGCTGTTAGCAGGTTGCTTTCGGATCTTGAAAAATCGTTTGGATTTCAACTTTTTGATCGCCGCAAAGGGCGATTGGTACCAACCCAGGAAGTTCGCTATCTGCAACCCAGCGTGGACCGTGTTCTGGAATTGATGAAGCAGATATCGGACGCCAGTCAGAATATCACACAGCGAAAAGCCGGGCATATCCGCGTCGCCTGCCTTCCCGGTTTTGCCACCAGCCATCTGCCGGATGTTGTAGCAAGTTTTCTGAAAGACCGGCCAGGTGTTACTATGACGATCGAACCGGACAGGCCGGAACGGATTTTGGAATGGATGGTCGGCGAACAATATGACTTTGGAATCACCGATGGCTTTAACGGTCATCCTGGAGTCGAAAGCAGAAATGTCGATGTGCGCACGGTTTGCGTGTTCCCGAAAAATCACGCACTTGAGAACCTCTCGGAGGTGACGCCTTCCGATCTTGCAGATGAGAGCATCATACATACGCGGCGCGATAGCGACTTTTTCGGACGGCTTTCGAAGGCATTTCAGCAGGCCAATGTTACACTCAACTCGCATATCGAAGTCCGGCAATTCACGGCGGCATGTGAATTGGCGATAAAAGGCGTCGGTGTTTCAATTGTCAGCGAGCTGGACGCTGTCCATTACACAGACCGGGGGCTAAGCTACAGGCCATTCAAGCCGTTTTTACCGCATACGCTTTCCCTGGTACGCCCGGTTTTGAAGCAGCCGTCTTTGATAACACTGGAGTTCATCGAGCATTTCAGCGAAAGCCTGAATGCGTTCAGAACACTTGCCTGAGGCTGCGGTCAACGGGGCGAAGGATATCTGCCCGGGTTTCCAGCCAACAGTCTCCAAATAACAGCAGGAGCAAAGAGGTCGATAGCGCCCAAAGTCGTCGTTATTGTGAGGCTCCGCGTATTTGTTCAATGGCTCGGGCGGCAAATCTTCCCGACAAAGACTCGTCTGCGTTTGCTTCCAATGCAGGTAAAGCGGGGGATGCTTTCCCTCCGATTTCACCCAAGGCGATGGCCGCTTCTTTTCTGACAAAAACCGAAGGGCTACCCAACAGCTTGATCAGTTCCGGAACGGCTGGAGCTGCGTCGGCACCAAAGAGCGCCAAAGACTGAGCCGCGTCACGTTGTTCCTTGGCATCTCCGCGCATCAGATCAGCTTTGAGACTTGCAACTGTCGTACTCGGCGGAAGCGCGGCCAATCGAAGGCCTTTTTTCAAACGGTTGTTCAAATATTGATGCTCGCCGATCCATCGCACGATAAAGAAATAATCGCGTACCGCGTCGCTCAGAACTTTCTCGTTTTCTCCATCCTGCCATTGTTCGATCATTGCGCGCGCGTTGCTTCGGTCACCATTCAAGGCCAGAACCGACGCTGCAAATGGCATCAACTCAACTGCCTGCGGGTTTCGGTCCAACTCAGACATTATAACGGCCCCTGCACCAGTCAGATCATTCATTGCAAACAGTGCAGCCCCCTGAAATAACGCGTAGTGGCTGGGATATTCCGGATCTAGGCGCATTGCGGCCTGCACAAATGCCAGCCCTTCCTCTGGCTCGCCGCCCGCGATCAAGGCCCATCCCATTGTCACATGCGCTTCGGGGTCGCTTGGTTGCAGGGCAATGGCCTTCGCGGCTTCTTGCCTCGCTTCTTCTGTTCCCCGACTTACGCTCTCGGCGCCTTCCCAATCCGGAAGGTTGAGAGCGACTATTGCCCTGATAACATGGATAAGCGAGGTGTCCTGATGCGTCAGTTCACGGTAGTATTTATAGAACAGCCCGATATGCATCTGTTCGTCAGCATTCGCAAAGCCTGACCAGTGGTGGAAGATGTGTGGTCGCAAGTGTGCCAGAGCTAACGTCGCCCAGGCGCGCGCATAATTCGGGTCCAACTCGACCGCGCGCTCAAAATGCGGAATTGCGGCCAGATTGTCCTGTTCATTGAAGCGTGAATATAGCTCCCATCCACGCTGGAACGCTTCGCGCGCCTCGATCTTTCCAGTTTCTATGTTTTCGATGGCAATCCGGCTTTGCATGTCGAGCGGAACATCCAACTCGTGCGCAATCGCCAGTACAATGTTGTTTTGCAGGTCGAAGATCTCATCGATTTCACCGTCGAAACGCTCCGCCCAGATCAATCTGCCGTTCAAAGTGTCCGTCAGGCGGATGTTGACCCGAAAACCTTCTCCGCTGCGTCTAAGGCTTCCATCAACGACATAGCGAACGCCCAGTTTCTCGGCAAAGCCTGCCACATCAATGTCGCGGTCCTGAAATGCGAAGGATGTGTTTCCGGCGATGACAAATAACCCTGATATGCGGGATAAGTCCGTTATCAGATCCTCGGAAACGCCATCTATCAACATCTTGTTGGACGCGTCGCTGGTGAAGTTCGTCAACGGAAGCACGGCGATCGAAGGCAGGTCTGGAAGTGGGTAAGCCATCTGTGCCTCAGAGGCGCGCAGCCGACCCTTTTCCCATGTCTTTGTCCCGACATACCCGGTCGCACCCAACACGATCAGGATTGCAGCCAGCTTCATTAGACGCGGTGCTTTCTTCGTTTTGTGCTTTACCGCCGGGGTCAACGCATCTGTTTCGACGCGGAACGCCTCAATGGGGTCCGCAATATTCTTGACGGATTGCGGGCCAATTGGCGTAAAGGCGAAGGGCACCTTGTTGCGCGCGTATCCGACAATCGCCTGCGATGCGATAATCCCCCCAGGTTCTGCCAGCGCCTCAAGCCGTGCGGCCACGTTGACACCATCACCCAGGATGTCGTCTGCGTTTGAGATGACATCGCCGACATTCAAACCGATCCGAAGAACGATTGCGCGGTCGGGTTCCGCATCTGAGTTTCTTTTCGTCAGTTCAGCCTGTATCGCGACGGCCGCGCGAACCGCATCGACCGCGCTGGGGAATTCGATCAGAAAACTGTCACCCGCTGTGTTCGCAATGCGCCCTGAATACCCGGCGATCAAGGGCTCGATGACTTCAGCGCGGATCCGGCGCAGCTTGTCGATGGTGCCTTCTTCATCCAAGCCAACCAATCTTGAATAGCCTGCGATATCGGCGGCTAAGATGGCTGCTAATCGACGATTTGGCCGGCTTTCCATAGTTTCGCAGCCTACCATTTGGACATTTTTCTGGGAACCGGTTTTCAAGGTACCGGTTTTGCTCCGGTTATTGAAAACCTCCGACCTGTTATCTGGATGGAAATGGAAGCCCGGGCCGCTGGGATTTCAGACAAAAGCGGCCTGGGCAATTTTGTCGGTTCTGGTCGTTGTCGGATTTGCATGGCGTCGCGCGTCCTTGCACTATGCGACCAACGCAAGGAGGCGAGAATGATTTACGCAATCACAATTTATGGGGAACCGGGCGTGTTCGAGGCATTGCCGAAAGATCGCCAGGACGAAGTGATGTCAGGCCATCGCGCCCTGCAAGCAGTATTGTCGGAACGCGGAGAGTTCGTGTCGATAAAACTGATGCCGCCAACGTCAGCGGTAATGGTCGAACCGGCCACGTCTGAGCGCGCTGCCCCCCTGATCACCGATGGCCCGTTTTCCGAGACCAAGGAAAACTTCCTTGGGTTTTACGCCGCTGACTTCAAAGACCTTGAGGAAGCGTTGGAACATGCAAAACTGATCTCTTCACCGGTCGCTCGGCTGGAAGTTCGGCCTGTGGCCTGGGCCGGGGGTGCCATATCGTCGGAATAGATCATGTCAGATTGGCTCGAGGCCACATTTGCTGAACAACGCCCGCGCGCCATTGCTGCCCTGACGCGGGTTTTTCGGGATTTGGACACCGCAGAGGAGGCCTTTGCCGACGCCTGCCTGAAAGCCTTGGCAGTTTGGCCCCAGGACGGGGCGCCTCGTGATCCATTGGCATGGCTTCTGGCCACGGCCCGGAATGCGGGTCTGGACGAATTACGCAAATCCCGGCGGCGCACGGCAATCTTGTCGCGCCACGCAGAGGAGTTTCAACCGATGCCGGCGGACACACCCGACCCAGACGAGATGCGGGACGATGTCCTGCGCTTGCTGTTCATCTGCTGTCATCCGGAACTGGATCGGCGGGATCAGATCGCCATTGCTTTGCGGGTGGTCGTGGGGCTGAGTGTCGATGAGATCGCCAGCGGATTTCTGGTCAAATCCAAAACCATGGAGCAGCGCATTACCCGCGCCAAAAAGAAGATCGCAAATAACCCGGTCGCCTTTGAAACGCCAAGCCCGGCAGAGAGGCAAGCCCGGTTGGGCGAAGTCTCGACAATGGTTTATCTGATGTTCAGCGAAGGGTGGTCGACCTCGGCCGGGCCACAGCAAATCAAGCTCACGCTGTGTAAAGAAGCCATCCGGCTTGCCCGCCTTCTTGTCGCATTGTTCCCTGCAATGAGCGAGCAGGCCGCATTGCTGGCGCTATTGTTGTTTCAACACGCCCGGCGCCGGGCCCGGATTGACGTGGAAGGCAAGCTTGTCGCACTCGACGATCAGAACCGCGATCTTTGGGATCGCTCGAATATCGCTGAGGCTACATCGCTGTTGCAAAAAGCCCAGCGGACTGGCCACCGCGGGGTATATATCATCCAGGCTGCAATCGCAGCGGCACATGCCTGTTCCGCCTCATCGAAAGAAACCAACTGGGCGTTGATCGAAAGTCACTATGCTGCCCTTTACGAATTACAACCGACACCGGTGATCCGGCTCAACCAGATTGCCGCAAAGGCCAAGCTATACGGCCCACACTATGCATTGAAAGCAATGAATCCGCTGTCACAGGAGTTGTCCAACTATCGTTGGTTTCACGCAATGCGAGGTGGCCTTTTGCAAGAAGCGGGGGATCATAAAGACGCCATTTCCGCCTTTGAAACCGTGTTGGCGCTTTCCCCCACCGCGTTGGAATGTGACGTGATCAAAGAAAAAATCAAAATCAGTCAAAAAGAATTGGAGGGCCTGTAGGAACACACACTCCTCGTACGTCCTTGGGTCAGACCCGCATGTGGCGGGCGTAACCAACGGAGGTACCCATGAGTATACTTGAGATGACGGCTGTCGGAAATTCAGGATGGATCGGGCATTCCGGGCCGGATCAGAGCAAGGCCAAATCCTTTTATCAGGATGTGCTGGGCTGGACGATCAGCGATATGCCGATGCAGGATGGGTCCAGTTATTCAGCCGCAGTTGTGGGCGAGACCGCTATCGGAGGCTTTTCACCAATGCCAGAGGCGCGTGGAAGCTGGACGATCTTCTTCACAGTACCCGATGTGGATGCCAGTGTTGCAAAGGCCGAAGCCAAAGGCGCCACAGTTCTTCAACCCGCGATGGATATGCCGGGTGTCGGGCGCATGGCCACGCTGAACGACCCCCAAGGTGCCCGCTTTGCATTGATCACCTATGAAAGCATGAGACCCTGAGAACTGTCTGAAAGGAGGGCGCAGATGGAACAAAATACGCACATTGTGCAGGTTATTGCAGCGTTATTAGACTGGGTAACCGTTCCACTGGCGATTGCTTTTGACCTGCGTCGATTCAGGACGGTTGCCCATCCGCTATGGGATGGGGGCGACAGGTTCGTGCGCGTAATGCGGGCACATGGAAACTTCGTCGATTATGTTCCCTTTACGCCATCAATCCACCGGCAGCTTGAGGCATCCAGCTGATGCCGGTGGATGAAACCCTCAACGCCCGTATTCGTGACGCTTTGGCCGCACATGTGGGCATTTCAGAAAAGCGCATGATGGGTGGTAATTGCTTTTTCTTGAACGGCAACATGCTGTGCGGGGCACGGCGGCATAACGACGGGCTGGGCCGGTTCATGTTCCGGGTGGGCAAGGAAAACGAAAGTATGGCGCTGGCGGATCCCACGGCCCAAGAAGTGATCCACGGTACACGCAAACTGAGTGGCTTTATCCGCGTGGATGAGAGTGATTGCGATGACGCCGCTTTGCTGCGCTGGTTACACCTTTGTCTCGAACACGCCGCGGCCCTTCCCGCGAAAGACTGAACGGAGAAAGCAATGGCTCAGTTTGAAAGTTTCTCACCCGAAGCGCTTGGTTTTCTCAGGGATTTGCGGGCCAATAACACGAAGGAATGGTTTGCAGCCAACAAATCAACTTACGAGACCCATTTGAAGCAGGCAAGCACGCAGTTCGCGAATGACATTGCGGATGCCTTGCGTGATCTGACCGGCCAGACCCATAGCAGCAAGATTTTTCGTATTCATCGGGATGTCCGATTTTCCAAGGACAAAACACCTTACAACGCACACCTGCATATTGCGTTTATTCCAGACGGGAGTGCGGATCAGCCGCCGATGTGGTTCTTCGGTCTCTCACCCGATGATCTGGCGCTTGGCTGCGGGGTGTTTCAGTATGAAAAGGAAGCGTTGGATGCCTTCCGAACAGAGATGGCAGGCCCCAATGGGGCAGAGGTGATACAGCTTGCCGCTGAGATGCGAAAGCGTGGTTTCCGGGTCGGGGATCCTGAATTGAAACGTGTTCCCTCCGGTTTCGACAAAGATCATCCAAATGAAGAGGCATTGCGCCGCAAAGGCTTTACCGTCTGGACAGATTTGAGCAATCCTGCCTTAGCTATCGAACCAAACCTCATTGAACGAACGAAAGGTGTTTTTGGGCAACTCTTGCCGGTTTTCCAATTGCTTTCTCGGATCGAGTAACCCCTGCCTGGTTTACGGGGGGGCGGAGGTTTGACAGGCCTCACTGCCGTGCCGGTCTCAATCGCCCAATGCCTTGATAGGATCACCGTCTACAAGTGAGCTCGGAAATAAATGCGAGCTCAACTGTCGCGATGCTGTCGCGCTGAGATGTCATCGGCTTGCCGGATAAACCCAAACCTTAACCAGAGCGGCGCGCCCCCGGATTTTTTGTTCTCCGGCGTCAGTCAACCGGCTTAAGTTTGGGATTGCATCGTTGTGCCCGATGGCCTGCACCAAATCGTGGCTCACGACCAATTGCGTGTTCAGTTCTCTGGTCAGGTGCTCGATCCTGCTTGCGACATTCACATTGTCCCCAATCACGCCGTATTCCAGTCGCCGCTCGTTGCCTATGTCGCCAGCTACAACCGATCCCCAATGCAGCCCGATTCCCACACGCACCGGTTCCTTCCCGGACAACTCTCTTTCTGCGTTCCATTTGTCCAACGCTTCTATCATCTCGAATGCGCAGTTCAACGCATTGGCAGGGTCGTGTGCACTGGGCGTTGGAGTGCCAAACGTGGCCATAAGACCGTCGCCGATATACTTGTCCAAAGTGCCAGAGTTATCGAATACCGATTTACCCAACCGATCATGGTAGTCTCGTAAAAGTTCGATCACCTCGTCGGCAGTCGCGTTCTCGCAAAGCTTCGCAAACCCCATTATGTCCGCGAATAACACGGCAACGTTTTGTTGCCTACCAGCCGCAATTCCGGCTTCCAGACTGCTCAATTCGTCAAGCACGTTGGGTGAAAAATACCTCGCCAGGCTGGCTCGCTTTCTTTCGGTCGAAATGAAATTCTGAACCAGCCTGCGAGAGCGCGCGACGACGATTGCAAGCCCGGCAGACACGATCAGCACGACCATCAATTCTATGGCTGCATAGCCAAGAAACAGAAAGTTCAAGTCTCTTGCCCCGGCAAGCCAGGCTTCAACGGATTGCTCGGTCAACTCCAAGTTACTGCGTACGTCAGGCTGACTCAGAAACCATGCCCACATCCCGAGGCGGGACACAATGATGCTGACACCGCACCAAACCACAAGGGAAGGCCGAAAACTGAAAGATGTCTGCATCAGAAATAGGAAGAAAAACAAAAACCGCGCTGTGTCCATCGCAATGGCGGGTGGCAAGGGGCTGTCGATATATGGTGATCCCAAGGTAAAAACGGCTGCAAGCGAAACACAATCTAACGTAACGAACACATACGGAAGACCACGCCCGCCGCGACGCGTGTAGGCAGCGACAAACTGCAAACCTCCCAGTAAAATAAAGAAAAAAATTTCCAGAAGATTGAAGTAATAAGCCGGTCCTGTTTCCGGGCTGTCGATCGCCTGCCAAAGAAGAACAACGGCCAATGCAAGTGTTCGGACTTTAGCTGCCAGCAATGTCCCTTGACGCTCTTCTTCGGCGAACGCCACGTTGCTGCGCGATTGTATTCTGGTTTGCACGGTATCGGACATTTGCCGGATATCTTAAACGGCCTTTGCTAATTCGCTAAGCCATTCCTGTTGTGTGGTGAAACCTGAAAAAACCAGTTCGGCTTGGGCTTAAATATGCTGATCGTCTCTCGTCTGATCGAGTTGTTAGTCACCGCATCACTTGCCGGTAGTAAACGTGAAGGTCATGTATCCGCGAAACAAGTAATTCTTTGGAAAGGCAATACGCCCCAACCTTCATTTGAGCACTTAACCAAACCCTTTCCCAACCTGTCGAGCACATTGCGGGTGATCTGTTCTACCTGCTCGTCCCGGCGGATCAGCCCGGCAACCCATTCGCAGGTTGCGGCTGTAAAGATCTGACCCTTGCCGCGACGCCACGAGATGATCATCCCATTGCCACGTTTACAGGTGTCGAGCGTCTCGGGCGTGACTTCGCCGAACAGTACCTGCGCCTTGAACCGCGCATCGTCGGCACCGATGTAGAGCGTTTCACCCCAGACCCCGTGATCTGCCTCGATATTGGTGGCAAGCCCCATGGCAAGTATCTCGATCTCTGGAACAGCGCCGTCGGTACAGGTGGGAAATGGCAGACCGTCTTCGAAACGGTAATCCAGACCATCGACCTCATAGCCAAAAATCCGGGCGTGCGCGCCTAAAATGTCGCCATAGCCGACCCCGACTCCGTCAAATGCCCAATGGTCGGGGCGGTAGACCGTAAAGCCGCCTGCGCCGCCGCCAACGCAATTCCCAAGACCGGCGTAAACACCGCGCAGAGCGTTAACTCCGAATGTCAAGGCACCCGGGCGGTCAACTGGTGCGACCTCGAAGGCACCCGAGACGAGGTGCTCTTGTTCGGTGCCCATAAGCGGGTCCTGATCCGCGATATACTTGTAACAGATCTGCGTGTGACCCTCGTCTTCGATCCGGGTCTGCCACAGGAAGTTTCCGGCAAACCGTGCAACGTTGCCACCGCCATCGACATAGGCGTCAACAGCGTCACGCATAATCGCGCTCCAGTATTCGTCATGGCCGACAAACACGGCACAGGCATACCGGCCAAGCAGCTTCGGGTCGTGCTCAAGATCATGCAGCGCGATCACGTCGAAATCACAGCCTTCCCCCTCGGCCCAACGGGCGAAATGGCGTTCATAGCTGGCCCACCCAGCCGAGGCGTATTTCTTGGAATAGCCATAAGCGTAAGCCCATTCCATATTGGGGTAGCGCACCATTTCGCCCGGTCTGGTCGGCTTTTCCCGCAGCGCCCGCGGGGCGCCTTCAGGCAGCCTGCAAAACCCGCGCGACCAGGGTCGCTGGGTCGAAAGAACCGGGGAAAAGGCGTTACCTTCGGGACCGGTGATGCCTTCGTAATGGTTCGAGCCGCCCCAGCAGTTATAAGCCACCGATGTGCCGGTGGCACAAACCAGAACATAGAGTGATGGCGTGGCATCAGGGGCGCTTCTTACAAGGATGATGTGATGCTCTTCGACCATCTCGTCGCCACTGCGGGCGCGGAAGGTGACAAGGTAGCCGCCAGGCGCCCAGTCTTCGGGAATGCAAATACCATAGGCCTCGGGCCAGCCACAACCCTTGACCGAGCAATCCTCCGGCGTGGGGTAATACACCCCCGGCAAGCCCGTCTCGGTCAGGAGTGGTTGATAGACCAGCCCGTCGCGACCGATCTCAAGATCCCATTCACGCGCCGTGGTCGACACATTAAGTGCCACGCAATCTCCGGGGGCATAGCTCATCTTTGGGGTATACCCCCAGATCTCGAGAACCGCATCATTTCGGGACGGGCCGATGTAATAATGATCTAGGATATGGCGCGCCTTTGCACGGGTGCGTGGCGTGATTTCCGGTCCGAACTTGTCTTGGGTCATGTGTCTATTCCGGCAGATATTTTTCCGACCAGCTCTCAGCTGCCACGGCTTTTTCGATCATACGTTGTATCTCGGTGTCGCCATAACCCAGACGCGCAAGGATTTCGCGCGTGTCTTGTCCGTATTTTGGTGCCGGGCCGGGGATGGTTATCGTGGCATTCTGCGGTCGCACCGCATTGGGGGCAACCAGATCAACCCAGCGGGCCATCGGGTGCTGGTCATGTCGAACGGCTCGGAAGGTTGCATTGCGAATGTCGATAGAGCCTGCGCTTTCAGCCTGAAGGCCCACGTCGCGGGTGTCGTGCAGCGAACCGAGGCGGGTCACACCCACCGAGCTCCCAGCGAAAGCCTGAGCCCATACGGCCACTGGTTTTTGCGCGAAGCGCTCGGACAGAGCAGAGTCCAGATCAGTATCGTCCAAGCCGGCAAGATCGGATGGGTCAGGCACGCGCGCCAAGGCGGCGTGACCCTCGGTCGGTGCGGCGAAGAACATCCAGCCGTCGGACGCGGCATAGCAGCGATAGAACGGCCCCCAACCAAGCGTTTTACGCCCCGAAGGTTCGTCAAACGGCGCGCGCGTGTCGAAATCATACATGAACTGCGCTTGAATCAACTCTCTTGCGGCGGCTAGCGACGCGCGGGCGATGCCACCCTTGCATGTCATTCTAAGCCGCTCCAGCGCGGCGCCCAGCGCCACGCAGGCGCAATGCCCCGTCAATGCATCAATCGTGCCAAAATGGGCGTGTTCCTCGGGCGTTTCCGGCCCGCCGCCAAAGCGGGTCATCGCGCCGGTCGCGGCCTGTGCGAGATCGTCATAACCCAGATGATCCGATTTTGGTCCCCGACGCGGTCCGCCCCAGGCGTCAAGCTGCACAACGATGAGACGCGGGTTAACCTCTGTCAGCCGGGCTTCACTCAGCCCCAAGCTTTCTCGTTGCAGGTCTGTTCCGTTCATTGTGATTACGTCTGCTTCAGCGACCATTTGCCAATAGACGTGCTGCCCGCCCTCCGAACGCAGATCGAGCAAGATGCTCTTCTTGCCGCGCTGAGCATGCAGGCCAAAAAACACCGCGCTCCACGGATCGACCGAAGGTCGTACCGGCTGTACCAGTGTGACCTGCGCCCCAAAACGGGCCAATGACGACCCGATGGTCGGCCCGGCAATGACGTTGGTCAGATCCAGAACCTTGAGCCCATCAAGCCAATCGCCTTGCCCTTCTCCAACGCTGAAATTTCGGGGTGGTTCCGCGAAAACACGGGCAAGCTCGCTGCGATATCCATCCGCTTAAGGGCCAGCGGTTTTGGTCATCACACCCGGATCGTCGGCCAGCCAGGCCACATTGCCCATCTGACGCATCCGCCCGTGGCGGGGGTCATCAAGTACGGCCACCAGCCCCTAAGTGACTGCATGGTCGTCGGCCAGCCATTCGGCAGTGCTGCGCTGCGCCGTGGCCGGGGCCTTGGCCGGCTGATGCAGGGCGCAACAGTGATTGCAGCGGATACAGGAGCATGGGTGGTGGCGCGGGGCGGGTTTCTGAACCACCGGAAGGCGACGTTACACTGGCAACTTCTTGAGGAGTTTGCAGAGGAGTTTCCCGAAACCCATGTCCTCTTTGACCGTTATGTTCAGGATGGTCGTTTCTGGACATGCGGCAGCGCCGCAGCGGCCCTAGACCTGATGCTGCACTTTATCCGGAGCAGGTTTGGCCCATCAGTTGCCTTTGACGCCGCGGCGATGTTCCTGCATGACAATTCCAGGCGGCACGGTGCCTCTTATCCAGATCAGGCGCTGTCGTCAGCGGTGTCGCCAAAACTCAAACGGATTGTCGCATTGGTGTCCGGAGCACTCGAAACACCGCAGCCGGTCTCTGCCCTTGCAAAACAGGTTCATATGTCCGAACGCTCCTTGCGCCGTCTGTTCTGGACGGAGCTTCAGACAACACCGGGGCGGTATTATCTGCTTCTACGTCTGGCACGTGCCCGCGAAATGTTTCGCTACAGTGATCTTGCGCCTGGGGAAATCGCTCTGCGTTGCGGTTTTGCGAGTACGCCACTCTTATCCGCAGCCTGCGCAAAAACTTCCCACACGATCCAAAGATGTGGCCCGAAAGAGGTGGATGATTGAAGGTTCTGCCAAACGACGCGTGCAAGTTTTCGAAGCGGGAGAAGGGGATTCTAACAGCTGATCGGCGGCCGGGGTATTCGGTCACATATGAATAAATCAATCGTCCCAGAGGCATTATGACATCGCCCTTGAACATTATCCCAAACCGGTTTGGCTCAATTACTCAACAGATCTCCGAAAGAGGGCCAGACTTGTTGCCAGCAGGACAGCGCCCAGCAAAGCCATCCAGATGAACTCTGGCCAAACTGTTTCGAGACCGGCACCCTTGAACACAATTGCCTGACTGGCGGCCATATAGTGACGAGACGGCAATAGCAGCGTCCCGACCTGCAACCAGTCTGGCTGCCCTTCAACCGGCGTCTCTCCTCCGGACAGCATCAGCATGGGAAGGACGATCAGCATGACCAAAAGCGCAAACTGCGCCATCGAACGCGCAATCGTAGCGAGAAAAACCCCGAGTGCGGTTGCGGTGAACAGAAACAGGGCAGTGCCAAACAGGAACAGTCCTTTTGACCCCGAGATTTCAATTCCCAGCGCACCCTGCATGACAAAGGTCAGAGACAGGCTGGCCGCGATCAGGACAATTGCAGCATTGGCCCAGATTTTGGCTGCTGCAATGTCAAACGGGGTCAGCGGCATTGCCAGCAGATGCTCGATCGTCCCGTGCTCCCTCTCTCGGATCATGGCAGCGCCGGTCAGAATGGTGGTAAGCCACATGATCTGTCCGATCAGGGCAACGATCCCGGCAAAACGCACGGTATCACGGTTGGGGTTGAAAGCGCTTCTTAGGATGACATCGACCAGCGGTGGATCTACAAGATCGACACCGATCGCAAAGCGGCGAATTTCGGCACCCAAAATATTGGTGATATAGCTGGCGCCGATCCCGGCCTGCTCCATCGCCGTGGCGTCGATCAGAACTTGAATTTCAGGCTTGCGCCTTGCCCTCAGGTCTTTCTCGAATCCCGGTGGAACAACAACTATGAAGATGAATTCTCCGGCGTCCATTTGCGCTGGACCGCTACCTGGTCCGATTTGTACGACCGGCTGGAACTCGGGTGGAAAAAATGCCGTGGCAAGCGCTCGGGACAGTGGAGAATTGTCCTCATCAGAAAATGCAATCGACGCGTTGTTGACCGAGGTCGCTACGCCGGTTGCCTCCATCATGGGTGCCAGCGTGAAAGACCAGACCAACAGCGCCATCATCACCCAGTCCCGACGCAGGCTCATCACTTCTTTCAGGCCAAGCCAGAATATGCAGGACAATCGCTGCATTCACTTCTCCTGCGCGCGAAGGCAAAGCGCGGCGATCAGTGTCAACGCCGGTCCAAAGCAGGCCAGTGCCAAAATGTCCGGTGCGAGCGCCTCCCATCCAAGCCCTTTGGTGAAGGCCCCGACATTGAGGTGCAGAAAGTAGGATGAGGGCCAGAGAGAGCCGATAAGCTGCGCACCATCCTCTAGCGTCGAAACGGGCTGCAAAAGACCCGAGAACTGGATGGTAGGCACGACCGAAGCGATAGCAGTGGCAAAAGTCGCTGCCACCTGGCTGGATGTCATGGTTGCGATCAGCAATCCATAAGACGTCGTCGCCCAAACATACAAAAACGCACCCAATGCCAAAGGCAGGGGATCGCCCTTAAGCGGCACATCGAAGACAAAAATAATCATTGCGGCCAGCAACAGGAAATTCACGTAGGCAATCATGATATAGGGTATCTGTTTGCCGATCAGGAACTCGAGCCGCGTTGTCGGTGTTACGTAGAAATTGACGACCGAGCCCAGCTCGCGCTCTCGCGCGACGCTGACCGCAGCCAACACGGCAGGCAGCATGATCAGCAGGATGGCGGGCATGGCCGGGGCCATCGCGGCAATGCTCTCAAAGCTCTGGTTATAGCGAAACCGGGGTTCAATACGGGCGATCTCAACCGCGTGTTCGCCTGTGGTCCTCGACTGCCCGTCAAGAAACGACTGGTGCAGCCCGGCGACATACCCCTCGACTGTTTCCCCCTTGAAGGGGATCGCGCCATCAACGGTTGCCAGCACTTGGGTAGGTTCACCTGTGCGCAACTTGCGCCCGAAATCAGGTGGCAACTCGATCACCATCGAAACGTCCCCTGCCTGCAACCGTCTGCGCCCTTCTGTGGCGCTGATCAAAGGCGGCGTTTGCTTGAAATAAGGCGATCCCGATATTTCTTCCGTGTAAGCCCTGCTTTCCGGGCTCTGAGACAAGTCCAGAACGGCAAACTCAAGATCTTCTATGTCGAGTGATATGCCAAAGCAGAACACCAGCATCAAAATCGCCGAGCCAAGAAATGCAAATGCCAGACGAACTGGATCGCGGACCACTTCAACCGCTTCGCGTCGTGTGTAAGTCAGGGCACGACCGATACCTTGTCCGGTGACCTTGGTCTTGGTGACAAAGTCAACTTTGGGTGCCAGGACAGGTGCAGGTTTTTCTGCGGCCTCCAAAACTGAAATGAAAGCTTCCTCAAGGCTGCCGGTGCCTTCTGCGGCGATCAGGTCCGCGGGCGTACCTTCCGCCAGAACACGGCCCGCATGCATGAATGATACGCGGTCGCAGCGCTCTGCCTCGGCCATGAAATGCGTGGAGACAAAGATCGTCACCAAGTCCTTGCGCGAAAGTTCGACCAGCAAAGCCCAAAAGACATCGCGTGCTTCGGGGTCCACACCCGAGGTTGGTTCATCAAGAATGAGAACTCGGGGACGATGGATAACCGCCACCGCCAATGACAAACGTTGTTTGATTCCAAGAGGCAGCGCGGCAGCTAGTGTGTCGCGATGGGCCGTCAGACCAAAACGTTCGGTCAATTCCGATATGCGCTCCTCTCGATCAGGGATTGCAAATATCCGGGCATGAAGCTGTAGGTTCTGATGAACTGACAACTCGCCATAGAGCGAAAAAGCCTGGCTCATGTATCCGATGTCGCGACGCATCTTGCGATCACGTGCATCAACCGGGTTGCCAAACAACAATGCCTCTCCGGAACTGACTGGCAACAGGCCGGTCAACATCTTCATCGTGGTGGATTTGCCACAACCGTTTGACCCAAGAAAACCGAATATCTCTCCGCGATGGATCGAGAAATCGACACTGTCGACAGCGGTGAAATCCCCGAACCGACGTGTCAGGCCTCGGGCAGAAATCACAGGGTTCGGGTTGACCTGCCGAACAGGTGTTTGTTCCGACGCCAATCCAAAACCATCGTGTGACCGCAAGCGCCGGTATGCGGTTTCGAGATCCCGGTCCTGCCCTTTCAGTTCAGCAGGTTTGCCTTGAAAGATGACGCGACCTCCGTCCATTGCAACAATTCGGTCAAAGCTTTCCGCCTCCTCCATGTAAGCAGTGGACACAAGGACGGACAGTCTGGGATGCTCTGCCCGAATGGCATTAATCAATGCCCAGAATTGACGGCGTGAGAGTGGATCGACACCGGTTGTCGGTTCATCCAAAACCAGCAACTTCGGATCATGTATCAGAGCACAGCACAGGCCGAGCTTTTGCTTCATCCCGCCCGAAAGCTTGCCCATAAGCCGGTCTTCAAACGGCGCCAGCCCTGTCGCCGACAACAGCGCATTGATCCGGATGTCACATTCTTCTTGCCCTTGGCCAAAAAGCCCCGAAAAGAACTCAAGGTTCTCGCGTACTGACAACTCAGAATAAAGGTTTCGACCCAAGCCCTGTGGCATGAAGGCAATGGCCGGGCAGATAAGGCGTCGGTGCGCGGCGTCGTCGATCAAGCCACCTAGAACATTGATTGATCCGGTTTGCAGTTTTTTTGCACCGGTGATCAACCCCAGCAGGGTCGACTTTCCCACCCCATCCGGTCCGATGAAGCCGACCAGCTGGCCCCTGGGAAGATCAAGCGAAACCGACTGCAACGCGACATCGCTGCGATACCGGTGCGTGACACCCGTGATGCGAATCTCAATGTCGGCCTCTGGCGTCATTCGAACAGCTCGGGCGGGATACCCTGTTCCAACGCCTCTGGCCACGCAAGGTTTGGATCGATCCGGATCACGGCAACACCGCGAAGCCCGGTTTTGACGTGCTCAATCCGGCGTTGGACCAGATTCTCGGGGATGCGCACACGGACGCGGAACACCAGTTGTTCGCGTTCATCCAAAGTCTCGACCTGCTTGGGTGTGAATTGTGCTTCAGGAGAGACAAAGGTTACAAAGGCTGGAATGGAATAGTCCGGCAGGGCGTCAAGAATGATGCGAGCTTCGGCACCAATAGGCAGCAATCCGGCTTCGCGCGCAGGCAGGAACACCTCCATATATACATTCTCAAGGCTGAGCAGAGTCAGGATTGGTTCACCCGCGGCAACGACCTCGCCGGGTTCCGCCAGCCGATAAAGCACACGCCCGCGTGTCGGAGCCAAAAGCGAGCTGTCTTCGATCAGCGCCTCGATACGGCGCACTTCGGCCTCGGCGGCCGCAATCTGGCTTTCTGCAGTGGCCACGCGCGCCTGTGCGGCACCCAGAACCGCCGCGGCAACCTGATGTATGGTTTCGCGTTCTTCGAAAACCGTTTCAGAGATATTCTGCCCAGTCAGAAGAGCCGTTGCGCGCTGAAGCTCCTGCGCGGCCCGGCGCAGTTCGCTTTTCCGCTGCACAACAAGTGCCTCTGCTTCCACTTTGGTCTGATGCGCCAGCGCCACTTCGGCCTTGGCACGATCTAGCGTGGCGGACAACTCATCACTGTCCATTTCGGCCAGCACGTCACCGGTGGCGACCATACCGCCTTCAACCGCCATGACGCTTTCGACACGTCCGGCTAAGGTCGGCGCAATTTCAATCTGCTCGGCCTCGATCCGACCATTCCCCCGGGCAAATCCATCAGGCAACTGGCTTCCATTTTCAGAGACCAGGGAATAGAGCACCACGCCCACCATCGCGAGCGCAGCCAAAGCAAAAAAAATCAATGAGTTTTTCTTCATTATCCACCGCCTGAAAACTCGCTGCGGGTATTCCTCTATACTGCTGCTGAACCGTGGGCTTTGCTTTGGATCAAGCCAACGACGTCAGGGCAAAGAAAGACTCTGCGACCCTGTCCCGGACATGTTCAGCCTTTGTGACCTGAAACTTTACCACAAAAGAGAAACAACATGGCATGCAAACCAACCCTGGCTTCGCACACTAAGGCAATGCGCACCGCGTTGACAGCCAAGCTGAAGTGAAAACGAGTGGTGGCCGATATCGGAGTCAATTTCTCGACCCTGAACCGATAGCTTTAGCAGGTTCCTCAAAAGACCGCCATGTACAGTTCACCCTCAAAGACACGGTTTGAGCGGCGTTCAGCCCCGCAAACTCCCCGATGGTCTTGAGAAAACAACGAACGTAAGTTGCTATTTACCTTCGAACAACTGCAAACTTGTAAGATGAACAGAAGGCTTCTTAGTCCGGTGCAGGCGCTTTTCGTGGCGGGTCTTGCCGCGCTTGGAGTTTTCACGATCCTCGCAGGCCTTCGTTCTGAAGGTTACCTGCAGCGGCCCGAGCTTGCACATTACGATTGGGTTTTGGACCGCAGGGCCAGCGATGCGTTGGCACAGGATGTTGTCGTGGTCGCGGTCGATGACGAGGATTTGCGCACCTGGGGCTGGCCCCTCTCAGATGGTCAGATTGCGAATATTATCGACGCACTGTCGTCGGCAGGTGCCGCTGTAATCGGTATCGATATCTATCGCGACAATGAGGTGATCGAGGGGCGGCAGCAACTCGAAGCGGCGTTCCTGAAGACCAATGCGATCTGGGTTGTGAAACTGAACGACAGCGGCGGGCTGAGCATCGAGGCGCCGGATTTTGCGCAGAACGACGGCAGCGTGGGGTTTGCTGATATCCCCGTCGACGCGGATGGTGTCGCCCGGCGCAGTATTCTGCTGGTCAGCGGCACCGATCGCATTTCTTTGGCGTTCAGCACACAGTTGGCCCTGCGCGCCACGGGTCAAAACAGCCTGAAAGCCTGGCCGGACGATCCCCGGACCCTGTTGTTTGGTCAGACGCCGGTGCGACGGCTGGAAGACAGGTTCGGCAGCTATCGCGGGCTAGATGATACGGGCTATCAGGTGCTGCTGGATTACACCAACGCATTGCCGATGGCCCCGATCATACTGGCCCGCGACTTGCTCGCCGGACAAGCAGACGCGGACATGATCGAAGGAAAAGTCGCCCTGATCGGGGTTACCAGCAAGTCGATCAAAGACGATTTCCGCACACCGCTGAACAACCCGCCACAGACGCCATTCAGCTATGGCGTATTGGTGCATGCAGCCACCACCCAGCAATTAATCGATTATGCCGCGGGCCGCAGCCAACCGATGCGCAGCCCCGGGCAAAGTGCGCACTTGGCGATAATCTTCGCCAGCGCATTGTTCGGGGCATTAGCTGGGGTTCTGTCGCGCACTGTGCTGACCGTCATACTACTTGGACCAGGCCTTGCCATCGCTATTGGAGTGGCGCTTTCGAACCTTTTGTCTCGTGGCATATGGTTGCCGGTCGTTCCGACATCGGTTGCTTGGTTTACCGCCTTTCTTTTAGCGCTCCTCACTGTCGGGATCATCTCGCGTCGGCAACGCCAGGCCATCGCCAGACTGTTCTCGGATCATCTGTCCCCGGAACTCACAGCCGAGATATGGAACGCGCGTGATATCCTTTTTGCTGGCGGAAAGCCGCGCCCCCGCCGCTTGCGCGTCAGTGTCCTCCTTGCTGATCTGGAAGGCTCGACGACCGTCGGCGGCTCGGCCGAACCGGGTGCCTTCATGGACTGGACAAGCCGGATTTTGGATGAAATGAGCCAGGTCGCTCGCGAAAATGGCGGGTTCATTGAGAAGTTCACCGGTGACGGAATCCTGGTGGTGTTCGGTGCGCCGCTGCCTCGAACGACCGAGGAGGACATCCAGAAGGACGCTGTCGCGGCCTGCCGGACGGCACTGCAAATTTCTGACCGGATTGACAGACTGAATGCAGAAGGTGGTCTGTTGGCACCTTATGGTCTGCGGATCGGGCTCCATAGTGGCGTGGTTTTGGGCGGTACGTTGGGCAGCGCGGGCAGCCTTCAATACAACATCATGGGCGACACGGTGAACATCGCAGCCCGTATCGAGGCATTCGGAAAAGCGTTGCAAGTTAGGCGCGCGTCGGCAACCACGATCTGTGCCAGCGCTGATCTTCGAGAACTCGTTGGACGCTATTTCACGTTTCAGTTGGTCGGGCACCTTATCCACGACGACAAGTCGCGGGAAATTGCGTTATTCTTGCTGACAGGATCGGCACAGAGGGGGGCATCGCAATGATGACACCGGCATGTTCGGGAAACACTCTTGGCGCTTTGATAACCGGTCTGCTGCTGCTTTTGGGCTCGACCATTTCCCTGTCGGCGCAAGAAAGCGAAGGCAGTCAGCAGGCTGATCCAGACGAGGTCATTTTCATTCCGCCCACCATCGGTGCCCCGGCGGACCGCGTCGGCGCTGCCACGCGCGATGTCGGACAAGAGGCTGGAGCACTGGCCGTGCTCGCACCGGCTGGCGGCGGCGTGACCACATTGGGCAATCCCCCGCTGATCTGGCACTTGGCTGACAATTTTTCAGGCCAGATGTCCGCGCAGTTGGCCCCGGTCGGGTCGCAGCAGAACGGAGTCGGTATTTCCGGCAACGGTCGGTTCCGAAAAGGGTTCTACGCGCTCGACCTGTCGCGCTCGGAACTCGTGCTGGAGCCGGGGCGTATTTATGTCTGGACAGTGGTTCTGGCGGAACCTGAGGCGGGGGCCGTCATCGCGACGGTGACGACTTACGTGGAACGGGTCGCCGCCCCAGAGCCCGCCGCAGAGGATGTGCCGGCCTTGGCCGCCAAGGGATTATGGTTCGATGCCCTGCACCCCTTTGTCGAAATCGAGTTATCGGGTAAAGTTCGGGTCAACCGGAATGCGGGGTTTGCGAGCCTTGTCCGGTCTGCTGGCATTTCGCTGCCATAGGACACGCTCCAACCCCTCGGCAAACAGGCGGGGGACGCATGATGATATACCGGTCTTTTTCGGGTCTGGCTCTACGCTGCGCTCTGCTGGCCGTTGCACTGATCTGCACCATTTCAGCAGCGGCCTTTGCGGCGACGGAAAAACGCGTGGCTCTAGTCATTGGCAATTCCGCTTATCAGCATGTCTCGAGTCTGGAGAACCCGATCAATGATGCTCAGGACATCTCGAAATCGCTGGCACGTATAGGGTTCGAGGTCACCACGGGTCTGGACCTGGATTACAACGGTATGCGCATCGCGCTTCGGGACTTTACCGAAACTGCCGCGGGTGCCGATGTGGCGCTTGTCTATTTCGCGGGCCACGGAATTGAGATCGAGAATACCAACTACCTGATCCCGGTGAACGCAGCACTGAAAAGCGACCGCGACGTCGACTTCGAGGCCATTCGTCTGGATGCAATCGTGAATTCGATTGCCGATACGCCGGGGCTGAAACTGGTTCTGGTCGATGCCTGCCGCAACAATCCTTTCGTTGCGCAGATGTCGCGCGCGTCGGCCACTCGGTCGATCGGGCGTGGGCTGGCCGCAGTGGAACCTGGTGGGGTTGTCGTGGGCTATGCCGCGCGTGGTGGAACGCTGGCGCAGGACGGGGGCGGCCGGAACAGCCCCTATGCGACGGCACTTTTGGAACATATCGAACAGCCGGGGTTGGAGCTTGGGAAAATGTTTCGCCGGGTGCGCGATCGGGTGGTGGAGCTTACGGATGGATTTCAGGAGCCATTTACATATGGCTCACTGCCTGGCGAAGACATCTACCTTGTGCCACAGGTCGAACAGGTGGCAATGCTGGCACCTGCAGACCAGACGACCCAGCCCGTCGCCGTGCGCCCCCTTGCGACCCGCGACACTGCAATCAGCGCCGCGATGAAAGTGAACACCATGCGTGGCTGGTCGCTGGTCGCCGGCAAGTACCGGGCGGCCACCATCGTCGAGCCCGAGATTCTGGGGCGCATGGCCGAGATTACGCCGGATTGGCTGAAGAAACAGGGCCACCTGTCCACAATGGAGGATTTCCTTTTACCGGACCGCGAACGGAAACAGCGTCTGCAAGAGGCGCTCAATACCGCCGGTTTCGAGGTCGGCGTGCCGGATGGCGCGTTCGGACTGAAGACGCGGGCGGGAATAAAGGCTTTGCAGGAGGCCCGAGGGCTTGATCCGACGGGCCATGTCGATGCGGCCGTTCTGGCAAGCTTGCGAATGGAATGGCAGGATGGGGCTGACGATAGTTTTGTCAGCAATCCATTTGCCGCGCGTCAAATGCCGGATGACCTTGAAATGCTGGGTGAAAACGAAGAGATCATAACAGTGCTCAGGTGCCTTGGGCTGCGGAAAAGCATCTATGGCAAGTACCGGGGCAGCTTCTACATCGCCATGATTTATTCCGGCTCGATCGACGACGCACGCCGCCTCGCCGAGAGCTGTGGCATCGATCTTGCATCCCTGACATCGGCTGACGAGAACGCATTCGTGGTGCGCATGATCGCCCATGATCCAGCCTTGTTTGAACAAGGCTATGACAGTCGAACCAACACCAGTTACAAGGCTGGCCCCTATTTTGGCTTCCGGAAGGACCCAAAGGAAGAAAATGCCGTGACAGGCTGGCGGTGGTACACCGGAGAGCCGGTCAATTTCACAAATTGGTTGCCATCGAAACCGAACAAGACCCATGGGAAAGGCAACAAGGCTTTCGCTCAGTTTCAGTATGAACGAAACGGACGCCGAGACCTGAGTGAGATCGTGCCGACACAATGGTTCGACGGGTCGGGACGCTTTGCACGTTCAGTCGTTCTGGAAGGCAGGTTGCCCTAACCGGGATAAGTTCAAATGGATTGCAGCCCAGGTGCATTGCTCAGCTCTACAAAAGATTCAGACAGGGGCTATCCCGGCTAGTAATACTTGCAATGCAATCGAAATCCGATCGCTCTCAAGCCCGATCTGGACGTGTCGCGGTTTGATGCCGCTCCTTTGATGGCACTTATTGCAGCAAAGGAGACGGACTTTGGGACTGAAACTGACGGACGATTTCCGTGCTGATGCAGTGTAGACTCCGCTGACGAGCGGGCTGACACGTCGGCGGGTTGCTTTAGACTTAGGTATTGGCCTTTCGACGCTGAACAAGTGGGTACCGGCGCATCGTAACGCCGGCGTTGTGTCGGACAAGGATCTGGACCTCGCCCGTGAAAACGAGCGACTTCGACGGGAGAACCGGGTTCTCAATGAGGAGAGGGGTATTCTAAAAAAGGCCACAACCTACTTCGCGAGCCAGAAGCCATGAGGTTTAGTTTCATCTAAGAGCATGGAAGCGAATTCCCAGTTAACCGCCTTTGCCAAGTTCTGAATGTCAGCTCATGTATCCTGCGCGCTTATTGCAGCCGCCCAGCCAGCCAAAGGCAGCGGACCAACGCGGTCGTGCTGACTCATGTCCAGGAGCGATCTCGTCTCAGCCTGAGCAGCCACGACCGTCCACGAATGACTGGCGAGTTGAAGGAACTTGGTCTGAGCGTCGGGCGTCGTCGTGTTGGTCGGTTGATGCGTGAAAATGGCATACGAGTCGAGAGATCGAAGTAATACAAAGTGACGACCGACTGCAATAACGCCTTCAATATCGCGCCGAACCTGTTGAACCGGGACTTCACAGCATACGAGCCCAATTGGAAATGGGGAGGCGCGCCCCATCCGCGTTCGTCACGTGGCAGATCAGCAGGAACAGACGCCGTCGGCGTCTGATCTGCAAATCAGCCCTGATTTTACCAAAAGGAAGTCAGGATCAATGAAATCGGTCTAGGTGCTGGATGAAGGAAGTGAGGCAAAAAAGTCAAGGTTCTGTCGCTGGTGGCAGAACTATGTGTCGCCTGACAAATTACTGTGGAACGTCACTGATATTTGACTCAATCGACAGACAAAACCTCAATAAATCGGCCAATCACGTCATTCATTTCTGACCCAATCGTCAAGCATTTCTGACCCAACACAAAAACCGCCCTCTAATCGTGGCCACGGCCCTTGTCTAAGAACAGCCCAACTCCGCCACTTTGAACTTATGTTGCCCACGCACGCGGCATTAGATTTGCTGCCAGATGCGCTTTTGGTGAACATCGTGACCAAATGGTGGGCACCTATGCTTGCCTTAGACCAACCAAATCGGAGTAAGAACGCTCACCGCGAGTGATTTGACGTTTGAGGGTGTTCGTTGCTGCTTTTACTTTACCCTCGTCCAATAGCGATGTGATCGCTTGATGTTCCTTGAAAGATTTCTTCGTTCGATTGGAACGTTTGGACAGGTGTGTCCGCATAGTTTGGACGATATCACTGACTTTTTGATATCCATCCCGCAGGTAACTGTTTCCGCAGGACCTGAAAAACGCGTCGTGAAACTCGGCGTCAAGTTCCAAGTACTGTTCGAATTCATCCGCTTCCTGCGCTTCCGACATCTTCGAAACAATTGTAGACAGCTCATTGATCAGAACCGAAGGGTTCTTTTCAAGCGCCTGCTCCAAAGCTGCAGATTCTAGGATTAGCCGATACTGGCAAAGCTGCACCACGTCCCCTTGAGAAAGAGAGAATACAAAGGCTCCTCGATGAGGAAAGATCTGAACGAGGCCCTGAAGATTCAAAGCTGATAGAGCTTCGCGAATCGGAGTTTTGCTGATGCCCATGGCATTTGACAACTTCACTTCCGGCAACGATTCACCCAATTGAAACGTGCCATTGATTATGCCTTTTCGGATATGCTCTTCAGCAGTTTTACTCAACGAATCCGGGCGCTTAATCGGCAAAATCTCGGTCATTTTCACTTCATCCTATTTCGTCTCTCTAACACAATAGCACATGTAAGCTTGATTTCTATATTATATCTGATATCTCAGATAATAGATCGAAAATAACTAAATCCGTGGGAGGATACCTTGTTCAAGAAATCAACATTGGCGCTTGGCCTCGTCATGTCAGCCGGGCTTGCTTTTGCAGCATCCGCTGAAACAGTCATTAAGGTTGGGCATGGCGCAGCAGAAGCGTTTCATATGCATCGCGCGCTACTGAAATTTGAAGAACTGGTCGAAGCTGGCTCGAATGGTGAGATCGACGTACAGATATTCCCTTCGTCGCAGATGGGCCCTGATCGCGAAATGATCGAAGGTGTTCAAACCGGCGTTCTGGAAATGGCCATTCCTCCTTCCTCTTTCTTCGCGGGCTGGGATCCGGCTTTTGCAGTAATTGAACTGCCCTACATGTATTCCTCCAAGGACATCGCCTTTGATGTTCTTGACGGTGATGCTGGTGATGGCATGCTTGCACGGGTCGAAAACCAGGGATTGGTCGGTCTTGGCTGGCTTGAATTGGGTGTACGCAATGTGACCAACAATGTTCGCCCGGTTGCAACCCCCGCAGATCTCGAGGGTGTCAAGCTACGTACCATGAAGGTTCCGGCGCATGTGGCGACATTCGAAACGCTCGGGGCCAACCCGACGCCAATGAACTTTGGTGAGGTCTATTCTGCTCTCCAGCAAGGCGTGATCGACGGCCAGGAAAACCCACTGGCGATCATTACCTCACAGCGTTTCTACGAGGTTCAGAAATACCTTTCGACCACCGGCCATGTCTTTGCGGTCTATATGCCCGTCATCTCCAAACCGTTCTTTGACTCGCTGTCCGCAGAGCATCAGCAACTGGTCCGGGACTCGATGGCCGCCGCACGTGAATATCAGGCTGAACTGGTCGCGAGCGAAGATGCGGAACAACTGGAACAGATTCGTGCTGCTGGTGTCGAGGTTCTGGAACTGACTGCAGAGCAGCGACAGGCCTTTGCCGACAAAACCGAAAGCGTCCGTCTGCAGTATCGCGACGAGGTTGGCGCCGAAGCCTATGACGACTGGGTAGCAGCGGTTTCCGCAGCGAGCGGAAGCTGACCCTCGGACTACTCAGCCAATACGGGCACCCGTGCCATTAAGGTTCGGGTGCCCCTTTCGTTCAAGGGGAGGTGAACGGTGTCGGTTATCAAATGGATCGATATGAATGCCGAAAAGGTCTTAGCCAGTGCACTTTTGGCCGCGATTGTCTTGTTGATCTTTGGCAATGTGTTCATGCGCTACATTCTGAATGCCTCTCTTTCATGGGGCGAAGAGCTAACGCTTTGGCTGTTTGTATGGTTTGTCTGGCTTGGTGTCAGCTATGCATTCCACACAGGCGATCATGTGCGTATCACGGTCCTGCGTGATGTCCTAAGCGAGCGCGCAAGGCTTTACGCGGATGTTGTGATCGCGCTTCTTGTCCTTGGATTTCTAATCGTTCTGACAATTGAATGCATCAAACTTATCCGACAGCCTTTTGTCGCCAGCCAGACTTCGGTCGTTTTGGGACTACCGATTCCGATCCTTTATGCTTCGGCGCCGATTGGCGCGGGCCTGTCCGCGATCCGAGTCACTCAACATCTGATCCGAACCCTGCGTCTGATCGCAGGAACCAAAGCGTGAGGAACCCTGCATGCTTGCAACAACGCTTTTCTTGACGCTCTTTGCCCTGTTGCTCTTCAGCGTGCCTATTGGCATCTGTCTGGGCTTGGCCACGATGATCGTGATGGTCTTTGTAGATGGCACGCCACCCATGGTTCTTCTGGCACGGTCGGTGGTAACAGGCGCGGACTCCTTTCCTCTAATTGCCGTCCCTCTGTTCATATTGGCAGGAGACCTTATGCAGCACGGCGGAATGTCTCGCCGACTGGTTGGGTTTGCCAATGCACTGATCGGTCATATCCGGGGTGGGTTGGCTTATGTGAACGTGCTCGCCTGTGTGTTTTTTGCCGCCATATCCGGCTCGTCTCCTGCAACTGTAGCCGCCATCGGGTCGAACATGATCCCCGAGATGGAAAAGGTCGGCTATACACGCAAGTTCAGCGGCGCATTGACGGCATCCTCAGGAATGATCGGCGTTATGATACCGCCAAGTATTCCCTTCATCATCTATGGTGTTACTGCCGAGGTTTCGATCGGCAAACTGTTTCTTGCAGGTGTTGTTCCTGGCATCCTTTTTGCCCTCATGTTCATGTTGGTCGCTCGTGTTCTGCTGCGAAAGGACGAGGTTGTTCAGCAATCGACAACCACGTTCTCAGGCCCTGGCGTCTGGCAGAGTTTCCGGTCTTCCATCTGGGCGCTTCTCGTGCCCGTGATTATTCTTGGGGGTATCTATAGCGGCATCTTTACCCCAACCGAAGCCGGTGCCGTGGCCGTAGTCTATGCCGCTTTCATCGGCATCTTCGTGTATGGCGACATCACCCTCAAGGACCTGCCAGAGGTTTTGGCGGGCAGTGCAAAGACCAGCGGGACGATTCTGATATTGGTGATCATGGCGACCGCCTTTGGCAGGTTGATCACGCTCGCAAGAATCCCGACAGAACTCGCAACAACTATCACCAGTCTGTCCGACAACCCCATCATCATCCTGTTGCTGATCAATCTGCTGTTGTTGGTGATCGGAATGTTCATGGAGACGATTTCGTCGATCATCATCATGACACCGATCCTGCTGCCGGTTGCAACCGCGCTGGGTGTCGATCCGATCGTTTTTGGTGTCATCTTGACGGTCAACCTGGCGATTGGGTTCTGCACACCGCCATTGGGTGTGAACCTGTTCGTGGCCAGCAGCATTTCCAAGGTTTCCATCGAAAGCCTGAGCCGGGCGATCCTACCATTCTTTGTCGGCATGCTGATCTTGTTGATGTTCATCACCTATGTGCCCGCAATTTCCTTGGCCTTGCCATTCCTTTGGTGACCGACTGAGGAGCTTCAAACGTTAGACAACGAACAGAGGACCCGGATGGATCTGGATCTTTCCCACCCGTCGATAGAAGACCTTCGAAAAACCGCACAAAAGCGCATTCCGAAGTTTGCCTTCGAATATCTCGACAGCGCGACCGGCCGGGAGCTGGGGTTGAAGGTCAACCGTGATGCACTTGATGCCATCGGTTTCATGCCGCGTGTGCTATGCGGCCGAACAAAGGCCGACCTGCAGACTACATTGATGGGTCAAAAATACGATCTGCCTTTCGGGATAGCACCGGTAGGCATGTCCGGCCTGATGTGGGCGGGAGCTGAGCGGATGCTTGCTAAAGCAGCAGTTGCTCACAACATTCCGTTTTCGTTGTCCAGTGTGGCTGTTGCTTCACCTGAAGATGTGGCGCCTCATATTGGCAAAAACGGATGGTTTCAGCACTACCCGGTGAACTCCGGCGATCTGCGCCGCGCGATGCTGCCGAGGATTAAGGCAGCGGGATTTCATACGCTGATTATCACGGTGGACGTTCCAGAAGAGAGTCGGCGCGAACGACAGCGCCGCGCCAATCTGACGGTGCCTCCAAAAGCTGACCTGCGCACGCTGACTGAAATGGCATCACGACCCGCCTGGTGCCTTGCACATCTGCGCGAGGGCATCATGCCACGTATGCGGTTCTTTGACGATTACGTCCCGACCCGCGGGCGAGAAAGCTTTACCCATGCAGGCGCTCTGATCCGTGGGATTCCAGATTGGGACTACCTGCGCGAACTGCGGCGGGAATGGGAGGGTCATCTGATCGTCAAGGGTGTCCTGCGGCCGGAGGACGCGCAAAAAATGGTGGCCGAAGGCGTGGATTGCATCTGGGTCTCAAACCACTCCGGGCGTCAATTCGAAGCCGGGCCCGCCGTGATTGACCAACTTCCGAACATCCGAGAGGCAGTCGGAACAAATGTGCCACTGATCTACGACTCTGGCGTTGCCTGGGGATTGGACATCATGCGCGCACTGGCCAAAGGTGCAGATTTCGTCATGGTCGGACGCGCCTTTCAATATGCCGTTGCAGCGTTCGGAGCACGAGGGATCGACCATCTCGTTCACATCCTGAAAGCTGACATTGAGGCCAACATGAGCCAGCTTGGCAGCGAAAACCTCGGCAGTCTGGCAGAGCACCTTCTGAGAACTGGCTGATCGGCGCTTGCGGCGCGTGGCGTATCACGCAGACGCGTTGTCATCCTCGTCAATCAGCCCCTTGACGATCAGATCCGCGGTTGAGCGCGAACATGCCATTGGCAGATTATATACCGTTGCGAGACGGGTCAGAGCCTTAACGTCGACGTCATGTGGCATGGGTGAGAGAGGGTCGACAAAGAAAATCAATGCATCCAGTTTCTCTTCGCAGATCATGGCGCCGATCTGTTGGTCGCCTCCGAGTGGTCCGCTTTTCAGGCAGGTCACATCCAGTTCTGGATAGGCTTGCTTAATGCGACTACCGGTAGTCCCAGTCGAAAAGATTTGTACTCTGGACAGGCGGGCCAATTGCAGACCCACCCATTCAACGATTTCGTCCTTTCGCGCATCATGCGCTACAAGCGCGAAACGCGGCGCATCACCGGATGAATTGTTCAACGTAATCTTCTCCAAGACCGACTTCCCCGAAATGTTTTCGGCACAGATCAATCTTGGTAAAGACATCTTCGTAGCCAGTGACCTTGCCCCACGGATCAACATAGCACATCACGCCATTGACCTGGAAATAGGTGACCATCTCTTCAACATCGTCGGGAACGACCAAAGTATGAGTCTCACCCGGCGGCTCAAAGACATATCCCCCCTCTTCCGCAACCCAATCATGTTCCAGATAATGCCAACGCCCTTTCAGGACAAAACCGTGGACTGGCTGTGGATGGCGGTGCCGCGAAAGAACACCAGCTTTGCGCACTTTGAGAAGGTTCATCCAATAACCTTGCGAGCGGTTCAAGCAGAGCGGTCGGAACCAGACGTTCTCTGCCTGCGGAACCCATAGCCTGTCGTCTTCGCTCATGGCATTCGGGATCACGATCTCGTCTTGCGCATCCTTGGGAAACGGCAACTGATATGGCATTCGGGCGGTGTCATCGTCATTCATTGATTTTCCTCACATAGCGAGATAGCCGCCATCGACCGGATAGATTGATCCGGTCACAAAGCTGGCGTTTTCACTCAAAAGCCATTGCACAAGCGCACCGACTTCTTCGGGTTTCCCCCAGCGTTTCATAGGCGTACGCGCCATGATCCCCGCTGTTCTTTCAGGGTCTTCCCGAAGGCCCTGGGTCATCTCTGTCTCAATCCAACCCGGCGCGATGGCATTGACCCGGATACCGTCTTCGGCCCAGCGACCTGCGAGCGCCTTGGTCAACTGTGCCACGCCGCCCTTAGAAGCGGAATACGCCGGAATCAAAGGCCCACCAAAGGTACTGAGCATAGAGGCGGTGTTGACGATGGCCCCACTCGCTTCAGCCAACAATGGATGCGCGGCAAGACAGCAGCGCATGGTGCCTGTCAGATTCACATCGAGCACCTTGGCGAAGACGTCGATGTCATATTCTTCGCCACGCAAAAGAATACCTGCGCAGTTCACCAAGGCATCGAGACCCGTGAGTTCGCCGAATACATCATTGATGGACGTCTGGTCGGTGACATCCAAGAGCTGCACCTTTAACCCGTCCTGAGGCTCGAATGCATCCAATTCGGATTGGGAGGCGGATGCGGCAATGACGGACCAACCTGCGTCTGCCAACGACCGTGCAACACCCGCACCAATCCCTCGCGTTCCGCCCGTTACAAGGGCCTGTTTCATCCAAGTTCCTCCAATACACTGGTGAAGGCGTGCGCGCACCTGCCGATATCATCCAATGTATAGCTCGGTTTGAACAGTGCGGATCCCAGCCCATATCCATCTACACCCGCGGCATGATACGGCGCCATCGTATCCGGCGTTATGCCCCCTACCGCAGCGACGACTGCATCTGCAGGCAATACGGCGCGCATGGCAGAAATGGCAGCTGGCGGCACCATTTCCGCCGGAAAGAATTTGAGGACCGATGCGCCGATATCCAACGCCGTAAAGGCCTCGGAGGGGGTCATGACTCCTGGACACCAATAAAGATCCCGAGCGACAGCCGCGCGCCCGACGTCCGGGTTCATATTGGGCGACACGATGATACGCCCGCCTGCATCAGCAACCGCCGCGACCTGATCCACAGTCAACACTGTGCCAGCGCCGACGATGGTCTGAGCGCCATGTTTCACGGCGATCTGCCCTATCGATTCCAGCGGGTCCGGTGAGTTGAGCGGCACTTCGATTATCCGAAACCCGGCATCGAAGAGTACATCAGACACCGGGCGCGCATTTTCTGGTGCTAGCCCCCGCAAAATCGCAATCAGCGGGTTCTCGGCAAGAGCTGCGGTGAGGTCATTCATCCAACCAACCCCGCAGCGCGAGCAATCAGAAAATGCCCTTTCGCAACGATATCATCTGGCGCGCGACGGCTGTCGAAACCAGCAGTTCGAAGCGCTATTTCGTATCGGTCGGACAAGTCGCTGCGTCCAACAACAGTGATCGTGCCGACGTCTTCTAATTCGCCGGTCGCGGCAGCAACCTCGGTCCCGATCAACAAGCCCGACAAGTAGTCGGCCGTGGCAACCTTTGGGATTTTGCCCATGAGAGGAAGCGTCCGAACATGAAACAGGCTGTGCAGCAGGTTCGACTCACCACTGAGGCCCACCTTGACGCCCATCACGTATGCGTCTTCGCTGAAAGCGTCCACCTTCATCAAGGTGCCAAGGATTGTGTGTTCTTTCAGCGCCGAAAAGATCTCACCTGTCATGTAGGTCGAGAAATCCTGGATCGTCCCATCTGCAACGTGAACCCATTTGCTGTGCGTTCCCGGCATCACGAACATGCCTTCGCTCAAGCCTAGCGAAGATGCTCCGATGATCTGGGTTTCCTCACCGCGCATTACGTCCGGTCCTCCGGCATGTTCTGTCGAAGCGCCTGTCACAAAATGAATTCGCGCTCCGTTGGCCGCTTCGTGAGGGACCAACGCCCGTGCAAGACCGTCGGCACCCAGCGGCATTTCGGCATACTGCGTTTCTACCCAGCCATTGCGGCTGGTGATCATGCCAGATGCCAGGATCGGCAGGTTCGCCTTGGCGACCCAAGGGCCGATGAGACGATCAAGGACCGCCTCAAAGGTTTGTCCTGCAACCTGCATGATACCTTCAGGTGACGAAACCCCATCGATCACTTCGCCCTCTGCACCAATGAGAAATGCACGGAACGATGAAGTGCCCCAATCTACGCCGATCAGCGCTGGTTCAGATGCGACCGAATTCATTCAGCAGATCCTCGACGGTTTTGCCTTGGGCCACCCATTTACGGGTTTCCTCCTCACGGTCAGCTTGCTCTTGAGCAAGTCGCACGGTTTCTTCGGCAATTTCCTGTGGAACCACAACGACACCCATAAGATCAGCTACAATGAAATCTCCGGGGTTTACCACGACGCCCCCACAGGCGATTGGCACATTGATCGAAAGCTCGTCTTTACGTTCCGAGAACATCGTGTGCGTTCCGCGCGGCGTGATCGCGCACGTCCAGATTGGCCAGTTGATGTCCTCCAACTCATCTGTATCGCGCCCAGTGCCATCTACGATCATACCGCGAATACCACGGTTCTTGGCCAGACCACCCATTAAACCGCCGCAGACTGACGTTTGACGATCACCACCCGCGTCCACGACGATCACGTCCCCGGGTTGTCCCATTTCAAGCGCTCGCAATGGGTCGACCAGATCGCCTTTTGAAAGCTGAACCGTCACGGCCTGGCCTGTCACCTTGGCACGGAAAGCGGGCTTGATGGCGCTGTCCATCACGCCTGTTCGGTACTGCACATCCGCAAAAATGGCAGCGGCAGAGTACGCCTCCAACACCTTGTCGAATTTTTTAAGAAGTTCCGGGTTTCTTTCAAAATCATTGAAAACCCTGAGGTCCGAGCTGACGTCTGGCATTCTTGTCTCCTGTTATGCGGTAGATACGGCCAATGCGTCGGCATTGACTGTGTAGTCGGGGCTTTGTCCTGTCAGGACCTTGGCCACTTGCGTAGCCGCGGTAACCCGCGCTGCGTGTATTGATTCCTCGGAATAATAGGCGGCATGTGGTGTTACGAGGACGTTGGGCAGTGTGAACAACGGGTTATCATCAGGCGTCCAGTTGGCGCGCTTGGCCGGCTCTTCTTCGGGGTCGTCGAGCCCTGCAGCGGCCAAATGGCCTTCGGTCAGCGCCCGGAACAGGGCCTTGTTGTCGACCGTTGGTCCGCGTCCAGTGTTCACGAGTATCGCACCGGGTTTCATGACTGAAAATTCGGCATCCGACAAAAAGTGATGCGTGTTCGGCGTCATCGGCGCCTGCATCAGGATATAGTCGGACCTTGCCAGCAATTCCGGCTTGCTCACCAGCTCGACCCCAATATTCGCGGCGACTTCTCTTGGCAAATACGGGTCGTAAGCGATGACCCTAACTCCGAAAGATTGCGCCCGCGCAACGATGGCTTGCCCGATTTTACCCAGCGAGACGACACCCATCGTCCGCCCGCGTAACCGGTAGACCGGCTGCCCGCTTTGCCACTTCCAGACCCCTGCGTGAGTAGCCCGATCATAGTCGGGCAACTTGCGCGCCAGGGTCAGCCAAAGGGCAATCGCGTGGTCGGCGACTTCCTCGGTGCAATAGTTTTGCACATTGGTTACGAGGATGCCTTTTTCCGTTGCCGTGCCGACATCCACGATATCGACGCCTACGCCATAACGCGCGATGACCTCGCAGTTCCGCATCCGCGTAATCGTTTCTTTCCCGATCCGGGCATATTGGTTCATCATCGCTGCGCAATGCGGCGCGACATCGAACAGGTCTTCCTGGCGCTTGGCCTGAAGCGCAATCACTTCGGCACCTGCGGCTTCCAAGATTTCCGTCTCAACGGCAACATCACCAAAGTCGTAATCGGTTATCACGACCTTGGGTTTGTCCGTTCTGGGGGAAAAGTCGGCGCGATCAGTCATAGGCACCCGCCGAATAGGTCAATTCGTACGAGTGGCTGTAGAGCTCGAAGATGTTGCCAAACGGGTCTTCCATATAGACCATGCGATAGGGCTTTTCACCTGGGTAATACTTGCGCACTTGGCTCATGCGCTGGCGCCCGCCCAGGTCTTCGATAACCTTGATGCGGCCTTCCAGATCCTCGTCCTGTACGCAGAAATGAAACAAGCCACGCCGCCAATATTCAAACGGGCGTTCTTCTTCGACGGTCTTTGGGAACTCAAACAATTCGATGCCAACACCGTCGCCCATTGACAAGTGCGCGATACGGAAGCTTCCCCAACCTTCCCCAAACACATCGTCGCACATCTGGCCGATGGCGCTTTCGTCATGCAGGATTTCAGTTGGTTCCATCAGCACGTACAGGCCGAATGCCTTGGAATAAAACTCCACGGCTTTTTCCAGGTCGGGAACTGTGATGCCAATGTGAGAGAAAGTAAGAGCGGCCATAGCAGGCTCCTCCAGTTAGCAGTTAAAGAATATTGCGAACGATGCCGCCTTCGATCCGATGCGCAGAACCATTGGAGGCTGTGCTTGCAGAGATCGTGACGATCATGCGGGCGACTTCGTCTGGTTGGACAAAGCGTTGTATGAGCGATGTGGGCTCATCTGATTTGAAGTAATTGTCGACGATCGTGTCGAGCGGCTCACCCTTTTGATCGGCGAGGCCGTCAAAATAGGCTTCGACACCTTCGGTCCAGGTTGGACCAGGCAGGATCGAGTTAACCCGGACTTTCGTCCCCTTTGTCAATTCTGCCATGCCACGTGTCAGACCTAACATGGCTGTTTTAGTGACAGAATAATGCACCATCTGAGGTAGTGGTTTCACTGCCGCTTCGCTGGCCATGTTGATGATAGATCCCTGATCCCGGCCGAGCATGTCGGGCAGGAAAATCCGGCTCATCCGAACGGCGGACAGGACATTGATGTTGAAGTAATGCATCCAGTCGTCATCCGTGAGATCCTCGAACGGTTTGACCGAAAAGATGCCAACATTATTCACAAGAACGTCAACCGCACCGCGCGCACGGGCAAACTCTGCCAGAGTTTCCGCATCAGTGGTTTTGGTTAAGTCGGCCGCAATGCCTTCGACCTTGCCCAGAGATGACAGGTCGTCGACGCAGTCGGACACTTCCGCCTTGGTCAGGCCATGCACGATGACCCGCGCACCTTCTTCCAGGTAGACCCGGGCAGTGGCTTTGCCGATGCCAGAACCTGAACCAGTCACCAGGACCAGTTTATTTTTTAGCCCCAGATCCATCTCAGGCCTCCTTCTTAACGTTAGATGACTGCTGCGATGAAGGGCGGCCGAACATTCGACCCATAAAGCCCGAAATCTCGGCGCGCCACATGTCTATGCCGACGGCCAACAGAATGATCAGGCCCAGCACGATATTCTGAACTGAAGATGGCGCAGCGTTCAGGTTCAAACCATTCTGGACGATAACGATTGTCATCGCCCCCATCAGCGTGGCGAGGATGTTGCCACGACCGCCTGCAAGGCTGGCTCCGCCGACAACAGCAGCGGCAATGGCCTGCAGTTCCAGCGTCTGGCCATAGTTGGGCGAACCAGAGTTGAGGCGCGCTGACATCAGGATCGCACCAACAGCCGTCATGAAACCAGCGATGACAAATGTCGTCGTCTGAACTTTACGTACGTTGATACCCGTCAGAACGGCAGCGGCTGGGTTACCACCCACGGCATAGATCTCACGCCCAAGTTTCGTGAAGTTCATGGTGAACGCAGCAAGGACGTAGAAGAATACGAGGTAGAAGAAAGGCATCGGAACGCCGAACAGCTTGCCGTAGAAGATTGGCTCTAACGCCGGATCCAGCGAGAAGATCGGAGACCCATTGTTGAAGGTCAGGGCAAGGCCCCTGAAGGCAATCAACGCCGCCAATGTCGTGATAAACGACGGGATACGCCCGTAGGCTGTTATCAGCCCAATGAACAGACCAAGCAATCCGCCCATGAAGAGTATGAGGGGCAGCGCCAGAACCAGTGGAATGCCGACAAATTTCAACATTTGCGCAAGGATCATGGTCAGCAAAGCCACCATAGACCCGGAACTCAGATCGATGCCCGCAGCGAAGATCACGATAGTAGACCCGATTGCGATCAAGGCCACGATGCTTACCTGTAGCGAAAGGTTAGAAAGGTTGCCCGGGTTCAGGAAGCGTTCGGTCGTAAGGGCCACGATCAGTGCGACAATCACCATTGCTGCGAATGGCCCGATCAACTGGGTGTCAAAGATCCGCTTCATGCGAAAGCCTCCTTAGGCTTGGATTGGGGGGTGTCGGCGGACGCGCGAACAAGATCGTCATGCGTAAGGTCGGATGCATCGACCGTGCGCACGATCGTTCCGTGCTGCACGACGGCAATCCGATCGCTCATCGCAAGCAACTCATCATGGTCTGAACTGATTAGAATGATCGATTTTCCCGCCCGCGTGAGCCTGTTAATCAACTTGTAAACAGCGATTTTCGCGCCGATATCGATCCCTTGCGTCGGCTCATCAAGGATCAGAATGTCCGAGGCTGAAAACAGCCAACGCGCAATAACAATCTTCTGCTGATTGCCACCAGACAAAAAGTTGACCGTCTTTTCCTCAGCCTGGGTTGAGATTTCCAGATCGCAGATCAGGTCATGGGTAGCTTGCTCTTCCGCCTTGAGATTCAACACGCCGAACCGGCTTAGCCCGCCAAGGGACGCTGCGGTGACGTTCCCGCTTGCGCGGAAATTGAAGAACAACCCGTCAAACTTTCGATTCTCTGGGACAAGAGCCAAGCCCGCACGGATCGCATCAATTTCCCGACGAAAGCGAACCGGTTTGCCATTTAGTCTTATCTGTCCGCCTGTTAGCTCGTCTGTTCCGAACAGGGCGCGGGCAATCTCTGTGCGGCCACTGCCCAATACGCCACCCAAGCCCAGAACTTCACCCTGGCGCAACGAAAACGATACATCTTTCACGCCCGAATTGGTGCTCAGACCTGCCGCTTCCAGCACAACATCCTTGGTCGCGTTCTGCTCCTTGGGATAGTGCTCACCAATGTCCTCACCGACCATTGCGCTGACAATCTCAGAGACGTTGATCTTGGTCTCGCCACTTGCTCGCACAACACAGCCGTTGCGCAAGATCGTCACTTCATCAACGATCCGTTCAACCTCATCCAGCCTGTGCGACACATAGAGAATAGCGGTTCCGCGTTCACGCATATTGCGCAGTAACTGGTGCAGGCGTTCAATTTCATCTTCACCCAATGCCGCCGTCGGCTCATCCAGGATGATCATGCGGGCGTCCATCGCGACGGCTTTCGCGATCTCGACCAGTTGTTGCTCGCCTACCGATAGCGAGCCGGTGATTGTTTCGGGAGAAACATCGACATCCATTTCCGCCAAAACGCGCGCGGCTTCGTTGTGGACCTTGGTCCAGTCGATCACGCCAAAGCGGGACCGAGGCATATTGCCAAGGAAGATGTTTTCGCCAACCGACAAGGTGGGCACGATAGAGAATTCCTGAAAAACTGTTGCGACGCCCAGTTCACGTGCCGCCTGCGGGTCGCTGATCGTGACCGGCTTGCCATTGTGCAGGATTTGACCGCTATCGGGTTGCTGCACGCCGGACAGTGTCTTGATCATAGTCGACTTGCCACAGCCGTTTTCACCCAGCAGCCCATGAATGGAACCGGGCATAAGCCGGATGCAGACCTTGTCATTCGCCAAAACCCCAGGATAGGCCTTGGTAATATCGACAAACTCCCAAAGGGGCGTTGCGGGTGTCATCGCGATTGCCTCGACAAAAGTGAAACTCGGTTGGTTTGCGACCCGGCAGCACGCGCACGCGCCACCGGGAAGCGGGGAGAAAACTCAGTACTCTTTGGACGGCTGCGGGAAGAGCTTTTCTGGCTCTTGCAGCACGCTGATCGCACCATCTTTGTCTTCAATTGATGTGGGCGTTTCGATCCAGCCGCCGGGATAGGACCCGTTGAGCGCATCAATGGTTGCGTGCATAGCCGCCTTACCCATCAGGAATGGTGAGGTGTTGACGGTTGCCGTGATGTTGCCAGCCGCAATTTCTTCAAGGCCTGACGTGTCGCCATCATTGCCCAAAAGGACGATGTCATTGCGACCGAGTGCCTTAGCCGCGAAGGACGCTCCGATGATCATGTAGTCGTTCGCCGCAAAGATCATGTCCAGATCAGGGTTCGACTGCAGGATATCCATACCAGCAGTGTTGCCGCCCTCAACGTTCCATTTTCCGTCAATAGACACCACAACATCAAAGTTTTCGTTGCCCTCGATACCGTCGAGGAAGCCACCCACACGCTCGGTTGAGTGATAGCCAGGCTGCCCTTCGATGATGCCGACCTTCAACGGTTTATCGCCGTAAGTCTCAATGGCCCAATCCGCGATAGCATGCGTGCCGTTGCGCTGAGAGTACCCGACAACGCCATGAATGGGTGTCGGGAAGTTCGGAATGTCCGAGTTGATCATCAGAACTGCCATGCCCTTGTCGACGGCCTGCTTCAGCAGTGGTGCCGCAGCAAATTCATCGTGTGTTCCAAAGATTATCGCATCCACGTCCTGCGTCAGCACATCCTGGATCATGCCCATTTGACCGTTGATGTCCGCACCGGACTGGGGCGCAAGCATGAACACTTCGACCCCGGCCTCAGCAGCAACCGCTTTGATGCCCTCACCGATGGCGATGTAATAGTTGAACTCTGTCGCCGGCGGCATATACGCGATCCGGAACGTTTCGTTCTTGGGCTCTATCGCATCGATCGGCGCTTGGGCCCCGTCCTCAAGTGGAACCGGCGCTGGATAATTTTCCGCCAGAGCGATCGTTGCCAGCGTTGCGAACCCCGCGGCAAGCGTAGTGGTCATTAGCGTTTTCAACATAGTTTTCTCCTCCAGAATTTCGTTGGTTATCCTTTGAACGGCGCGTCGATCACGCCACGAACGCCGGGTTTCACAGCAAAGAGGCCGCCAGATTCCGGTTCTTTTGTTAAAGCTGCTTCGTCACTCATCAGCCTTGAGGTCGTGATGAACAGCGTGTCGAGATCAGGGCCACCGAAAGCGCAACAGGTTGGTTTCCAGACCGGCACCTCGATCACGCGATCTATCGTGCCGTCAGGTGCGACGCGAACAACGCGATGGCCTTCCCATTCGGCGTTCCAGACGCCCCCTTCGGCATCGACACAGGACCCATCAGGCAAGCCGGGCTCATCATTAAAAGAAGCGTGCCGCCGACGGTTCGAAATGGTTCCATTGCGGGTGTCGTAATCAAATGCGACGATTTCCCGATCCGGAGTATCCGCGAAGAACATCGTCTCACCGTCGGATGTAAAGCAAGTCGAATTGGCGCAAGACACTCCTTCGATAATCGTCCGCACACTCAAGTCTTTATCGACGAGGATGACTGACGAATCGGCCTTACCAGAAACTTCGTTCATGCCTCCAACAATCATTCGCCCCTGGCGATCGGTTCGCCCGTCGTTCAGCCGTGTCTCCGGATTGTTCGGCTCGAATCGTGCCACGAGGGTTTCCTCGCTATTGGGCGAATCGAACAAGACAACTCGATCAGCATAAGCAACAATCAGACCGCCAGACGCGCGCGGCGCGAAGCAACACACACGCTCCGGCATCTCATGAGAGGCAGTTTCTGACGTTGCAGCATCAAATGACCAAAGCGCACAACCTTCAATGTCGGTCCACCAGACAAGACCATCGGCGGGATTCCAGAAAATCCCTTCCCCGTGCTGGTTCTTACAATCGACGACCAACTCTGCGCGCACTTTTTGATCTCCTAAGTACATTCTGATATCTGATATACCAGCTTGCCTAATCTGGTGTATCAGATATCTTGCATCTGGCAACACCTTTTTTTGGAGATATCCTCAGATGGCGCTTGAGAGACCCAAGTCTTTGCGTGAACTCGCACTGGAACATTTGCGGAATAGTATTATCGATGGCTCCCTGAAAATGGGTCAGGTTTTGTCGGAGCGAAAAATCTCCGAAGAGCTGGGCGTATCGAAATCGCCGGTCCGCGAAGCACTCGCTCAACTACGTGACGAAGGGTTGGTTAGTATCGAGCCTCAAAAAGGCGCACGTGTTTTTTCGCTGTCTGAGCCGGAAGTGACTCAGATCTGCGATTTCAGACAGGCTATCGAAACTGCCGCGTTTGAACTTGCGTTGTTGCGGCACCCGGAAGGTCTTGCCAGCGACATGCAGCGTGTCGTGAAGGACATGGAGAAGGAACGCAGGCGAGGTAATGAAAAGGGCTACCTTTCACTGGATACCACATTTCATCAGTTGATTTTTGAACATGCAGGTAACGATTATCTGACGGCCAGCTATACACGCTACATCGGTAAGATTGCCGCATTGCGAACCCATTTGGCGAAGCTGCCTCAGCATACTGAGCTCTCCTTCGACGAGCATTCAAAAATCGCTATTGCCGTTCGCGAAGGTGACATGGCCAAAATCAAATCTCTTCTCACGGCGCATATTGACCGCACTAGACAAGCCTACAAAAGCGCCGCCATCGTCCTCGAAGGAGCGACCGCATCCTAGCAAAAACGTAGCTTCGTTGTGACAGGGGCGGGCCAGAACGGCGCCGCCCCTTTCTTTTGGGCACCTCACGGTCTTTTCTTTTTCATTTGACATCTGAGATATCAGATGCCAATCAAAAGGCGGGAGGAAGCTTGTATGACGCCAGCAGTGAAACCTGACTCACCGGGGCTACAGCCACTGATCCAGCTGGATCGGGTTGGCAAAAGCTTCGGCACGAACATTGTTTTGGATGGCGTCGACTTTGAATTGAGACCCGGCGAAGTTCACGCGCTATGCGGGGAAAACGGCGCCGGAAAATCCACTTGTCTCGGCCTGTTTTATGGACTTCACCAACCTTCTGCTGGGCGTATCCTCTGCGACGGCAAGGAACAGCGAGTCGAAAGCCCATGGCACGCGCAATCCCTGGGCATCGGCTGTGTTTTTCAAGAACTCAGCCTCGCTGGCGCGCTCTCTGTTGCGGAAAACATCTACGCGGGGCGCGTACCCACCCGGTTTGGCGTGGTTGACTGGCCTGAACTGCGCCGCCGTGCGGAGGCGTTACTGGCGGAATTCGGTCTGGATATCGACGTCTCAACACCCGTGGAAAACTTGCCAATAAGCTCCCGCCAGATTGTTGAAATCGCCAAGGCGCTGTCGTTGAATTCCCGCGTCCTTTTGCTGGATGAACCGACATCAGCATTGGCACCCGACGAAGTAGACGCACTATTCGAAGTCCTAAAGTCCCTGACAAAGAAAGGGATTGGCATCGTCTATGTCAGCCACCATATGGCCGAGATTTTCCAGATCTCGGATCGCATTACCGTTTTGCGAGATGGGCGCCACATCAGCACTTTACCGGTTTCGGAAACTTCTCAGGAACAAGTCGTCGCCGAGATGATCGGCGGCGCTCACCCCGGTGATGTCACGCGGTCAGGTAAGGTTAACGGCGAAGAGGTTTTGCATGTCCAAGAATTAACCCATCCAGATGAATTCGAAGACATTTCTTTCTCCATTAAAGCCGGAGAGATTGTAGGGATGGCAGGGTTGATGGGCGCTCGCCGCAGCGAGATTGTTCGATCGATTGTCGGGTTGATGCATGGCGCGACCGGGGAGATCAGACTGCACGGCAAGCCTGTTAACTTTGCGTCCTTGCGGCAGGCGATGCGTGCTGGGGTCGGGTTTGTTCCCGAGGAACGCAAGACTGAAGGCCTCTTTCTGGAACAATCACTCAGCGACAACCTGATCGCGGCCAGTCTTTCCGATCATGCGTCTGCTGGGTTCATGCGTTCGGGCTCGATCAAAGCAGCCAGCCAAACAGCCATTGACGCATTCAGTGTCAAAACCAGCGGGATTAACGAACTTGTTGGTGATCTCTCAGGGGGCAATCAGCAAAAGATTATGTTGGCCAAGTGGCTCAAACGCGCGCCAGCTCTTCTGATCATTGAGGAGCCCACAAAAGGGGTCGATGTCGGAGCCAAATTCCAAATCCACACGGAACTTTTGCGTCGAGCAGCCGAGGGAAAGGCCATCCTCGTCGTGTCATCCGATTTTCCCGAACTGGTCTCTCTCTCGACCCGCATCCTTGTCGTCCACGACGGTCGCCTCATGGGAGACATCGCAGCCGCTGAGGCAACCGAAACCACGCTTCTTCAAATGGCCGCTGGAAATTCCGTTCCAATTGTGGAGGCACCCCAAACCAATCAATCAGGAGTCGCGACGTGACCATGACCGCTCAAGCCAACTTGCCCATGAAGCGTCCGCTGCTGCGCCGTGTTCTACAAGCTTTTGTCGATATTCGTGAACTGACGCTGATCGTTCTGATCGCCGCCATCATCATCGTGATGTCCAACGTTAATCCCTATTTCCTCAGCTTCTCGAACTTTCGAGCCGTGGCCGTGGGCATGGCACCGACCGCGATCATCGTGATCGGTATGGCGATCTTGCTTGCCTCTGGCGGGTTCGATCTTTCCGTCGGGTCGGTAATGGCCTTGTCTTCTACCGTCGTAGCCATGCTGCTTTTGACCGGCATGCCAATTCCGCTCGCTGTTGTATGCGGATTGGTGCTGGGTGGAATTGTCGGCGTAGTGAACGGTTTGCTGGTGACCGGCCTCGGGATCAATCCGCTTATCGCAACCCTCGGCACGATGTCGATTGCGCGAGGCATCGCTCTTGTCCTGACGGAAGGTTTCTCTGTCTCAAGCCTGCCGGCATCATTTGCCTGGATCGGTAAAGCTGAAATAGGCGGCTTTCCGGTAATCGTCTTGTTCACCATTCTGCTCGTCGTCCTGTTTGACCTGGCCGTCCGCCATACACGCTTTTTCCGTCAGGTCTATTTCATCGGCGCCAATGAAAAGGCCGCGATGTTGTCAGGCATCCATGTCACACGCGTGCGTATCATTCTGTACGCACTGACCGGTATTCTGGCTGCTTTGGCGGGTGTATTGCTGGCCTCCCGCCTGATGAGCGGTACGCCCACGGCAGGCAACGGTATCGAACTTCAGGTTCTGGCGGCTGCGGTCATCGGTGGCGCATCCCTACGCGGCGGCGAAGGTACTATTCTCGGTGCTTTCCTCGGCGTCGTTTTTGTCGCGTTGATCAACAACACTATGACGATGCTGGCCGTATCGATCTACTGGCAGATGATCGTCATCGGCGGTGTGCTCGTTACAGCGGTGGCCTTGGACATGCTGATCCGAAGCAAACGGGGCTAATCCATAAGCTTTCCAAAACCCAACAACAACCAAAGATCCAAAACAGGGAGACTACGATGACTGAATTGAATGTGAATCGGCGCAGGCTGCTGACAGCGGGTACCACCGCTGGATTGGCCGCAGCGTTCGGACTGCCCATGCTGTCCAAAGAAGCCATGGCACAAGCGGCCGGCAAAGAGTATGTGTTCCTGTCCATCGTAACGCAGGTGCCGTTCTGGGTGGACTATCGCAATGCGATGGAAGACCTTGAAGAGTTAATGGGCATCAAGGCCACATTCACCGGCCCGTTGGATTTCGACACGGCCGCACAAGCACGCCAATTGGATGAACTGATCGCAAGACGTCCCGCAGGCATCCTTATCTTCCCCGGTGATCCGGCCACTCTGGCTCCCGGCGTCGAACGTGCGGTCGAGGCGGGCATTCCGGTCACATGTTGTATTGGCGATATTCCCGACAGTCCCCGGTCCACATTCCTTGGTATCAACGGCGTTCAGGCAGGACGTGTCGGCGGTGAAATGCTCGCACAAGCGATTGGCGGGAAAGGCAAGGTTATCCTCGGCACTTTCCCTGCCCCCTCCACATTGGAGCGGGTCGAGGGGTACAAACAAATCTTTGCTGAGAAATACCCAGATATCGAGGTCGTCGACGTCGTCAACGATAAGGCCGACCCGTCCTATGCGCCGACAGCCTACCTTCAGGCAATTCAGGCGAACCCGGATATTGTTGGCATTGGCGGCACGGACGGCGACAGCGGCAAAGGCGCGGCAATTGCCGTCAATGAGGCAGGACGCAAGGACATCAAGATCGTCGCGATGGACCGAAATGATGATATGCTTCCCTATATCGAAGACGGCACAATTCACGGCGCTGTGGCTCAGAAATCCTATCTGGAGATCTTTCTCGCCTTCCACATGATGCATTGGCAGAACACTGATGCGCTGAAGGTCTTGCCCGATTGGAAGGCGGCTGGCATCAATCCTCTACCCGAGCGCGTTGAAACCGGGGTTATGCCGATTACTGCCGAGAACGTCGTCCAGTTCAAGCACACCTAAGGGATTGTCCCGGCGCATTCGATCGCGCCGGGAAACCGATAGGAGGGGGTACATGTCGGACAGATGGAGCGTTCTTCACCTGCAGCAAAACGATCTGCAGCTGACACTCCTGCCCGGCATCGGGGGCCGCCTATGGGATATAAACTTCCAAGGTCGCTCCCTCCTATTTCAGAACGCAGATCTCGACGGTTTGGATGTCGATGACACACGGCTTACTGATCTGCCCACACGCTCTCCACAATTTGGTTTTCCGCTCTGGGGCGGAGAGAAGACGTGGATCGCCCCAGATGCATCCTGGATAAACGGCGCTCCGTTTCCCGTGTTGGACAGCGGCTCTTACCAGATCACTTCAAGAAGCAGCACTCGTATCGACATGACCAGCGCAGTATGCCCGACCTCGCACTTGTCAGTGTCGCGCCGCATCACGCTAACCTCGGCGGAAAGCTGGGAAATAGAACACATCGTGGTCAACCATGGGACCTCCTCGCGCCTGACCGGCATTTGGTCAGTCATGATGCTTAACACCCCCACCAAGGTCGGTGTCGAATTGCAAGACCCTGCATTTTATCCTGTTTTTGGCTCTGCCGAAGGGATGATAGCGACGCACGGCAAAAGCATTGTCGTGGATTGCAACAGACAGCAGGAATTCAAGGTCGGGCTACCGAACCCCAACGGTCGTACATTGATACGGTGCGGCGCTGATGCCCCGTTGCTAATGTGCTCGGTACCAGAACCTCAAAAGGGCGATCAATTTGCACACGACTATCCGTTTGAGGTCTTTAATTCAGCCGATTACGCCTATTGCGAAGCGGAGTGGCACTCCCCGGCACGCAAGCTTGCACCAAATGAAACGCTGACTTTTCGGCAGACGTTCCGCGTCTTGACGGATGAAGATGCAACACAAATGCCATTGGGGCTCACAAACAACAAGGAGTTCCTGTCATGCATGTCTTGATTACAGGCGCAGGCGGGCATCTAGGCCGCAAACTCTTCAACGCGCTAGAAAGCGACTCCAATTACACCGTCTCTGGCATCGACATCCGTCCCGTTGATCATCCCGACATTCACACAGCAGACCTGTCCGACGACAGCAGTTGGGTCAGTTTGCTAAAGGGAGTGGACGTTATCGTGCATCTTGCCGGAGACCGAGAGCCCTCCGCCACTTGGGCCTCCGCGATCAAACACAATATGGATGCAACGCTTTCTCTCTATCACCATGCGGTAGCCATGGGCGTCAGCCGCGTGGTTCTTGCCAGCTCCAACTGGGTTCACGGCGACAAAAGGTTCACGCATCAGGTGCTCAACAGCACGACACCACCAGGGCCAGTAAACGCCTACGGCATGTCAAAGCTATTCTGTGAACGGACAGGGGCTTATTTCGCTGAGCATCACGGACTGTCGGTCATCTGCTTGCGCATCGGCTGGACGCAATGGACTCACGGCAACCAACCCGGCACACACATGGCGATGGGCCGGTGGGGTCAGGAAATGTGGTTGAGTGATCGGGACTTTCTAAGCGGAATGCGCGCCGCAATAGATGCCAAGGATATTTCCTTCGCAGCCCTGAACCTAATGTCAGATAACCCAGGTATGCGCTGGGATATCACCGAAACACGACAAACGATTGGCTACTCTCCAGAGGATGGAAGCCCCGCAAAAATAACAGTGGGCATTTCCTTGAGATCCATGCTGCAGCGGCTGTTTACAGTCCGACTCCCCAGCTTTTTCGCGACACGTTTCCCGGATTGGTAGAGAACAAGATTCGGGCATTGTTGTTGCGTTGCGCAATCAGTTTCCGAAACCTCGCGCCGAAGTAAGCGCTGAAAAGGTCATCTTTGTCCGCTTCGCGGTAGACGGAGAGCGACATAACGAGCGCCAGATTTGGCAACCATTGATGTTTGATACTTCGATAACGAACCGCAAACGTCGCTGAACGGGTGTTATCTGAAGCGATCTCTGGTGGAGTGGTCAGCTCATCTGCGGATTAAGCGAACCATCAGATCAATCCGCAAAACAGCAGCCTTTTATCCCGCGCGCAGAGAACGTCTGTTTCGAGCCCATTCTGTTGAAAAACAACGTGTTGCTGACGCAGAAAGTAGTCATCTGAGCTGAGTGCGATTGCCTTTCTTATCAGGTCTTTCGCGTTTGCTGCGGTGCAGGAATGATCTTGGCCAATTTGCGGAGGTTTTGGGCGGTGGCGGCGAGGAGGAATTCGTCATTGGCACCATATGGTCCGCGTAATCGGAGCCGTCCCAGACCGAGGATGCGTTTGAGGTGGGCAAAGAGCATCTCGACCTTCTTTCTGAGTTTCATCGAGATGTCGTATTGGCGGGTTTTGGCGATCTCGCGGGCGACCTGGCGTGCGTCTTCGTGCTCTTCGCGGGTGATTTTGCGCGCGTCGGCATTAGGGCAGCATTTGGCTTTTGATGGACAGGCCTGGCAAACGTCTTTCAGGGCGCGGTAGCGGGCCGTGCCCTTGCCAGTTGGCCCTCGGTTTGGGTCAGAATAGTTACGGCGGAACTGCTTCAACGCATGACCTTCGGGACAGATGTACTGATCTTTCCCGGCGTCCCATTCGAAGTCCGCACGGGTCCAGGTTCCGTCGTTGCGCCCGGATTTATCAAAGACAGGAATGTGCGGCGCGATCTTGCGGTCGACCAGCCATCCAAGAAGTGGCCCGGTGCCGTAAGCGGTGTCGGCGATCAGCCGTTCTGGATGCAGATCGAACTTGTCCTCTACCCGGTCCAGCATGGTTTTGGTTGATCCGACCTCAGCTTGTCGGATGGACCGTGTGGCTTCCACATCGACGATGACGCCATGGTCCGTGTCGATCAGATAGTTGTCGGAATAGCTAAAGAATGCTGGGCCTTTACGGGCCGCCGTCCACTGGCTGGCCGGATCAGAATGGGAGGTGAACTTTGGTTGCACCTCGCTCGCAGTCCCGAAAGCAGCCTCATCCAGCGTGTCGAGATACTCGCGGACCGCGCGGGGCGCATCGGCCGGATCGATACTCGTCGCGTCCCACTCTTCCTTTGGCGTTGAATTCTGTTTATTCGCATCTGCCTCGATCAGACTGGCATCAATCGCCAAGCGCTGGCCGCTGACCAAACCCTCCGCGATGCAGCGCGCGACGGTCGTCTCGAACAGATGCCGCAGAAGCTCACTCTCCCGGAAACGCCCGTGTCGGTTCTTGGAAAACGTGGAATGATCCGGGATACGGTCATTCAGATCGAGACGGCAGAACCAATGGTAGGCGAGGTTCAGGTGCACCTCTTCACAAAGCCGACGCTCCGACCGGATGCCAAAACAGTAGCCGACCAGCAGTATCCGGATCAGCAGTTCCGGATCGACCGATGGGCGGCCAGTGTGGCTGTAAAAATCCGCGAGATGTGCTCGAATGCTGCTCAGATCAACAAATCGATCACTCGACCGAAGCAGGTGATCTTGGGGAACGTGGTTCTCCAATGAGAATTCATAGAACAGCGACGATTGCGCTTCCTGCCTCGGTCCCATCATCGCCAATCCTCCCGCCCACTGGAAGAATTGAATCAGCAGTTCATGCATCGATCAAGGAAGAGTTTTTCAACAAAATAAGCCCTGAGCGGTCGTAGGCGTTTGGACTAGGCGTAGAAGCTTACGTCCATCAAGAGTAGCGAGAAAACCGAGACTGGCCGAACATTCTGCGATGTTCTACAGGAGTCAGTCCAGTCTTTCGCTTGAACAACCTCCTAAACGACGGCGTATCGGTATAGCCGACTGCTTCTCCAACCTCCGCGACGGAGCCGTCGGTAGTTTCAAGCAACTGCCGGGCCTCTTCTATTCGCAGCGCCAAAACGTAATCTTGCGGTGACTTATTCGTGGCTATGCGGAAGCGTCGCGCAAACGTAGTTGGCGGCAACCCGGAACGTTTGGCCATTTCTGCGACTGGGTTGTCGATGGCGTAATTGTCGGAAATCCATAGCTGAGCCTGTGAGATTATGGCGTCAGCATGAGGTGCCGTAGTAATCATTGAACAGAATGGTGCCTGGAGTTCTCCGCGGTTGGCCATAAGCCAAACTTTTGCTGCCCTCACTGCCCTTTGCGTGCCGCCGTAATGCGCGATCAGGAACGTAGCGAGTTCCTGCCACCCGGTTGTCCCACCCGACGTTACGGGTCCGCGAGACGCATCAGCAAAGCAAAGGCCGCGGTCGATGCGAAGCCGTACATTCGGATAAAACCTCCGAAAAAGGCCTTCCCAAGCCCAATGTGTGGTCGCTTCAACCCCATCCAAAATACCTATTTCCGCCAAATAGACCGCCCCTGTACAGGCTGACACTATGCGTGTCTTGGCCAAGTCGCGCTTGGCAAGCCACCCCAAGCAAGGATGTTGTTTGGGGTCGAGTCGGTCGTGCGGAGAAAGTGTCAGTCCAGGTACGACAACAATATCAACGTCGTCTGCGTTGTTAAATGTCTGGTCTGGAGCGATCCACACGCCACTTCCGCAACGAAATCCCTTGGTGTCTGGGCCAACGAGGCTAACGTCAAACACCGGCACTGGCTCCTCGCCGCTCACCAGATGTTCCCAGTCCCGCCCTGCGGCCACCAAAGTGTCATACAGGCCAAACACGCTGGAGGCGCTGGTTTCTGGGGTGGCAACGATCTGAACCGAAAATGGCATAGGCAAAATTCCCAAAATGGTGAATTTACCCCTTTTTTAGCTGTTCCACCACTCACGCCCAACGAAAAATGTCGCGCAATCTTCAAGGGCACGCAGCCCTCTGGAGGTATTAGTGAAGATGAACGCAGTTTGGGATTTAATTTTCGACACTAAAATGCTGATTTTTCCGAAGAGATCCGCGCCAGAAGAACTCAGCATCACAGATGACCAAGGAAATGGAACCGGCAACTGCAAAGTTACGGAAGAGATGTGGAAATCGGTGATCTATATTGGACCAGGCTGCTCACTGGTGAGAGACCGTTAGTTTGAGCAATTTCGATGTCCGTTTCGTCCGCAGTTCTGAGTTCAACCCGGTCGTTGCAGTTCAGGCATTTGCCGGGGTAGCTTTGCTAGAATGAGGGAGACCTTCTCGATAATCGGAACATGGGTATTGAAGAGTTTCGTCACCGAGTTTGACGACAGCGCCACTCTTCTGCCCTACGGCGACAACCCGCAAGGCCGGATTGTCTACTCGAGCGATAGGTTCATGTCGGCTCACCTTTGGAACCCCGTCAGGCATGTCGAGGGAGCCAACTCAAGTGACGACCCCAGCTACTTTTCCTATTGCGGTGATTGGTCAATTGAGGGCGCAGTTGTTCGGCACCGGGTTCATGTTGCGACTGTGGCATCTTGGGCCGGGCAGGATAAATTGCGAACTATCACGCTAATCGGAGAGCTTTTGGAATTGACGGCGGAAGGGGTTGTTTTCGGAGGAAAGAAAGGAAGAGCTATTTTGGTTTGGGAGCGCCTGAAAAAGTAGGCGGCAGCGGCAATCGATCACTTCATTTGCAACTTGGGAAGTACAAATTCTAAGTGCGAATGTCGGTTTAGAGTTGACATCGCCCAACGAGTTTCCTCATTCGGCATTCGCCATCTCTTTGCTTACTCGGGCAATCCAGCGCGCCTTAGGCCTTCCAGCCAATGTTCCCAGTCTTCCGGATCTCTAACAGGTACCATCTTGCGCACCCGCTCAATCGTCAGTTCCGGCATCGTTTCAAGCAATCGCTTAATGGAAAGTTGTGCTTCTTCTCTGCGCCCCAACATACCCAACGCAGCTGCCTCTTGCCGCATTAGCGATGCGTAACCCGGGTGCTCTTTCAGGCCTTCGATCGCGTTTTCAAGGCAGAGACCGTACTGTCGCGTTACATAAGCACCGATCCCAAGCCCTCCACGCCAAAATGCTTTCAATGGATCGCGCGGACTTAAGGCCATTGCATGTTTGGCCGATTGCTCTGCCTTGTCGGACTCGCCCGACACGCCATACAAGGCTGCAATGTTACCATACCCGATAGCCAGGTTCGGATTTAGGTCAATGGCACGCAGCAAATGGACTAAAGACTCATCGAATTTGCGAGCAAAGCACAGAGCCATACCCAACACAGCATGAGCGTTAGCATTTTGATCATCTAGTTGCACTGCAAGGCCGGCCTCAAACTCTCCTGTCTGAATGGCTTCCTTGGAATCCATGCGCCACAAGTGAAGCATGCCCATAATGTGACTGAGCGCCAAAGCCGCATGTGTTTCGCTGTCGTCCGAGTCACTTTCCAACGACCGCTTTAATAGATCATGGGCGATCTGATTATTTTCCTTAGTGAATTTTCCGAGGTGCCATCTGGCCTGAAGCACTTTGTCCCAGGCGCTGAGGTTGTCTGACCGTTTCGAGCGTGCACGTCGGGTTTCAGCGCCGATCGTCTCGGGTGCGACAGCCGAGACAATGGATTGGGTAATTTCGTCTTGAACGGCAAAAACGTCCGTCAATTCACGATCGTATTTGGCGGCCCAAATATGAGCGCCACTCTCACCGTCAATTAATTGCGCAGTCACTCTTACTCGATCGCCAGCTTTTCGCACACTTCCTTCCACCAAGTATCGCACGCCCAGGTCTTGGCACACCTGATCGACGCGAATGGCCTTTCCCTTATAGGTAAAGCTCGTATTGCGGGCGATGACGAAAAAGTCGCGGAAATGCGACAACGCAGTGATGATATCTTCTGCTATTCCATCGGAAAAATATTCCTGCTCTGGATCAGAAGACATGTTGTCGAAAGCCAGTACGGCAATCGAAGCTTTTCCAGCATCTAAATTCGGAGACGGCGTATGCGAGGTAGAAATGTCACCCGCAGCCCAGCGAAAAACTCGGACCGGTGTTTCAATGTTCTTGAGTTTCTGTTCTCCGTCGTCTCGAAATCTGGCGTTGATTTTACCCCCTAGGCTGTCGTGCACGATTCCGGAAATGCATACACCACCTGGTTCAGCCAGAGGTTCCAGCCTCGCAGCGATGTTGACCCCGTCACCATAGATGTCTTCGCCAGTGGTAATCACGTCGCCCAGATTAATGCCAATTCTAAGTTGAATCCGGTCTGCGCTTTGAGCTTTGGTGTTGTTTTGGATGGCAATCGCGCAAGCGACCGCATCCAGAACGCTCGCAAACTCGACCAATGCACCATCGCCCATAAGTTTAACAATTCTACCGTTGTGCTGGGCAATCTGCGGATCGAAGCAGCTTCGGCGAAAAGCGACCAGCTGTTCCAAAGTGCCTTGTTCGTCACGCGACATCAGTGCGGAAAATCCAACAACATCAGCGGCTAAAATGGCGGCTAGTCGACGCAAACAAGGACACCTTGTCTCAGGGGCAGTTAACAATGATAATCTTCTCATTCCACCAAACTATTGGGCATTTGGCTATCACAAACTTTACTATTTTTCGGTCCGCCCTAGAGGGTAGGCCACCAAAGGTGATTTAGTGTCAGTATTGTGCGCGGGCTTTCAGACTGTCGATATCAGCAGCGGAATCCATTCAGGGTCAGAAGCCTATCCTACTTGCTGATCTCGCAAAGTCATTGGACAGATAATCTGACTTAACCAACAATCGGTTCTTGGAGTTGATAGCAACCTCGACCGGATTGTCTTGGGTTGTCGTATTACGTGAGGTTCGGATCAACGATTTCCTGATTGTGCAAGTGTGAGATAATGACGGGCCAAAACGTAGTGCTTGAAAGCAAATTGACTTGCTCAAAGTGTCGACATGGCGAAACCGAAGAAATGTCAATTGACGCCTGCCAATGGTTCTACGAGTGCAAGCCGTGCAAAACTCAGCGCCATCGCCAGGCAACTCAATGAGCGGCCTCGCAAAACCTTGCAATATCAAACGCCAGCTGAGAAGTTTGCAGAATGTGTTGCGGCGATCAGTTGAAATCACCGCCGTTTGTTGACGTTGAAGCTTGCGACCCGCCTGTCTGGTTGGTCCGCAAAGCAGACGCCCAACGAGCTCTTTCTGATGGCTGCTTCTGACCTCACCAACGCGTATCCTACGCTCAATTTCGATTGGTTGTTAAGGCAATGCGACCGGGTTTTCATCGAGTGTCCGGAGGTAAGAAATCAAGTCTGCGCGATCCTGATCAAACCAAACTCCATCTAAGTCCATCTTTGTTCCCGGAATGTATTCTCGTGGACGCCCAAGAAACGAGTTTAGATTGTCGTAGTCCCAGACACCTGAAATCGCTGACAAAGCCGTCGAGTACTCGTAGCCATCGTACGAGCCAATGGTGCGCCCGAGAACTCCCCAAAGTGGCGGACCTTCATTGGCTTGAACTTGCCCATTGTTCTCCAGGCTGTGACAGGCTTTGCAGGCACCTGCCAGAGTTTCTCCTCGGCCCCTATCGGCATTACCAATCAAGTGCTTCACACTAGGGATACTTGCACTTGTAGGTACGCCAGCATCCAATAGCATGGTCACGATTTCGTCGTGCCCACGCAACGAGGCGAAATGCAGTGCTGTCCCAAGCCAAGGATCCACGACAGTTGGATCAGCACCGGCTTCCAAAAGCAATCGAACAACTTCTGTGTGTCCGTTGCTTGACGCAACATGGATTGGGTATGCAAGAGTTTTTTCGTACTCAGCATTGGGAAGAGAGTAGTTTGGGTCGGCCCCAGCCTCCAACAGGGCCGCGACCACGTCCGAACGACCGAACCGAGATGCTACTACGAGTGGTGACGAACCTTCAAAACGAGCGCCTGTGGTGCTCGGCAGATCCACCGGCACTCCTTTTTCGATTTCTGACATAACTTTTGCGACATCGCCTTTTCTAGCCATCAAGTGGATCATTTCAGCGAAACTTGTCGACATGGTGGCGCATAGCGCAGCCACCCCCGCGAGAAATGTTTTCCAAGTTCTGTTCATTGCGGCATCCCCCGGTTGTGGGAGCCTTAATACCACAACTAGTCGTCAATTTCATTTCTTGCAAAGAGTGGCCGCTTTGTCCGGAGGGTGTGTGGAAACTTGGTTGATCTCGGAGCGTCCAATCGGTTTTGACTTTTGTGTCCTTTTTGGCTTGGGATCATCATTTTGATGGAC